>JAHECY010000043.1 GCA_024641505.1 Gammaproteobacteria bacterium
GTCGGCGGTTGCGAACAAATGCCCACTGTAATTTCCCGGCGTTAACGAAGAGGCCTCCACTGAGGCAATCACGGTTTCCGGTGTGGCGCCGCCGGTGGGAATAAGCGCCAACCAGGGTATATCGGTCTTGATTTGATAGGATGCGGAATTGCCATCGCTGGTCCCCAGTACCAGCACCTGATCGGGAGGAATCTCGCCTTCGGTCAAGGAAAATACCAGGGAAGTCTTATCGAACATCAGCATCGGCAAGGTGTTGCCCACCGCTATGTTGGCATGCACTAGGCGCAGTTCGCCTGTGTCAAGTTCCAAGCGCGCGCTGAGGATATGATCGCCTTCGGTCCATGCCGTGGTATCGAAGGCGTTGGCGCTGACGGCATTGCCGCCGGCTAAGTCAAAAGGCGCGCCATTGTCCGAACGCAAAGGCGCCCCCTGGGCCAGAGGATCATCCAAGAAGAACTCCGCTTTGACAACATTGAGTTCGGATGTCGTGAAAATATACTGATTACCGGCTACAACTTCCTGATCCAGCGGCAGTGGATCATCCCGGTTGGCAAGGATGCTGAATACCAAGGCGGTGTTATCAGCCGGATCATTGACGTTGACAATGACAGGTAAGCGGGCGGTAAGATAGCCGGCGGTTGAGATACTTACCGTGGTGCTGTAAGTGCCTGCCGGTAGCCCGGTGGGGTCGACGGTGAAAGAGATACCCTGGGGTGACGAACCGGTGGACGGTTGGACCGCAAGCCAGGGGGCAAGAACTTTAACTTCAAAATCCGTTATCGAGGCATCGCTGGTATCCAGATTCACACCGCGACTGACCGGTGCACCATCTAACTGGGTATTAATGACCAGGACGGTGCGATCCAGCGTCAACAGGGGCGCATGGTTGGCGACGACAATATCACCATGCACTACTTCCGTAATACCGATAACCAGATCAACGACTGCGGTAATGGTATGCGTACCGTCTGCAAGAGATGTGGAATCAAAGGGAGTAGCACCATTAACGCTGCCGCCGGCAAGGTCGAAGGGCGCCTTGTTATCGACCCGGTATGGACCACCCACCATCTGGGGATCATCGACAAAAAATTCGACACGACTGATTTGCGTTTCCGGTTGTACCAGTATGAACAGATCGCCGGCCACCGTCTCGCCGTCCACTGGTATCGCGGCGCTGCGATTGGCGAAGGGGCTGAGCAGTAATTGACTACTGGCGCCGCGGATAGGAGAAAGTGGGGATAAACTCAGAATTAGAAGAACAGTCGCGGCCAGTTTTAACAAGCTAACCTGAAACTTTGAGGACTCCACAGGGGCTTTGCCCCGCAACAACGAACCCATAGCGTACTCCCGCTGCGTTCTCCCCCATGATGCATCCCAGTTATAGTTGACTACTTGTCTTTGTTATTAGTCACAATTTATAGAAGGGTAATAAATATCACGCGGAGTAAGGTTTAGAGAAGTAATTTAATCGAATTTGTTTAACCGCAATTTGTGGGTTGATATACCGAGGAAAACTGCAACAGAGATTTAAAGGATGTGGCACCTTACTGATAAATAAGTATTATTTATCAGTACACAGCAAGCCTATTGAAAAGGACTCCGAAAACTGCAAGGGAAGGCAAGATTAAAAAAACACATAATACGTTATTTTCATCGCGTAGCCCCCGCCTGCATAGCGCGCTGTTTGCGTGCCGCCTGCTCTTCGGCGGAGTAACCGGCATATTCGGGGTCGGCACAAGACCAGCCCTGGATATGCTGCCGGATCAGCGCCAGCATGAGGTCGACATGGGTGTCCGCATCGTTCAGCGCGGGAATATAGTTGAAGCTCTTGCCGCCCTTCTCCATAAAAACCTGTTGTACGCCCTGGGCGATTTCTTCCAGGGTTTCCAGACAGTCGGCGGAGAAGCCGGGGCAGATCACATCCACTTTGCCGATGCCCTGCTGCGCCCATTTTTCAATGGTGGGTTGGGTGTACGGCGGCAGCCATTCTTCGCGGCCGAACAATGATTGAAAACTCACATCCCATTCGCCGTCTTTCAGGTGCAGTCGCTCCGCCACCAGGCGCGCTGTTTTACGGCAATGGCAATAATAGGGATCACCGGCCAGATGGTAGCGTTTGGGAATACCGTGAAAGGAAAACAGCAATTTGTCCGGTTGTCCCCATTGGGTCCAGGGCGTGGACACGCTGTCCGCCAAGGCGGAGATATACAGCTCATGGTCATGGTACTGGTTGATGAAGCGCAGTTCCGGAATCCAGCGCCAGCGTTTCAGTTCATCGGCGATGGCATCGAAGGTCGAGGCCGTGGTGGTGGCGGAATATTGGGGATACAGAGGCAGCACCAGAACATGGCGCGCGCCGGCTTCCTTGAGCCGTTCCAATCCCTGGCTGATGGAGGGTCGGCCATAACGCATGGCCAGTTGCACCTGCACGGGAAAGCGCAGGTCCTTGTCCAGGCGTTCCTGAACTTTACGCGCCAGCGCCAGGGAATTGGTATATAAGGGCGAGCCTTGCTCGGTCCAGATTTGCTGATAAGCATGGGCGGCCTTATGCGGCCGAATATTGAGAATGACGCCGTTGAGGATGAACCACCATAGCAGGCGCGGCATATCGACGATGCGCGGGTCCGCCAGAAATTGTTTCAGGTAGGAGCGCACTGCGTGCGCCGTGGGCGCATCGGGGGTCCCCAGATTCAGCATTAAAATACCGATGGTTTCACCTTGCCCGTGATCGAACAGCGGCTCGTCGCGAAATATCCCCATGGTTGCCCCTTCATTATGGTTGTTTCAACTGCCGGTCAGCGGTGCAGGCAGTATACGTGTTTCCCGTCAGGGCGGGAAATCAACGGCGATTAATGACAGCGTGTATTTAATAGCATAAGATGCCGCTTTTATCTGCACCCGCCGTACGGTGAGTGGCCAAAATTCGAAGGTCCCGATGCTAATTGATTATTTAAAAGTCATCCCCCAGTATTTTTTACCCACCCATGCCATTTCGAAACTGTTCTTCCTGCTCACGCGCAGCCGCAACCGGGCGTGGAAAAACTGGCTGATCAACTGGTTTATCAAAACCTATGGCGTGGACATGTCCGTGGCAGTGGAACAGAATATCGAGAATTTCCCGGATTTTAACAGCTTCTTCACCCGTGCCCTGAAAGCCGACGCCCGACCGTTGGCGCGGGAACCCGGCGCCATCGTGTCACCCGTGGACGGCGCCATCAGCCAACGGGGACCCATCGAACGGGGCAGGATTTTTCAGGCTAAAGGCCATGGTTATACGGCGGCGCAACTGTTGGGCAGCGCAACCTCGGACTGGCAGGCCTTTGAAAATGGGGCTTTTTGCACGATTTACCTGTCACCCAAGGATTATCACCGTATTCATATGCCGATCGCCGGCACGCTGACCCACATGCGCCACATCCCGGGCAGACTGTTCAGCGTCAATGCCGCTACCACCCGGCGCATTCCCGCATTGTTCGCGCGCAATGAACGGGTGGTGGCGATGTTTGATACCGCTCTGGGAAAACTGGCCATGGTGCTGGTGGGGGCGTTGAATGTCTCGCAAATCGATACCGTGTGGGCGGAAAACGTGCACGGTCCCGACCCCCTGCGCAGCCATCAATGGGACTACGGGGATAAAACGCCCATCACCCTGCAGCAAGGCCAGGAAATGGGCCGTTTCAATATGGGTTCCACGGTTATTCTGTTGTTTGAACCCGGTAAAATTCAATGGGTTAGCGAGATCGCTGCGGATAAATCGGTGCGTATGGGGCAATTAATGGCGCGCACCGTCGCCTGAACAATTTTTTAAAGCATGAGGTAAATCCGGGATATTGCGCTCATTTCCCCCAGGGCATTGGACTATACTGGAAATAAGCCACTGTGAGGAAGGATGTGTGTCATGACCGACAAACTCAAACCCGAGGTGCCAGAACTCATCGCCTGTGATATTTGTCTGGAGGAAATTCCCAGTACCGCCGCCCAGAGCATGGAGTCGGACGACTATGTGTACCATTTCTGCGGCATCCACTGTTATGAGCAATGGCAGCAACAAAGCAAGCAACAGAAAAAAGAAGACGTTGACTGAACCCGGCTAGGCGCACTCCCAGGGGAACGGCAAAACCTGATCGATGTGCGCGTACTCCCCCGCCAGCATGCACAGGCGATCGATACCGATGGCAACGCCGGCACAGGGCGGCAAGCCATGCGCCAGGGCCGCCACCAGGTGGCTATCCATAGACACGGCGGCTTGCC
Organism: Gammaproteobacteria bacterium; assembly: GCA_024641505.1. Lineage (GTDB taxonomy): Bacteria > Pseudomonadota > Gammaproteobacteria > SG8-11 > SG8-11 > UBA6920. The sequence goes on from JAHECY010000043.1 coordinate 4,252, forward strand.
CGGCCGCCGCGCGGCGTTGTAAATCGCGTTCGAAGCGTTGCCGTTGTTCCACCGCATCCGTCAGTTCGCAAAATCCATTGCCCAACTCTACGCCGTCGACAAAGACCTCGAAGCGTTGCGCCACGCGCGCATCATCCGCGCGTAGCCGGGCCAGCGAAGCCTGGGACGCTGGAAAATCATGCACAAACACCAGGCCCTGCCCTTTGAGCCGGGGTTGCAGCAACGCGCCGAACAACAAGTCCAATAACGCATCCCGATCACCTGCCACCAGGCCTTGCACCTCGCCTTCGGTGCGGATCCATGCCTGATGCAGCTCGTCAAAACTCGCCTGCAGGGGATCGAGTTGCAGGTACTGCATGAACAAATCCTGGTAGCGTAGTTTTCGGCCGGGTCCGGGATCACGCCAGGCGCCCAATACGCTACGCAACAGTTCTTCGACTTCCGCCATCAATTGGTGATCGTCATAGCCCACGCGATACCATTCCAGCATCGTGAATTCCGGATTGTGCCAGCGACCCCGTTCGCGGTCGCGAAACACCCGGGCGATTTGAAAGATGGAGCCACTGCCCGCCGCCAGCAGGCGTTTCATATGAAATTCCGGGGAGGTAATGAGAAATCGCTGCGCCGCGCCGACCGGTACGCGGTAACTTTCGATATTGGGATCGGTGGTTCCGGCCTGGGACAACAGCGGCGTTTCCACTTCCAGGCATTCCCGAACGGAAAAAAAAGCACGCATCAGGCGCATGATGCGTGCTCGGGTGTGCAGTGCTTCCAGGTCGGCCGTCGGTTCCCAGGTGGATGCGTTCATGCCGCTCAGGCCCTACGGCGTGCTTATTCCTTGGCGCGCGAGACGTATTCGCCGGTACGGGTATCGACTTTGATGTATTCGCCGGATTCGATGAACAAGGGGACGCGCACCACCGCGCCGGTTTCCAGCTTCGCGGGCTTGCCGCCGCCGCTGGCGGTGTCGCCGCGCACGCCGGGGTCGGTCTCGGTAATCTGCAGTACCACGAAATTGGGCGGCGTCACAGCGATGGGATTGCCGTTGTACAGAGTGACCACGCACATGTCCTGTTCCTTGATCCACTGCGAGGCGTCACCCACGGCGGCGTCGTCCGCGCCGACTTGTTCGAAGGTGGTGGCATGCATGAAATGATAGTGCTCGCCGTCGTTGTAGAGATACTGCATGTCCGTATCCACGACGTCGGCGCCTTCCACGGATTCGCCGGATTTAAGGGTACGGTCGACCACGCGCCCGGTTTTCAAATTGCGAATCTTGACGCGGGTGAACGCCTGGCCTTTGCCGGGTTTGACGAATTCGCACTCGACAATATTGTAGGGGTCGCCATCAAGCATGATTTTCAACCCGTTTCTCAGATCATTAGTACCGTAGTTAGCCATGTAATTCCTGTCTTTGGGGAACCCTGCCCCGCTAAAAAATCGAACACACCGTGGTGAAAGTGCGTATCATACCGCACACTATGATGCCTTTGCACACCCAAAACCCCGGCTGGCAGCAACAAATGGCGGATGTCGTCACCGATGGCCGGGAGTTGTGCCGCATTCTGCACCTGGACCCGGCCCGGTTGCAGCCACCCTTGCTGGCCGATTCCGGTTTCACCATGCGCGTCCCCCGGGCCTTTATCAACCGCATGGAACCCGGCAATCCCGAAGATCCCTTACTCCTGCAAGTCCTGGCCAGTGCCGTGGAAAATATCCCGGTGGCGGATTTTCACCGGGACCCGGTGGGCGACACGGCAGCACTGCGGCAACCGGGCCTGCTGCACAAATACCATGGCCGCGTGCTGCTGGTTACCACCGGCGCCTGCGCCGTGCATTGCCGGTATTGTTTCCGCAGACATTACCCCTACGGCGACGCCGCCACCCGTGGCAACGATACGGCGGCGCTGTTACGCTACCTGCACGATGACACCTCTATTAAAGAGGTAATTTTAAGCGGCGGCGATCCTCTGACGTTAAGCGACAATCGTTTGCAACACTTATTAGCGGAGCTGCACAGCGTGCCGCACCTGACGACCTTACGCGTTCATACCCGTATTCCCACCATCATTCCCGACCGCATCGGCAACCGGTTTCTCGATATTTTCCGGCACAGCCCCTTGGCCAAGGTCATGGTGGTGCATGTCAATCATCCGCGGGAACTGACGGCGCTTGAGCGCGGCCCCTTCCAGGAGTTGCGGGATGCAGGATTTTTCCTGTTGAATCAATCGGTTCTACTTAAAAGAATCAATGATGACGCCACCACATTGGCGCAACTGAGCGCATCGCTGTTTGACCTGGGGATCCTGCCGTACTACCTGCACCAACTGGACAAAGTACACGGTGCGGGCCATTTTCAGGTGACGGACGCGGTCGCCGGCGCCATCTACCACGCCCTGGCCTCCCTGGTGCCCGGTTACCTATTACCCAAGTTTGTCCGGGATATCCCGGGCCAACCCCACAAGACGCTTTACCCATTCCATACTAATGCTTCCCCCGCATCTAAAGCCTGGCCCGCCTAAGTCGATATATCTAGCTGTAACATAAGAATTTTATGGCTCGTTACCTTACCCATAGCACACGCCATGGGCGTGAGAACTCGGATCAGGACACCGTGGCTGACAGACACAGCATTTCTTTACACCTGCCTACTCGGCAATCGGCGAAGACGCATTCCGTAGAAACGCGTCCCAAGATCATCGAGAAATGGCTGGAGCAATTACCGCGCGCCAATACCGGCGAATGCGCGCGTCTGTATTTCGGTTTGTTGCGCGATCTTAATCGAATCGAGATCGCCGACCACGATCGCTTTAAAATACTGGAAATGTGCCTGGAGCCGGGTGAATTTATCTACCAGGCGTTGATCAAGCACTATCTGGGCTTGCCATTTCCGTTGTCGGTCAAGAAACAGCAAGTCGCGGTTCTAGCGCGCGAGCTGGAGTGCGAGCTTGCACTCGGCTACAAAATCATTGTCGAGGACCGCATCAACGGCAAGACTTCCAAGATCGACCGCCACACCTTTCACGTCGCCTTGCACCGGTGCTGCGAACATCTCGGCAATGTGCTGTTGCGTTCCTACATGGTCTATATGCAGACACCGCCGCATATCTGGGCGCAACTCAACCGTCTTTATCACTATGCGGAAACTCACAAACTGCATCTGGGCGAACTGCGGGATACCGGCTCCAGCATCGAGCAGATATACAAACGCATTTTACTGTTGAAAGCCATCAACCCCAACCGCATGCGCCAATCCGACATTGTCAAAACCAACACCTTGCTGTTGGACTGGGTCAAATACGCCATGATCGTCCCGGTGACCAATGCCGCTGCCCAGGACGGTTTGTATTGCGTGGATCTGACACAAGACGCGCCGCCGGACTATTTCGTCAACAACAGCACCGCTAATCTGCCTGCTCTCCGCCTCATTGACACCGGCAAGATGCTGCAGCATATTCATGACACGGCCGATCACTACACGCGCTTGAGCAGCGCTGTGGACACCGTCGCCTTTGGCGCGTTGTCACCACACACCCTGCATCAGTTGCTGGTGACCTGGAGCGGCGGCTCGAAGCGTCATTTCACACGCTCCCACGGCCAGAACAATGTTGAAGTACTCATCGGTCTGACCACGGTGCACCACTTTCTCATGGAAGGCGAGCTGACCGCGGATTTGAAAAAACAGGGCGCCAAGGATGTGTTCCGACCCACGGAATCAGGTATTTTCGAAGTGCGTTCCCGCTATAAATCCGGAACCGCCGGCTCCGCCAATATCGATATCTGGAATCCCTCGTACACCATCGCCAGCCAGGAACAAGACTACAATATCGACTTCGACAGCCCTGCCGTGGTAGGTTCCTATCGAGCACAAAGCGAAGCCGCACAAGGCACTAAAAATTATGAAGTCCATATCTGCGCCAGCGTCGACGAGAGCGCCACCGGCTATCGCCTGGTGTGGATTCCCTGGGAAGGCAAGAAACCGCCACTCAACGTGCATGTGGGTGATCTGGTCGCGGTGCGCAATATGGTGATTGCCGGCATCAATCACTGGAGCATCGGCGTCATTCGCTGGATAAAAAACTCCGCCAACGAAAAACTTGAAATGGGTGTGGAAAAACTCGGACCCTACGGCATGGCGGCCGGGGTACGCAGCAAATTGAAAGGCAAGGAAACCGGAGACATCCAGCGCGCCATCATTCTTCCGGCAATCAAGGCGTTGCGGCAACCGGAAACCCTGGTGGTACCGTCCTTGATCGACGCCACCCGCAGTTTGAAGCTGTACTACCACGGCAAGGACACACCGATAAAATTATCGGCCATCATCGACTCCACCGGATCCATCACCCAGTACGAATTCAAGGAAGTGATTTCGGGTAAAGTCGAACCGGGTCACGACGATAACCAGAGTGACTCGCCCCTGGAAAAGTTCAATAACATCTGGAAATCCCTCTAACAGGCGTACTCACGGCGAAAGGTGCTGGCACACGTGGAAAAAGATAATGTCGTAAGACTGATAACGATACGCGGCTCCGCCAACGAGTCTGAGACCCTGGCCGGCATGATGCGCAATGCGGGCTATCCGGTGCGTGCCACGCATATCGAAACCCTGGAAGAGCTGCAGGAAGCCTTCAAGAACCAGGTGTTCGATCTGGTGCTGTGCGCGGTCAAAACGCCCACGATCAGCGCTCAGCAAGCCCTGGAATATATCGCGAAAACCGGCAAGGACGTGCCCGTGGTGGTCACGGTACCGCAATACGATGACAAACTGGCCACCCAGATGATGGAAGCCGGCGCCCGGGATGTGGTACCGGAAACCAGCCAGAAACTACTGCTGCTCACCATCACCCGGGAACTTGGCGATCTCCGGGAACGCCGCCGGCATCGTCAGGCGAATATTATGTTCATGGAAAGCGAAAAGCGTAACCGCGCGCTGATGGAAAGCTCCCGTGACGCCATCGCCTATTTGCATGAGGGCATGCATATTTACGTGAACAGTTCCTATCTTGAAATGTTCGGTTATGCGCATCCGGAAGACGTGGAAAGCGTACCCATCATGGACATGATTTCCGCTGAAGACCAGAAAAGTTTCAAAGAAATCCTCAAGCAGTTGGGTAAGGGCGAAAACCCGGAACATGCTTTTGAATTCAAAGCCGTGACCGCGGCCGGCAGCACATTTTCCGCGAAAATGGAATTCGCCGCCGCCGCCATCGAAGGCGAACAATGCACCCAGATCATCATTCGCAATACGGCCAACGAAGGCAGCGCCGAATTGCAGAAAGAACTGGACGCGCTCAAGCGCCAGGACTTGGTGACGGGCCTGTACAATCGCAATTACTTCATGGAAGAGCTGGAGAAAATCCAGAAAGCCTTCATGGAACACAAAGCCAGTAATTGCGCCTTGATGCAAATAGAGCTGGATCAGTTTAAAAAACTGCAGGAATCCCTGGGACCCGCGGCATCGGACTTACTGTTGAGCGATTTCGCTACGGTGCTGAAAAAATGCGTGGGACCCCAGGACCTGGCGGCTCGTTATGCGGGCGACATTTTTACCATCATTTATCAACAGAAAGACCTCGCCGCCGTACAGAAAATCGCCGACGCGATAAGAAAGGCAGCGGAAAATCATATTTTCCAGGTCGAGTCGCAGTCCATCACCTCCACTTGCAGTATTGGCATTTATCGGCTGACGGAACAATCCACGACCACCAAGAATGTGCTTAACTATCTGGATATGGCATGCCGCAAGGCCCACAAAGACGGCGGCAATCGCGTTCATTTGCATTCCGCCGAAGATGAAATGGCCAAGAACGAGGAAGACCGCAAATGGATTCAGACCGTGCGCGCCGCTTTGCAGAAAGACTCGTTTCATTTGGCCTTTCAACCCATCGTCAGTCTGCACGCCGAGCCCGGCGAAAAATATGAAGTGCTGTTGCGGTTGAAAAACAGCAACGGCAAGGAAATTCCGCCGGTCGAATTTCTGGTACCGGCGGAACAAGCCGGACTGATGCGCGAAATCGACCGCTGGGTGATTCGTCAATGCGCCAAGGTGTTGGTGAAAAAGCGCAGCGTCAACACGGATCTGCGTTTCTTCATCAAGCTATCCCAGGATTCGCTCAAAGATCCGACCCTGCTGGTATGGATCAGCAAGCTGCTGAAAGCGGCGCGCTTGCACGGCGACTGTATGGTGTTCGAGGCCAGTGAGCCTTATGTGCTGGCGAGCCTGAAAGAAACCAAGACCTTTGTCAGCGGCCTGAAACAGCTGCACTGCCTGTTCGCGGTCGATCATGTGGGCGCGGAGTCGGACAATCTCAGCTACCTGAATCATCTTGACGCTTCTTACCTCAAGATCTCCGGCGCGCTGATTTCCGCCATGCTGGCGGAAGACAGCAAGCGCGATCTGGTAAAAACCATCGCCGAGCGCGGTACCGCGGAACGGCGCAAAACCATCGCCTCCCACGTGCAGGACCCCAACACCCTCGCCCTGCTCTGGCAATTCGGCGTCAACTTCATCCAGGGAAATTATTTACAGCCGCCCAACGCGGAACTGGCCTATGACTTCAATGCCAAGGATGAAGACTGAGAGGTATCGAAGCGCGCGCAATCAGGCATTGCGCAGCGCGGCGATGCGTTCTTCCAGGGGCGGATGCGACATGAACAGGCGCTGGATGCCCAGGGCCTTGGCCCCGGAGATGCCGAATGCGGCCATCTGATCGGGCAAATGGGGTTGTCCCACGGACTGTTGCAGACGTTCCAACGCGGCGATCATCTTACCTCTGTTACTCAACCGGGCGCCGCCTTGATCGGCGCGGAATTCACGCTGCCGGCTGAACCACATCACGATCATACTGGCCAGGATACCAAGCACCAGTTGCGCAACTATGGTGGTGATCCAGAACGCCGGGCCATGACCGCGTTCGGTTTTGAATACCACGCGGTCCACCAGATGACCGATCACCCGGGACAGGAAAAACACAAAAGTATTCACCACCCCCTGAATCAACGCGAGAGTGATCATATCGCCATTGGCGACATGGGTGATTTCGTGTCCCAGCACCGCTTCCGCTTCGTCACGGGTCATGCGCACCAGCAAACCGCTGCTGACCGCGACCAGCGCGTTGTTGCGGGAGGCGCCCGTGGCAAAGGCGTTGACATCGGGCGCGTCATAGATGGCCACTTCCGGCATACCGATACCGGCTTCCTGCGCCTGACGTTTCACGGTTGCCAGCAACCAGGCTTCTGATTCATTTTTCGGTTGGTCAATAACATGCGCCCCGGTCATGCGCTTGGCGGACCACTTGGAAATCGCCAGCGAAATCAGCGAGCCGGAAAAACCCATCAGTGCGGCAATGATCAACAGGTTCTGCAGATCCAGGTTCGTGCCTGTGTTATCAAAATACCCTTGAATACCCAACAAAGACAGGGCGATATTAAGCACGAAGATGACGGCCAGATTGGTGACGATAAAGAGAAAAACCCGTTTCATGATACGACTCCGAAGGTTAAACGGTTACCACTGCAGCATAGGGGCCGTGGTTGGTACTTTCAAGTGCTCCCGGTTTGACCCCGGCGTCCGGCAATAAGTTGCCTGCCCTATTCCGCGGCCCCTTCTTCCGGCCTCAGTATCACTTCCATGCGCTCCACCTGCCGATAGCCCTTCTTCAGTTTCAGGCCGCGCTGGCCGCGCTCACCCACGTGTTCTTCCAGTTGCGGATCATCCATCTCCAATGTCCGATTTCCGGCAAACACATTAATACTTTCCCCCGAGGGAATTGAAACCACCGCGGACATGGTTTCCCGCTTGCCGCCTTTGGCGGGCGGCAGACCGATTATCTTGTTGCCCTTGCCCTTGTTCATGGCGGGCAATTCCTGCAGTGGGAACACCAGCATATTGCCGTCACTGCTGGTGGCGGCTATCCAGTCGGACTCGTAGTCATAAATCTTCACCGGCGCCACCGCGCTGGCATCCTTCGGCACATTAAGCAATGACTTACCGTTTTTATTGCGCGTGATCATGTCTTCCAGTTTACAGGCGAATCCATAGCCGGCATCGCTGGCCACCAAAAACAGGTCCTCCGGCGCGCCCATCATCACGCCCACGAAACTGGCGCCCGCCGGCGGCTTGAAGCGGGCGGCAATGGGTTCGCCGTGGCCGCGGGCCGAGGGCAAGGTATGCGCGGGAGTGCTGTAGGTGCGGCCGGTGGAATCCATGAAAATCACCAACTGGTTGCTCTTACCCTTGGCGCTGGCATGGTAACTGTCCCCGGCCTTGTAACCCATAGTTACGGGATCGACTTCATGCCCCTTGGCGGAACGTACCAGGCCTTTCTTGCTCAACACCACGGTCAAGGGTTCGGCGGTGATCAACGCGGTTTCCTCGATCGCCTGGGCGGCATCGCGCTTGACGATCGGAGAGCGGCGCACATCGCCGTATTTGTCGGCGTCTTCCTGCAGTTCTTTTTTGATCAGTGATTTCAGTCGGGCCTTGGACTTCAGGGTTTTTTCCAGATCATCTTTTTCCGCCGCCAGTGCATCCTTCTCACCGCGAATTTTCATTTCCTCCAAACGCGCCAACTGCCGCAATTTGGTATCCAGAATATAGTCCGTCTGCTCCTCGGTAAGCTTGAAGCGCTTCATCAGCACGGCTTTGGGATTTTCCTCCTGCCGAATGATGCGAATCACCTCGTCCAGATTCAAATAGGCGATCAGCAAGCCATCCAGTAAGTGCAGGCGGCGATTCACCTTGTCCAGACGGTACTGCAGGCGCCGCTCCACCGTCTGGATACGGAATTCCAGCCATTCCGAAAGAATCATCTGCAGGTTCTTGACCTGCGGTTTGCCGTCGTTGCCGATCATATTAAGGTTGACGCGATAGGTGCGTTCCAGATCGGTTACCGCAAACAAATGCCCCATGAGCTCTTCGGCGTCGAGCTTGCCGGCGCGTGGGCTGACCACCAGGCGGATAGGATTTTCATGATCAGACTCATCGCGTAAGTCCTCAATCATGGGCAGCTTCTTGGCCTGGATCAGCGCCCCCAACTGCTCCAGCACTTTGTCGCCGGAGGTCTGGTGCGGCAATGCGGTGATGATGATATCGCCCTGCTCCACCTCATAGCGGGCGCGCATACGGATACTGCCGTTGCCCGTTTGGTACATTTGTTTGATTTCGTTGCGCGGGGTAATGATTTCCGCGAATGTGGGATAATCGGGACCCTTGATGAATTTCATCAGGTCCGCCAGCGATGCTTCCGGATTATCCAACAGGTGAATACATGCTTGCGTGACCTCCCGCAGGTTGTGGGGCGGAATATCCGTCGCCATACCCACCGCGATGCCGGTGGTGCCGTTGAGTAAGACATTAGGCAACCGTGCGGGCAAAATCGACGGTTCCTCCAGGGTTCCGTCAAAATTGGGTGTCCAATCCACGGTGCCCTGATCGACTTCCTGTAATAATACTTGTGCGTAAGGCGCCAGCCGCGATTCCGTGTAGCGCATCGCGGCGAAGGACTTGGGATTGTCCATGGAACCCCAGTTGCCTTGACCGTCAATCAACGGGTAGCGATAGGAGAACGGCTGCGCCATCAATACCATGGCTTCGTAGCACGCGGAATCCCCATGCGGATGAAACTTACCGAGCACATCGCCCACGGTACGCGCGGATTTTTTATATTTAGCGGTGGCAACAAGCCCCAGCTCGGACATGGCGTAAACGATGCGGCGTTGCACCGGCTTCAGCCCATCACCAATATTCGGTAACGCCCGATCCAGGATAACGTACATGGAATATTCCAGATACGCCTTTTCCGTAAACTGGCTCAGCGGCTGTTTTTCAATACCGTCGAAATCGAAAGTGGTGTTTTTGCCCATGGTTACGCTTTCACTCTGTTCTTTGCCGTAGGGTGCTTATGACGCACCGTATTTCGTTTTTGTTTGTTTCTTCGTCCGCGCCTTAAAAGCTGGCGCATCATACCCGCTGCACAAACCTTGCTTTTCATTTGTGATACAAACAATCGTTCCGCAGCTACATTTCCCGACAGCGGTAGCGGTGGGGGTGCCGTTGCCAGGACGTCAAGCGCCAGGGATGGCGCTTGCGAGCCCCCAGGGATGGGTTTACGGCGTTCCTGGCAACGGCACCCCCACCGATACGCAAAGCTGGCGGGAAATCCCAAACGAAGTTACCACCATCAGCATTTTGTTTCGTTTGTTTCTTCGTCCGCGCCGCGGCAAGGCACAAAGAGGCGTTTTTATCCAGTCTCGCACCCTGCATGTTGCGAATACTTTGCGCGCTTGGCGTCTTGGCGAGAGTGCATGTTTTTTCAATCGCAACGATCAATTTTCACGCTGTCTCGCAATCCAGCCCGTCAGCCGACCACCTGCACCAGATTGCCTTTCAATTCCAGCCAGGCTTTGCGATCCGAGGCGCGCTTCTTGCCCAGCAGCATATCCATCATTTGATTGGTGTCGTCACCCGGGTGTATCGTCAGTTGCACCAGACGCCGCGTGTCAGGGGAAATCGTGGTTTCGCGCAATTGCATGGGGTTCATTTCACCGAGACCTTTGAAGCGAATAACATTCACTTTGCCCCGAATGTTTTCCGCGGCGATGCGGTCGAGAACGCCTTGTTTCTCCGCTTCATCCAGCGCGTAAAATGTATGCTTGCCGATATCGATACGGTACAACGGCGGCATGGCGACAAACACATGGCCGGCTGCTACCAGCGGCAGGAAATGGCGCACGAATAAAGCACACAACAACGTGGCGATATGCGCGCCATCGGAATCCGCATCCGCTAGAATACAAATCTTGCCATATCGCAGGGACTTGAGATCATCAGAGCCCGGCTCTACACCGATCGCCACGGAGATATCATGCACTTCCTGGGAGCCCAGTACTTGCGCCGAATCCACTTCCCAGGTGTTCAGAATCTTACCACGCAGTGGCATGATAGCCTGGAAGGCGCGCTCGCGCGCCTGCTTCGCGGAACCGCCGGCGGAGTCGCCTTCCACGAGAAATAATTCCGTGCGGGTAACATCCTGGGAAGTACAGTCCGCCAGCTTCCCCGGCAACGCCGGACCGGAGGTGATTTTCTTGCGCACCACCTTTTTGTCGGCACGCATGCGCGTCTGGGCGCTGTTGATCGCCAGTTCCGCGATACCTTCGCCCAGGTCCACATGCTGGTTGAGCCACTGACCGAACACATCTTTGACCACGCCGGACACGAAAGCCGCGCACTCCCGCGACGACAGGCGTTCTTTGGTTTGGCCCGCGAATTGAGGGTCCTGAAGTTTTACCGACAGTATGTAGGACACCCGGTCCCAGACATCTTCCGGTGCGATTTTGACGCCGCGCGGCAGCAGGTTCCGCAACTCGCAGAAATCGCGTACCGCATCGGTGAGGCCGGTACGAAAACCATTGACGTGAGTGCCACCCTGCGGGGTGGGCACCAGATTGACATAACTTTCCGCAATCGCTTCGCCGCCCTCCGGCAGCCACACCAAGGCCCAATCCACCGCCTCCAGATTCCCCTGCATGGTGCCGACGAAAGGTTCCGCCGGCAGCAACACCTGCCCTTGCAGGCTGCTGGCAAGGTAGGCCCGGAGACCATCCTCGTAACACCATTCTTCCCGGTCGTTTTCCTTCTCATCCAGAAACGTCACCTGCAGGCCGGGACACAACACGGCTTTGGCGCGCAACACATGCTTTAACCGGGGTACCGAGAACTTGACGGTATCGAAATACTTGGCATCGGGCCAGAAGCGCAAGGTGGTGCCGGTTACGCGCTGCCCGACACTGCCCACCACTTCCAGCTTGGATTTGCGGTCGCCGCCGGCGAACGCGATGTGATATTCCTTGCCGCCGCGCCGGATCCATACTTCCAGATGTTTCGACAGGGCGTTGACCACGGACACGCCGACTCCGTGCAAACCGCCGGAGAATTGGTAGCTTTTATTGGAAAACTTGCCGCCCGAATGCAGCTTGGTGAGGATCACCTCCACCCCGGTCATTTTTTCCGTGGGGTGTTTATCCACGGGCATGCCGCGGCCGTCGTCCGCCACGCTCAAGGAGCCGTCCTTGTGCAGCACGACATCGATACGCTTGGCATGACCCGCAATGGCTTCGTCAACGCTGTTATCGATGACTTCCTGGGCAAGATGGTTGGGCCGGTCGGTCTGGGTATACATCCCCGGCCGTTTTCGAACCGGATCCAGACCGCTGAGTACTTCTATCGCTGAGGCGTCGTAGCGGCTATTCATGGACTATGATCAGATAATGGCAAGCTGTGAGTTGATTAATTATTGTACCGGCAACATTACTAGGTGCCGGCATTGTAGAGTAACTCCGGAAAAAATAACACCCGGTTATTTTAAGCCATCATTTACCGGGATCGATGGCAATGGATTTCAAGGGCTTATCGCGCCTTATCCCTGAGCTTTGTGCGGTCCGGGCGGTGCCCAGCAATTGCGCATTGGCCAGCCCGAAATCCTCCTGGAAACCGGCGTTGAACTTGATGCCGGTAATCTTGCCGTCACTGGCTTCCACGGTTTCCAGATTGCCCAAGGTGGGATAACCGCCACAGGCCTCGCCATTGTCACAAACAAAGCCGTCGTTATCAAAATCCGTGCCCGCGACGATATAAAATTTACCTGCCGGGACATCCTTGAAGTTGACTCCGTAGACGCCGCCACTGCCGGCGCTATGCTGTTCGTCGATCACCTGCTGCAGGACGGCATCCACCAGCAACACATAGAGATAACCGCTGTTACCGGAGGTCAACTCCTTGCCAACAAGCATCGTCACCGGAACTTTGATGATGCCGGTGCCGGTGGTGAACAAAATGTTGGAATGGTTTCGCGAATCCGGCAAGCCGCTTCGGTCCACCACCACCTGATAACTGCCCACACCATTGGCATCTATCGATTGCGCTGTTACTGTCAGCCAGGAATTTTCGGTCGCCACATTGGTTATCGTCAAGGTCCCGCCCCCGTCGTTGCTGGCGCTGACACTCAATGCGGTATCGGTACGGCCGAAATCAAGCTGATTGGGCGTAACCCGCAACACCGGCGGCAACGTGCCGTTACCGGATGCCAGGCCGCTGGCCTGTTGCACCGCTTTCAATGCATCGATCAAGCCGTAACCGAAATTGTCATTGCGCGTAGCCGCTCCGTCACCGGATAAATCCTCGGTAAGACTGCCCGCGGCAATGAGCACATCGAGATTGTCAGGTGTCAGCGTTGAATAAATCGCTTTCATCAACGCCACCACGCCGGCCACATGCGGTGCCGCCATGGAAGTGCCCTGGTAGTAGGTATAGCCCATTTGTTGCACGCCACTGCGATCATCCACCACCGTACTCAGAATGCCATAGCGGGAACCGCTGGCCATTTCGCCGCCGGGCGCCGCCACGTCAATCGTACTGCCAAAACTGGAATATGACGCCAGCGTTTTGCTCGGGCCGACAGCGCTGACCGAGATCACACCGTCATAGGCGGCGGGATAGTTGGGGACATTGTCCGCGGCATTGCCGGCGGCGGCGATAACGATGACACCTTCAGCGCGCACGTCGTCGAACTCCTGCTGGGCGGTGGCGGAACTGCCGGTGCCGCCTAGACTTATGTTGATGATATCCGCTTTCTGAATCGGCGTTGTAGTGGAATCATTGGACAAACGGGCGGCATAGCGAATGGCCTGCAGAATATCGTAGTCCGTCGCCGAATTGCGCCCGGACACCCGCAGCGGCATGATCTTGGTATTCCAGGCGACACCCGCGACGCCGCTGCCGTTATTGGACTGCGCGGCGATGGTGCCGGCCACATGGGTGCCATGATAGGTGCCGAAACCGTTGTTCAAGCCGTCACCGGGATCATCAGGATTGCTGTCCAGACCATCACCATCGCCGGCATTTACCGGATCGGATATGAAATCGTAGCCGGTACTCAGCAGACTCGCTTGTAAATCCGGATGGGCCAGCGCCACGCCGGTGTCCACCACCGCGACGATGATCCCGGCGCTGCCGGTGGTGATGTCCCACGCCTGCTGTAAATTGATCAAAGGATAATGCCATTGCAGGGGATAATACGGGTCATTGGGCTCGGTGAAGGTGTGGCGGATAAAATTCACGTCCGCCGAAAGCACATCGGAACGCGCGCGCAAGGCCTTGACCAATTGAATGGTTTCCAGTTTTTGCCGGGCGACCGGATCGGGCAACTGGCTTTCCGGGCGCAGCACGCTGCGCTGACCGATGCCCAGCGTGCGCAAGGCCACGCTGCGATCCGTATTCGCGGGCAATTTTACGAGCACGGGGTGGTCAAAAGAAGTTCCTGCCTTGACCTGCAAACCCAGCGCCGCCATACGGGTCTGCGGCGTGGCCACGGCGGTCGCGCCATACAAAACATCGCCGGCCGCGGCGAAATCCGTCTTAAAACGCACGATCACCTCGTCCGGCACGAAATCATGCTGCAACGCCAGACTGGTGCACGGGGTAACGCCAACCTCGGCGCCGATGGTCAGCACATAATTGGATATGGAAAAGCCTTGGGCGATCACCACCACATCGAACGCGCCAGCCGTGGGCGCGGTCAATTGTTCCGTGCTGGTATCAACACACTCGGAAGCGGCCACGGGGGTCGACGCATTGGGTTCATACAGACGCAAATCCAGGTCCACGGCCGAGGGTTGTAGCGGCCGGTAATCACTGATGGTCAACCGGATGGATTGCCCCTGGGCCAGGATCACACGATAAGTGTCGATGACATCGCCGCTGTTGGCAAACCGGTCCCCGTCCCTGCCGGTGCCTACCGCGCTGACGAAACCGCCGATGGTCGCGGAATTGTGCACGGATTGCGCGGTTGCGGAAGTATCATTGGATTTATAAGGGGCGTTGGGATCATTGACATCACTGTCGGCGATATTACCCACCGTGGCAGTGATCACTACCGAGGATTCGGTCGTCTTCTTGTCGCTGCCGAACAGGTCCGATACACAGGCAGTCAATGAACCAACCCCGCACAGCACCAGCACCGCCAGCCATTGCCACTTCATCCCTGCCATGAATTTCACCCCATACCCCGAAAACAAACACCCATTGTGCCAGAATCACTTTAGCCGGCATAGCGCCATACGCCGGGAATATTACACCAGGCGTCACTTGCGGCGGAAAGTACAGAATAATTCAGGGATTAGCTTAAGTAACGCTTAGCATGGCAAGCACGGCGAGGGAGAACGGCGCCGCGCGGGCATTTAATCGAAATCCGCGGCCAGCGAGGCACGCACATTTTCCGGCACGGGATCCACCTGGTGGCAATAAGCCTGGTGCTCAACACCAACACCAATCGCGGCTCCGGCTTTTAGCGCGGCGATCATCTGCGGCGTGAATTCGAAACGCAGGAAATGCACGGACGAGGTTTTGCTCTGGTCTTCGCGTTCCATGTCTTCATCGGCGATGGCCCAGACATGATCGAAGTCATCGACCTTGACCCAGATCCGGTCTTCCACGCCCTTCAAGCGCTGCAGCGCGACCTTGCGCTCATTGGCATCCTCGTATTCGAGCATGAAGGTGGCCTTGAGATTGGCGCCATCGGGAATCAGCGGGTTATAGGCGTTCAGTTCCTCCTCAATCCCCGCGGCTTCAAAAATTTTCTCGGCACGCAGCATTTCCTGGATCTGGTAGTGCATGGTGACGCGGTCTTCAAAATGCACGGAGGCATTGGCGCCGATGCGCACGATACGCTGTTTCTTGTGCTCCATGACCTTGGCGCGAAACTGCGCGCGTTGTTCGGCGTAATTTTCCAGACTGAGCAAATCGCCACGTGTCAACTTCCGCATGTCCACCCCTCGTTCCTGATTAGATGCCATAAGCGTAACGCAGCATGCTCAAGGGATGCTGGGGCAACCCGCCATCCGGCATGCCATTTTCGATCTGATGCCCGGCCATCGGGCAATCGCTGCCATAGCGATCGGCTCCCGACTTCTTGACGCGATCCACCACCGGCCGGCAGATTTTCATTGAAATCTCATGAAACTCCTTCTTTACCGCGTACGTGCCATCGTGACCGGAACAGCGCTCGATGACTTCCACCGTAGTGGTCGGTACCAACTGCAATAGATCGCGAGTTTTCGCCCCGATATTCTGCACGCGCTGATGACACGCGGCATGATACACCACGTTGCCCAGGCTGTTTTTGAAATCGGTATTCAACTTGCCTTCCTTGTGGCGCAACATCAAATACTCAAAGGGATCGTAAATCGCCTTCTGGACTTTGCGCACCTGGGGATTGTCAGGGAACAACAAAGGCAATTCCTGTTTGAACATAAGCACGCAGGACGGTACCGGCCCGACGATATCCCAGCCGTCATCAACCAGCTTTGCCAGCAAGGGGATATTGACGTTCTTGGCCTGCTCCACCGCTTCCAGGTCGCCCAATTCCAGCTTGGGCATGCCGCAACAGCGTTCCTTGTCGGCGAAGGTTACGGGAATACCGTTATGCTGAAAGACGGCGATCAGGTCCTCGCCCAGGTGCGGTTCATTGTAATTACCGTAACAGGTGGCAAACAGCGCGACCTTGCCCCGGGTTCTGCCTGCGGCTGTCGCGGTCAGGTCGCGATTTAACAGACCGTCGATGCGGCCACGCAACGGCGCGCTGTGGTACTCGGGCAATTTAGCGTTATGGTGCACGCCCAAGGCGGCTTCCAGAATACCCCGCGCCAGCGGCAACTTGTTCACCGCGTTGACCACCCCCGCGACCACGGGAATACCGGCGAGACTGCCCACGGTATCGGTGCTGGACAACAATTTGTCGCGGAAACTGGCGCCGTGTTTCTTATACTTCACGGCTTTGGCGCGTAACATGACGTGGGGGAAATCCAGATTCCACTCATGGGGCGGCACATAGGGGCATTTGGTGAGATAACATAGATCACATAAATAGCAGTGATCCACCACCTTCCAATAATCTTGCTTCTTGATGCCGTCCACTTCCATGGTGTCGGATTCATCCACCAGATCGAACAGGGTTGGAAATGCGTGGCACAGGCTGACGCAGCGGCGGCAACCGTGGCATATGTCGTAAATCCGCTCCATTTCCTTGAGCAGTGCGGCTTCATTGTAGAATTCGGGATCTTTCCAGTTCAGCGGGTGGCGGGTGGGCGCCTCCAGGCTGCCTTCGCGTTTTGATTCTGTCGGTGCACTCATGGCTATTGTGTGTAATCGCTGGGAATCACTTGGTCGCTGAACGCACCGGGGTCCGGTCAGACCCCGGATTGCAGCGCTTATTATTCCAGATTGTCCAATGCTTTCTGGAAACGGTTGGCGTGCGAACGTTCCGCCTTGGCAAGAGTTTCAAACCAATCGGCGATTTCTCCGAAACCTTCACTGCGCGCGGTTTTGGTCATGCCGGGATACATGTCGGTGTACTCATGGGTTTCACCGGCGATTGCGGCCTTGAGATTGTCTGCGGTGCCGCCAATGGGCAGACCGGTCGCCGGATCACCACAGGCTTCCAAATATTCCAGATGCCCGTGAGCGTGGCCGGTTTCACCTTCCGCGGTAGAACGGAACACGGTGGCAACATCGTTGTAACCTTCGACATCCGCTTTTTGCGCGAAATACAGGTAACGGCGGTTAGCCTGGGATTCTCCGGCAAACGCAGCCTTCAAATTGCCTTCAGTTTTGCTGCCTTTCAATTGCATACTTAATCCTCCGAGGTGTAACATATTGATTTTTCATGCCGTTAGCCAATGCCGGCGTGAACGGTCCCAAGCAACGCTTAGAATAAGTCTAAAATCGCGGACTACATTATATGGTATCAAATCACCTGTCAAGGCCTATAATCTGTGGCACTCCTTAACCCACGATTAGTGGTGCCGAGGTGTTTAAGATAACGGCATGGACCTAACAAATTTACCGCAGCAGCACACAGGATTCGAATACCGTACCAGATCCATGTAATAATAGCGTTCCCGAGCAGGGGTGTCCTGGTCCCGGAAAAAGCCACCGCAGGAACGTTGTACATGGGATGCGCAGCCGTTCAATTCTCAGGTACGATGCGCCGCTCGCACCGGGATAGCTATTGATTTTGAACACCACTCGACCCGTTATACAGGAAAGCCCGTGGCCAAAAAACCAAAAGATTCGCCTGACTTTGAGCAATCCCTGGAGGAGCTTGAAGGCATCATCGAGCGCATGGAAAAAGGCGAACTTAGCCTGGAACAGTCCCTCGCGGACTTCGAACGCGGCGTGCAACTCACCCGCACCTGTCAAAAAGCGCTCAAGGAAGCGGAACAACGGGTCTCAATCCTGATGCAACAAGAAGGTGCAGATGTCATGATGGACTTTACTGCCGGCCCGGCTGATACCACGGAACCCTCGGCACCATGACACTCTCCGGATTTCTCGACATCTGCTTGCCGCGCGTGGAAAGCGCCTTGGATCACTGGCTGCCGCCGGATACCATCGCGCCCGTGAATTTGCATCAGGCCATGCGTTACGCCTCGCTGGGCGGTGGTAAGCGCGTGCGTCCCGCCCTGGTTTATGCCACCGGCGCCGCCCTCGGCACACCGCAACCACAGCTCGACGGTATCGCCTGCGCCGTGGAATTAATTCACGCATATTCGCTGATCCACGACGACCTGCCCGCCATGGACAACGACGACCTGCGCCGTGGAAAACCCACCTGTCACAAGGCATTCGATGAGGCCACCGCCATTCTGGCCGGAGACGCCATGCAAGCGCTGGCATTTCATATTCTGGTGCAGGACCCGGCGCTCAATGTTGATGCCGGCGCGCGTCTGACCATGGTAGCGAAGCTCGCCCATGCTGCGGGGTCGCGGGGCATGGCCGGGGGACAGGCCATGGATCTGGCCAACGAAAACCGGGACATCACCCTGACCGAGCTCGAAGATATGCACATCCACAAGACCGGCGCCCTGATTCGCGCCTGTGTGCAATTGGGTTCGCTGGCCGCACCGGGGTTGACCGTTGCACAGGCTGAGCACCTGGATCACTACGCCAAGTGCGTGGGTCTCGCTTTCCAGATACGTGACGATATTCTGGATGTGGAAGGCAACACGCAAACCCTGGGTAAAACCGCCGGCGCTGATCAGAAATTAAGAAAAGCCACCTATCCATCCCTGTTGGGCATGACCCGCGCGAAGGAAATGGCACAAGAACTTCATGCCCAGGCCTTGGAACATTTAGAGACCTTTGACGCCGCGGCCGACACGCTGCGCTGGCTGGCTGATTACATTATTATGCGTGAGAGTTGACACCAAGAATCATGCTTGCAACCCTCACCCTTATCCTCTTACAGTGGAATCCATGAGCGAATCGACCGTTACTAACGAGCTGGACCGTATTAATACGCCACACGAACTACGTGCGTTACCCGTATCCCTATTGCCGCAAGTGGCGCATGAAATCCGCAGCTTCCTCATCGACAGCGTCAGCAAAACCGGAGGCCATCTGGCCGCGAATCTGGGCGTGGTCGAGCTGTCGATTGCGCTGCACTATGTTTTTAATACGCCCGACGACCGCTTGGTCTGGGACGTCGGGCACCAGAGTTATCCCCACAAGATCCTGACCGGACGTCGGGATCGCATGCACGAAATCCGCAAGGCGCACGGGCTTTCGGGATTCCCGAAACGGGGAGAAAGCGACTACGATACGTTTGGCGTCGGTCACTCCAGCACCTCGATCAGCGCCGCCCTGGGCATGGCCCTGGCCGCCAAGTCGCAGGGGGTCGATCGCAAAGTCGTGGCCGTGATTGGCGACGGCGCCATGACCGCCGGCATGGCCTTCGAAGCGCTCAATCATGCGGGCGATCTGGATGCGAACATTCTGGTGGTGTTAAATGACAACGATATGTCAATCTCCCCCAACGTGGGCGGATTGTCGAATTACCTGGCACGGTTGCTGTCGGGTCGTCTTTACGCCACGGTGCGTGAAGGTGGCAAGAAAGTGCTCGGCCGCATGCCTTCGGTGTGGGAACTGGCGCGCCGCGCGGAAGAACATGTGAAAGGCATGGTGGTGCCCGGCACCTTGTTCGAGGAACTGGGGTTCAACTATATCGGTCCCGTGGATGGTCATGATCTGGACACCCTGATCACCACCCTGTCCAACCTCAAGAATCTGAAGGGCCCGCAGTTTCTCCATGTGGTCACGCAAAAAGGTAAAGGCTACGCCCCGGCGGAGAACAATCCTTCCAGTTTTCACGGCGTCACGTCTTTCGATCCCAAAACCGGGGCGCCGATCTCGCGCAAGTCGTCCGGCCCGTCATACACGGAAGTGTTTGGCGACTGGCTGTGCGCGCAGGCGACCGTTGATCCCAAATTAATGGCGATCACGCCGGCCATGTGCGAGGGCTCCGGCATGGTGGCCTATGCCAAACAGTTTCCGAACCGTTTTTTCGATGTCGGCATCGCCGAGCAACACAGCGTCACGCTGGCGGCAGGCATGGCCTGTGAGGGCCTGAAACCGGTGGTCGCCATTTACTCCACGTTTCTGCAACGCGCTTATGATCAGTTGATCCATGATGTCGCGCTGCAAAACCTGCCGGTATTGTTCGCCATCGACCGTGCCGGTCTGGTGGGTCCCGACGGCCCCACCCATGCGGGAAGCTTTGATCTCAGTTACCTGCGCTGCATCCCCAATATGGTGATCATGACCCCCACGGATGAACAGGAATGTCACCTCATGTTGAATACCGGCTATCAGCACTCGGGACCGAGCGCGGTGCGTTATCCCCGGGGTTGCGGACCCGGCGTGAAGGTGACGCCGAGCCAGCAAGCCTTGCCGCTGGGCAAGGGCGTGGTAGTACGTTCCGGTCAGCGGGTCGCCCTCCTCGCCTTTGGCAGCATGTTGGGTCCGGCACTGGTGGCTGCGGAAAACCTTGATGCTTCCGTGGCTAATATGCGCTTTGTCAAACCCCTGGACGAAGAACTGCTCCTGGATCTGGCGGGTACCCACGAACTCCTGGTTTCCCTTGAGGAAAACGCGGTGGCCGGGGGAGCGGGCAGCGGTATCAACGAATTTCTGATTTCCCGAGGAATCGCCACCGCCACTATAAACCTTGGACTGCCTGATACTTTCCTGGAGCATGGCACCCGTGAGGAACTGCTGGCTGCCTGTGGCTTGACCAGTGATGGTATACTTCACGCCATTGACGCCTATTACCAAAGGCAAGCTTGTAAAACTACCAACGCCACATTAAAGTCTAGAAAATTAGTCAACTAATCACGATGCCGTCTCGTTATACCCTTAAAATCATAGTTGATTTTGCCGCTGCCCATTTGCTGCGGGATTATCCCGGCGTGTGCAACCGTCTGCACGGGCACAACTGGAAAATCGAAGTGCAGGTCACCGCCACCCGACTGGACAAAGTCGGCATGGGCGTGGACTTCAAGGACATGAAGCAGGCGACCAGGGAAGTCATCGACAAACTCGACCATCGTAATTTGAATGACTTGGAGCCGTTCAAGACGGTAAACCCAACCGCGGAGAATATCGCCGCGTATTTGTACCGGGAAATTTCCGGAACATTGAACCGCGAGCATGCCCGCGTCAGCGCGGTGACCGTATGGGAAACCGAGCGTGCCTGCGTAACTTATTCGGAGGAGTAGTCATGACACCCGGACAAACCCAACCCATTGCCGACGTACAAGGCAGCAAGGACACCCGCCAGATCGCCATCGACAAGGTGGGTATCAAGTCGATCCGGCATCCGGTGCGGGTGCGTGATCGCAGTGGCGGTGAGCAGCACACCATCGCCAATTTCAATATGTATGTGAACCTGCCCCACAATTTCAAAGGCACTCACATGTCCCGATTCGTGGAGATTCTCAATCAACAGGAGCGGGAACTTTCGGTGCGGTCGTTCAAGGACATGATCCGGGAAATGAAAAAACTGCTGGACGCGGAATCGGGACACATCGAAATGTCCTTCCCCTATTTCGTGGAAAAAGAAGCACCGGTTTCCAAAGTGCGCAGCCTGATGGATTACGATGTCACCTTCACCGGCATGGTCAACGGCAATCATGCCAGTATGACCATCAAGGTGGTGGTGCCGGTCACCAGCCTGTGCCCCTGCTCCAAGAAGATCTCCGACTATGGCGCACACAACCAGCGTTCCCACGTGACGGTGGGGGTGCAAACCCAGGAGTTCGTCTGGATCGAGGAAATCATCGACATCATCGAGAACGAAGCATCTTGCCAGCTTTACGGCCTGCTCAAGCGTCCGGACGAGAAATTCGTGACGGAACACGCCTATGACAACCCAAAATTCGTGGAAGATATCGTGCGCGATATCGCCATGAAACTGAACCAGGACTCGCGCATCAGCGCTTACACCGTGGAATCCGAAAACTTTGAGTCCATCCACAATCACTCGGCCTACGCCATGATCGAGAAGCACAAGTAACAACGCGAGAGCGCGGGTACTTTTTTTGCCTAACCGGTAACAAGTCGGACCGCGGCGCCACCGCCGCCATGGCATGGACCCTCAGATTTTCGCCGCCACCACCGATAAGCCAGAGACAAGCAGACCTTTATTAATCCATAACTATAAGGTGTGATTTCTCATGAGTGACGGTGATGACGATCTCCTGCAGTGCAATGCCGCGGATTTTTTCTTCGGCATCGCCAAACCGGAACAAGCCCTGGCGCCGGTGCAGGTAAAAGACAGCACGGTGGTCCCCGCGCAACGCAAGAATGAAGCCCAGCTTTCGCCACGCGACCAGTTCATCCACGCGGTCCAGGAGTATCTGGCGCTACTGCAAAATGAACAAAAACTCCCCAGCGCTGACCACCTGGTTAACACCCTGACCTTGATGCAAACCAAGATCAAGTTCCTGGGCATGGATAAGAATGCGCTGCGCAAACTCCATTACAGTACCGCCGTGATCGACGACTTTACGGGGATTTTACGCGCCGCGTGCAGCGGCAATATCGACCGGAGTTATTTAGAGCCGATCAAACAGGTACGCGACAAGTTCGGTGAACAATTCCGCAAGAATCTGGGACAGGAAATCAACATGCTGCTGGCGGAGCTGCAGATTCCCTTTCTGAAAATCGCCTTTATCGATAGCAAGCTACTGGACAACGACGCATTCCCCGGCAACAGCCTGTTTACCGCCATCGTGCGGCTGGGTGAAACCGTCCCCGCTGACAAGATCTTGGAGGATCCCGTCTACCGGGAATGCCGCGGGGCATTGCGTCATATTCTGAAAGATTTCGAGAGCGATGTTTCCTTGTTCACCAGTCTGCTGCAATCATCCCCGCTATTGAATAAACAAATGGCGCCGGGCGCGGAACATATCAGTCCTCCCAAAAAGAGCAATGTCGTCAAGGCGTTTCGCGCTGATGTGCCGGTGACGACGGTCATTTCCGGCACGCCGACATCCGCAGACCTGGTCGAAACACCGGCGTCCCGGGTCATTGCCGAAATTTCCACGGCGCCGACGACCGATCCGGATACGATCACCTACATTCTGGAAAAAAATCAGAAAGGCAAGAAATTGCCGCCCAAGGTTGTTAATTTCACCAGCAGCACCTGGAAGGATGTGCTGGTGCAAACATTGGAAATGCATGGCGAGAACAGTCAAGCCTTTCGGCGTGCCGTGGAATTGGTGGAGGGATTGACCTGGATCACGGACATGCAACTGAATCTCCAGGACAGCATGGCCATCAAGCAAATGTACGCCGAGATCTGGCTGCGACTTGACGATGGGCTGCGGGAAATAAAAGCCGCGGAGGCGCAAAAGGAAGAAATCTGTAAAATGATGCTGGATTTATTTCTCGACAGGATGGTGTCATAACGTCGAGCACCGTCACCACTTGCGGCGCAACGTCATCACCTTGCCGTTGCGTACCATCTCCAGCTTTTCCAGAAAGGAGTTTCCCAACAGTATATCCGCCGGAAAACCGCCGTCCATCACCATTGCCTCGACATTAGGAACACTGACGGTGCCCACTTCGACACTGCTCAGGTTCACCACATACCCGGTGACCACGCCGGAGGCGGTGCTGGCAAGACGGGATTCTCCTTCCAGATAGTCGATCCCCAGTCGTTTGGCCATGCCTGCATTCAGGGCGATCGTCGTCGCTCCCGTGTCCACCAAAAACTTCACCGTCACCCCGTTGATGCGCCCGCGCACGTAATACATGCCACGCCGGTCCGGCAAGATTTTCACTTCCGGCCGTGGCGGCGCGGTACTGTACGCTGAACCCTCCGGGGAGCCGCCATCGGCGCTGGTCCTGGCACCCATGTG
The DNA here is from genome assembly GCA_024641505.1 of Gammaproteobacteria bacterium. Taxonomy (GTDB): domain Bacteria; phylum Pseudomonadota; class Gammaproteobacteria; order SG8-11; family SG8-11; genus UBA6920. Next base: position 28,507 of record JAHECY010000043.1, read on the forward strand.
AATCAGGCTGCGTTCGCCATTGAGCTCGATGACAGCGCTGGTGGTGGTCAACGATACCAGGGTAAAGCCTCTGGTGCTGCTCTCCCCCACCGCCAGCAACTCCCTTTTACCATCGACAATGAATACCGCTCGATCGTTGAAGGAGCCCAACAGGGCGATGGAGAATTCCGCCGCGCCGATGGGTGCCGACAGCAGCAGAAAGCCCAGAAGAAATCCTAACAGTCTGTGATTGCCTCGACATATGATAGGGCTCAACCTATGGTCAACGCAGAGATAGAGCATGAAACCAATCCGTATATTTCGTCACATTGCCTGTGAGGGTCCGGGCTACCTGGGTCAATATCTGGCGCAACGCAAAATCCCCTTCACTACCGTCTGTATCGACCGGAATGAACCGATCCCAAGGGGCCTGGACGACGTCTCCGCTTTGGTGTTCATGGGCGGTTCCATGAGCGTCAACGACCCCCTGCCCTGGATTGAGACGGAGTTGCACCTGATCCAGCAAGCACAACAGCGCGCACTGCCTATGCTGGGCCATTGCCTGGGCGGGCAACTGATCGCCAAGGCGCTGGGTGGCGAGGTACGACCCAACCCGGTCAAGGAAATCGGCTGGTTTGAAGTGACCACCACGGGCACGCCAGCGGCCCGGCAGTGGTTCGGGCAGGAGACCGATTTCATGGCATTCCATTGGCACGGCGAAACCTTTTCCACCCCCACGGATGCCGATAAGTTGTTACGTAGCGTCCATTGCGAGAACCAGGCGTTTGCCCTGGGCAATACCTTGGCCTTGCAGTGCCATATGGAAATGACCGAAGCAATGGTTGCCGAGTGGTCAAGCTGCTATGCCGAGGAAATAGCGACCCCAGTATCGCCAACCGTGCAATCAGCGCAACAAATGCTGACCGATATCAAGGCACGCGTTGCGGCACTCCAGGCCGTCGCAACCTCACTGTATGGTCATTGGGTAAATCGTTTGGTATAGGATGGGAATGGTTCGGGGCGTGTAACACTCGCCGCCTGAGCGCGAGCGTTCTATTATCGGTGCTGCCAGGTCAACCGCGCATCAACGAATGAATGGATTCAAACGTGACTGTTTTTCAGCGATGATGGCCTGTGCCGTTTTGCTTTCTTGGGATCCCTTGGTCTCCCAGGAGGCTTGGGCTTTCATGGTGATAACCACACCAATCCCAACGATGATAGCCACGATCGTAAACAGGTCAGGTTTATTGCGGCGTGATCTCATAAGATTTACCTTTATACTCGAGCCATTTATTTGGCCAATGACAACATTATAGGCGTTAGATGCTTCTTTGGTCGGCATTCGGTCACAAATCTTTAAATTAACCGGTGGATTTCCCGAAATTGTCGAAAAATTGATGTGAATCACGTCACAAAATCCGAGTTTTCGCTCCTACCTGAATTCAATTAAGGAATCTAATCAAATCAGGCCCTTGCGTCACCCGTGTCGCATTCCCACCACAACATCCATAACGTTCGTGCCGGTGGGTCCGGTATACACCAAGGCGTTTACCCGTTCCAGGAATGTCGCAGCATCAGCACGCGCCAGATAGTCGTCAGCGCGCATCCCCAATTGGAGTCCACTACGCACCGTGGTCCCGTCAACCACAGCGCCGGCGCAGCGGCTGACACCGTCACTGCCATCGCTGCCTGCGGCCAATATCACGCAATCGTCATGCCCCGCCAAGGTCACCGCGGCGGTAAGGGCCAGGGCAGTGTTGCGCCCGCCAATACCGGGAGCGGGCGGTAACCGTACCGTCGTTTCGCCTCCCTGTACGTACACCGCCGCCACCCCCGAGGTGAGCGTTTGCGCCAGGGCAGTACCGGTCACACAGGCATCACCGGTCAACAACGAGTGCGACGTTATCACATGATAACCATCGTGGCGTGCACGTTCGGCGATGGCATCGACCAACATGGCATTGTTACCGATAACTCGCGGCTCAATTACTGGCCTGCCATCAAGGTCCGCGACGTTTATCGGTATTGCCGCCAGTATTGCCGCCAGCCAGTCCGGTACGGACAAATCCTGCAACAGGGTGATGTAGGAGTGATCCGGCACCAAGAGCCCCGAACCAATTACCGCCGGATCGTCACCGGGAACATCGGAAATCAGCAGCGCCGTGACATGATGCGCCGCGAGTAACTCGGCGAAACCACCCGCCTTGATCCTGGACAGATGTTTGCGCACCGCGTTGACCCTGACGATATCCCAACCCGAGGCCAGCAACCATTGATTAATGCGTCGCAGTTCCGCGATACCCACGCCGGGACGCAACACCTCCACCAACGCCGAAGCACCCCCGGAAATCAGACACAACACCGATTGTCCCGCTGCTATGCCGGCGATAAACCGCAACAAATGCCGCCCCGCGCTCAAGCTGAGATGATCCGGGACGGGATGATTGCCAATGATGAGTTCACAACCGGAACGGAAACGCAGACTGTCCGGCACATGGCCGGCGCGCGTGATCACCAGCGCCGCCTGGAGATCCGTACCATAGATATCGTAAACGCCTTCCGTCATGGCACCGGCGGCTTTCCCAATGGCAATGACGTAATCCGGCTGGGTAAGCGCATTACTGGCAAGATAGTCGCGCACCAGTCGCCGGCCATGCACAGCGAGTAATCCCTGCGCAAATAAACTTAATAAATATTCTTTTGTTTCAATGTGTTCACTGTTCATCGCATAACATGTCGTCTACACTTTAAGCAATCAGTTATCGGAACCGGAGAACTTGCTGCAAGTCCACTAATTTGTCGGCGACTGCCGCCGATAACACAAATCAACACCTGGTCTATTCCACGATCCCATTACCCGCGAAGGTTATACTGCCATGCACGCGAAAGTAAAACCACAAACAAACTTACATATATACGGTGTCGCTTCCTGCCAGGGCGCCCAGGATCGACGTTGTGATATTACACCCGATCTCCTAAAAGGCTCCAACCTAACCCGAAAACTCGAGGAGCAAGGCGTTATCGCCGAGTGGCAAAATATTTTTCGCATGGAAAATCATGCGGAACGCCACGACCTGGTCAAGATGTTGTCCGCCCTGTCAGGATCGGTGGCGCAAAGTGTCACCCAACACACCCGTTTCGCCATCGTCGGTGGCGATCATTCCAGTGCCATCGGCACCTGGAGCGGCGCCTCCCAGGCCCTGCGGAACCAGGGTGACATCGGACTGGTATGGGTGGATGCGCACATGGATGCCCACACTCCGCAAAGCAGTCTCACCGGCGCCCTGCACGGTATGCCCGTGGCGTGTTTACTGGGCCACAGCGCGCCAGAGTTGGCGGACATTGCTTATGCCGGTCAAAAAATCAAACCTGAAAATATTTGTCTGGTGGGTGTCCGCAGCTTCGAAGCACCGGAATTGCAATTGTTGACGAAACTGGGCGTCACCATCCACTACATGGATGATATCCGGCGCAAAGGTATCAATGAAGTGATGTCCGCCGCAATCGAACAGGTCAGCAAACATACCAAGGCTTTCGGCGTCTCTATCGATATGGATGTATTTGATCCGGTCGACGCTCCGGGTGTCGGCACTCCATCCCAAGACGGCTTGCTGGCTTCGGCGTTCCTGCCGGTATGCAAGACCTTTGGCGAACATGAAAAATTCATCGGTGCGGAAATTGTCGAGTTTAATCCCTACCGGGATCGAAATCACAAGACTGAATTGTTAATCAAAGATCTGATAGCCGCGATTTTTCATTGATCATGCCAGACCACATCAAAATCGAAGAGGCGTATTGCGCGCACAATTATCAACCTTTGCCGGTGGTACTGGTGGAAGGTGACGGCATCTACGTATGGGATACCGGTGGCCAGCGTTATATCGACATGATGAGCGCATATTCCGCCGTCAGCCACGGGCACCGGCATCCGCGGCTGCTGCAGGCATTGTATGAACAAGCGGGCAGACTGGCGGTGGTATCACGGGCCTACCACACTGACAAGCTCGGCCCCTTCTTGAAGTACGCATGTGAACTGATCGGTATGGATCAGGCGTTACCGATGAATACCGGGGCGGAAGCGGTGGAAACCGCGCTTAAAGCCGCACGCAAATGGGCCTATACCGTCAAGGGTGTGGCCGCCGATAAAGCCGAGATCATCACCTGTGCCGGCAATTTTCATGGCCGCACCATCACCATCGTCGGCTTCTCGTCGGAGTCGCAATATCGAGATGGTTTTGGCCCCTATCCCGGGGGATTCAA
>JAHECY010000141.1 GCA_024641505.1 Gammaproteobacteria bacterium
TCACGGCAGACTGTCCGATCGGGATAATAGGCCACGACCTGAGTTTCAGCGCTGAGTATGGGATCGAGCCTGAGCAAATCAACTACCTGTTGTTAGTCTACTGACCCTATACATAGAACCGTAACCGGTTCTATGCCGACCGGTTGCTCTGAATGTGGGCGGAAAGAGCGCGAAGCGAAGAGAAAATCTGGGCGTTGTTACTGTCATCGGAACGTAACTGGAAACCGTATTTCTTGCTGATGGCCATTGCGAGCTCCAGCGCATCGATGGAGTCCAGGCCAAGACCATCACCGAACAATGCGGCGCTTGGCTCGATATCCTCAGTACCCACATCCAGGTTCAGGGTATCAACAATGAGTTGGGCAACTTCCGCTTCAATAGGTGTGGTTTCAGACATCTCTAACCCTTAATGTAATAATATAATCAGGCGCTGGCATAATAAGGTGTTTCAAGGTGATTTTCTATAGCAAAACATGTTCCACGCGCCCGCGAACCAGGAATAGCATGGCGCTTAATCCCCCGAATTCATTGTTATATACACATCGTATTTTTTTGACCGCACCATTATAATATGCTCCTGTTTAGGGTGACCCACGCGGTTCGCTGGCGCATTTAAGTCCCGCGAAGAGATTCATGTCACGTCAATAATATGGCAGCCAAAACAGTGACGACACCGCGGATCACGCCGACGTACCGCTGGATTATAGGCGGGGCGTGAAGAATTAGGGAATATTGACCCGTCGATTTACACTAGTGTATATCTGGCGGTAACCCGGGAGACGGCCACGCGTTGGGATGTGCGACGACACGCGGGGTAAAACGGTCCAAAGATTGCAGAAACTTGGCCGAAACATTGAGAATCGCCGAGGGAGACCGGTTTCATCACGTGAAGTCCGCGACCCCGGAAAACCTCAAAAATCATGGCACAACACCGGGCACAGACTGAACTCCCGGCGCGCACGACTGCAGGCATGAAAGCCGGCATTCGTAACCTTAAGAGATTAAAAAATCACCAGGTACTTTAACAGCAATGCCAGCAAACACGACGAACGTAGCCGTTTCCAATGCATCTCTGGCAAAAAACCGCCAAGAAATTGCCACGCCAACCACCGTCACTTATGTCTATCGGGATGAGCTGGACAATTACTTGCGGCAACTCCCACACCCGCCGCTGGCAGTGATTCAATTCGGCGACGGCGACGCGCCCACGGTTAGCGCCAAAACGTCTTTAAACATCCAGGTGGAATTAACCCAGCTGGGACCGCGGGAAATAGTGGAAATTTGGACCAGCGCTTCACCGGTACAAATGGCGGGTCATGAAGACTGGCGCATCGCAAAAAACGACGGTGTACTTCTGGCGGCACTGGAACTGGAAGATCATCCCGACAGGTCCCTGGAAGAGACTGCGCAGCGCCATTATGAACATCTTTTCGAACTGATCCAAAATGAGGGTTACCCGCACCTGTTGCGCATGTGGAACTATTTTCCCGCCATGAATGAAGAGCCCGGCGGACTCGAACGCTACAAACAGTTTTGCCACGGCCGACACCGCGCATTTGCCAAGCGCGATAGCCATTTTGAATACACGTTGCCGGCCGCCAGCGCCATTGGCACCCAATCCGGACACAAGTTCGTTATTTATTTTCTGGCCGCACGCCAGGGCGGGATGCAAGTGGAGAACCCGCGCCAGGTCAGCGCCTTCTGCTACCCGCCGCAATATGGCCCCTCCAGCCCCTCGTTCTCCCGGGGCTTGGCCATGAAATGGCAAAATGGCGAACAATTATTTCTGTCGGGCACGGCCAGCGTTGTCGGTTATGAAACCGTGCACCTGAATGACATGGCCCGGCAACTGGAAGAAACTCTCACCAATATTGAAACCCTGTGCAGTTTCGCCGCCACCAGCAACATGTCCACCGCCACCATCGATGATTTCACCGGCATTAAAGTCTACATTCGCCATCGCGAACACTTCGGTCATATCAGCAGTGTCCTGAACCAACGCTTCAGAAATGGGGGGCCCATCCTCTATGTATTGGGCGACATCTGTCGCGCGGATCTGCTGCTGGAAATCGAAGGTGTGTTTAATCTTCAATAAACCTGGATCCTTGCGCCAACGCGCAAGTCGCCGGCTGCTGCTCGTCCTGAGTGCGCCGTTGTTGATGGTGGCGCCCGCGACCGCCACGGCGCAACTGTTGCCCATGTGGGAAGCGGGGCTGGGCATCGCAACCCTGTACATACCCGACTACCGTGGCTCGAAAAATTACCGGAACTATACCTTGCCGTTTCCCTACATGGTGTACCGGGGGGATAAATTGCGTCTCGACCGACAAGGCCTGCGCGGCGTATTGTTCGATTCGGATCGCTTCTATTTCGATATCAGCGCCGCCGCCTCGGTGCCCGTGAACAGTCGTGACAATTCCGTGCGCGCCGGCATGCCGGATCTGGATCCGGGATTTCAGCTGGGCCCGTCATTAAAAATCAATCTATGGGGTCGTGAAGAAACCCTGAAATTCATCAATATCGCGATCCCGGTGCGCAAAGTGATCACCACGAATTTCTCCCGTTATGAAGGACAAGGCTACATCGCCAATCCCCTGATCAACCTGAATTACGGTGGCTTCCATCCCGAATGGAACCTGGGATTCGCTTACGGACCGATTTATACGGACAAGCAATATCACGACTACTATTATTCCGTGCCTGCCCGTTACGCCACGGAGCAACGCCCGGAATATCATGCGCGCAGCGGATTCAGCGGCACCCGCGCGACCCTGACCCTCAGCGCGCGCCGCGGAGACTATTGGTATGCCGGTTTCGCGATTTACGATAACCTCAATAACTCGGTGATCCGCGACAGCCCTCTGGTGGAAACCCAATATTCGTTTCTCATCGGCGTGACCGCTTCCTGGCTGTTCGGTAAATCAGATCAAATGGTGTTACCCAGGGACTGAGCCCTCGATCCATGCCGGAATTACCTGAAGTCGAAACCACCTGCCGGGGCATCGCGCCCCATTGCGTAGGTCACCGTATCACCGGCATGGTCGTCCGCCAACATCGGCTGCGCTGGCCGATCCCTCGGAATTTGCCGCAACAAGTGACCGGCAGCAAGATCCATACAGTGACCCGCCGCGGGAAATACCTGCTGCTGACATTGGACCACGGCACCTTGATCCTGCACCTGGGCATGTCCGGCAGTCTACGCATCGTGGATGCCGATACGCCGGCGGACAAACATGATCACGTGGACATTATCATCAACGGCAAACGTTGCCTGCGCCTGCACGATCCGCGACGCTTTGGCGCGGTAGTGTGGACCGCCGGCGCGGTAACGCAACACAAGCTGTTCAAACATCTGGGCCCGGAGCCGCTGTCAGAATTATTTACCGACGCCTATTTGCATGAGCGTGCCCGGAAACGCACATGTAATATCAAGACTTTGATCATGAATGCCAATATTGTCGTCGGTGTGGGCAATATATATGCGTGTGAAGCTTTGTTTATGGCGGGGATACGCCCGACGTTACGGGCGGACAAACTCTCACGTCCACGGTGCGCGCGGTTGGTGATCGCGATCCAGGACGTATTACGTCAAGCGATCAAGGCCGGCGGCACCACTCTGCGGGATTTCACCGATGGTGACGGCAACCCGGGGTATTTCAAACAACAGCTGCATGTCTATGACCGGGAAGGGCAGGCTTGCCATCAATGCGGACATCCGGTCAAGCGCGTCATCACGGTCAATCGCTCGACGTATTACTGCTCGCATTGTCAGCGATAATCCCGGACGGTAAGCAAAAAGCAACTCAAGCGGCTCGCGTCCAGGTATCCAGCAGTTTTTTCCAATCCATTTTCCGGATTTCCCCCAGACCGCCATCACAAAAACAGCCCAACAACAGAAAACGCGCCCTCAGGTGCGCACCATTCAACCCCAATCCTGTTCTTGTACACGCTCCAGATCCACTTCATCGGCGGCGAATAAGCGCTCGATTTCCTCGCGCGATTCCTGCGTTAAACTGACTACCTGGGTCTGGTCCTGGTGCACCTTGTGCAATCTCTCAATCAATTGTTGATCATGGCGCCGAAAGTGCTGCGCCGCCATGTGCGCCCGGTGGGCGCCAAACCCCAGAGCGGTGAGCGCCTGTTCACCCAGGTTCAACGCGGACGCGAAGGTTTCCCGTTGATACAGCGTCACACCGCGATCCATCAATTCATAAACATGAATCAAGTCATAAGCGCGGGCGAGAATTTGCACTCGTGGAAAATGCTCCCGCACCAGGTCAATGGTGCGCAACGCCCCGGCGCGGTCATCGATCGCCACTACGAACAGGCGCGCCTGATCCAGCCCCGCCGCATGCAGCAGTTCAACGCGGGTGGCGTCGCCATAGAACACCTTGAATCCGAACTGACGCACGCGCTCGATGTGGTCCGGATTGTGATCGATGATAGTGGTGCCGATGCGCTTGGCATGCAACAAACGGGCGACGATTTGACCGAAGCGCCCGAAGCCCGCGATGACCACGGGATTTTCTTCCTCAATGGAAGACGCAGGTGGCGGCGTATCCGCAATCACCGCCAAACGCGGTTCCAGATATTTTTCATCGATCATCAGCAACAGCGGACTCAACAGCATCGACATCGCCACCACCACCATGAGCAATGCCGCCACATCGGGACTAAGCGCGCGAAAGTCGGTGGCGACGCTGAAAATGACGAAAGCGAATTCCCCAACCTGACACAGCAGCAACGCGAATATCAAATGCTGGCGCCGCGGCAATTTGAACAACCGCGCCAGACCATAGAGCACACCGAATTTTACCGCCATTAGCAGCAGGGTCAGGCTTAACACCAGCAGGGGGTAGCGCAGGAACAACCCAAAATCGATGGACATGCCCACGGAAATAAAGAACAAACCCAGCAACAACGCTTTAAAAGGTTCGATATCCGCTTCCAGCTGATGCCGGTAGTCACTGTCCGCCAGCAACACTCCCGCCAGAAACGTGCCCAGCGCCATGGACATGTCCACCAGTTGCATCAAAAGCGCGCTGCCCAACACCAGGATCAGTGAAAACGCCGTGAACAGTTCCCGGGTACGGGCTTTGGCGATGAGGCGAAACACCGGCTGGGCGCCATAATGGCCGCCAATGATAATGACGGCGACGACCAATAACACCTGGCCGGTTTTCTGCCAGGGATTGGCGCCACTGTCGATAACATCGATCACACCCAACAGGGGAATCAATGTCAGCATGGGAATCACGGCGATGTCCTGGAACAACAACACCGCAAACCCCGAGCGCCCCGCCGGCGTGGTGAGGAGGTTCTTTTCGGTTATCGACTGCAAGGCAATGGCCGTGGACGACAGGGCCAGCCCCAGCGCCGCCACCAGCGACTCCCGCCAGGACAGGCCCAGCAACAGGCCCGGAATCATCAGCAACACGGTGGTCACCAGCACCTGACTGCCGCCCAAACCAAGAATGGATTTGCGCATGTCCCACAAACGTCGCGGATTGAGCTCCAGACCGATGAGAAACAGGAGCAACACCACGCCGAATTCGGCGAAGTGCCGGATATCTTCGGTGCTGGAAATCAAGCCCATGCCCCAGGGACCAATAGCGATGCCCGCCAACAGATAACCCAGCACGGCACCCATGCCCAGGCGTTTCGCCAACAGCACGGCCGCGACCGCGGACACCAGGTAAACAAACGCATTAATCAGCAAGGAATGCTCGGTCACTGGCAAACCTCATCCGCATACGCATTAAGCCGTTGCCATTGGCCGGGCCCCTGGTGCAGGTATTCCTGTAATAACTGCCGATAGCGTGCACCATGGGCGCGCAATTGGTCCTGGGTCACGGTGTAACTTCCCTGGAACAGGAAAGGCTGGTAGTAGCGCATGCCGCATAAATTCGCCGTAGCTTCCAGGGGACGGAGCAGCTCGGGCACCGAGAACCGGTTATAGCCGCCGGCCCGGTAAGCCTCCGCGTTACCCCCGGTGCTCATCGCCACCAGAAAATCGATGCCGCGCAACACATCGCCACCGGTCCCATAGGCGTAACCGCGCTCCAATACCACATCCTGCCAGAGTTTGAGCAAGGGCGGGGTGCTGTACCAATACATCGGACACTGGAAAATCAGCAGCTTGATGCCGTGCAACAGTGCTTTCTCACGCGCCACATCAATAAAATAGTCGGGGTAACTCTGATACAAATCATGGACGTGGATCCCCGCCATGCCGGAAATGGCGTCGACCATGGCCTGATGGACTCGGGATTGGTGTCTGGCCGGGTGTGCCAGTAATATCAGAATGGAATTTGGCATGATCCTTATCAAAACAATAACATCCTGCCCCATCATAATTGATTTGGTGGTGGATGCCTGCAGGCCGTGAGACTGCTCCAATAAATCCTGTAATAGCCATATTTGTGGCTTATATCGGCGATATCAAATATTATTAGCCTTTATCATGGCTGTTATGATAATCTATCGTGTATCCTATAATAGCTTTAATATTAACTATTAATGCTTATTATTGGATTAATAGTTAGAAAATGGGCTTTTATGAATTATTACGCGCTAACAGATACCGCTATCGAACAAGAGCTGGGCCGGCGCTTGCGCCAGCGACGTCTGCAAAAAAACCTGACGCAGCAAGAACTTGCCGGGGCAACGGCATTGTCGGTTAATTCCGTCAAGGCCCTGGAAGCCGGTAAAGGCAAACTCGCCACCTTGATCGCCATCTTGCGGGAACTGGCGGCTTTGGACCAACTCGACCAGTTCCTCCCGGACCCGGGCATCAGCCCCATGCAACTGGCCCGTGATCAAGGCCGAAAACGGCAACGGGCCACCGGCCATCGACGCAAGGCGACGACGGACGACGGCGCGTGGTAACCAAAGTCGATACCGCCATCATTTCCCTGTGGGGGCGCCGGGTGGGTGCCGCCTCCTGGCTGAACGAACAGGAATACGGCGTTTTTGAATACGATCCGGCATTTCTTGCTCATAATTTGGATATTGCACCCCTGCACATGGGCCTGGACAGTGCCCGCGGCGGCAACGGTATTTTCTCGTTCCCCACTTTAAATAAACACACCTTCCTGGGTCTGCCGGGCCTGCTCGCCGATGCGCTGCCGGACAAATTCGGCAATGCCATTATTGATGCCTGGCTGGCCCGCCAAGGCCGGGACGCCCACAGCTTCAGTCCCGTGGAACGGCTTTGTTACCTGGGCAGCCGCAGCATGGGCGCCCTGGAATTTTCGCCCCCCGTAAACCGCAAACTGGACCAGGCGGTGCCCGTGGAAGTGGCGGAGCTGGTGATGCTGGCACAGTCGATCATGCAGGAACGCGCAGCCTTCAGCGGCGAATTTACAGGAAATGAGCAGGAAAACGCCGAGGCCATCCTGGATATCCTGCGCGTCGGCACCTCCGCCGGTGGCGCCCGCCCCAAGGCGGTCATTGCCCTCAATGACCAGGGCAAGGTGCTGTCCGGTCAGACCCAGGCACCACCGGATTTCGACTACTGGTTATTAAAATTCGACGGTGTCTCGGACCTGGAACTCGGCGCCCCACAGGCATTCGGCCGGGTGGAGTACGCTTATTATTTAATGGCCAAGGCCGCGGGCATCACCATGAGCCCGAGCCGTTTATTGGAAGAAAACGGGCGCGCCCATTTCATGACCCAGCGCTTCGACCGGCGCCGGGGCGAAAAACTGCACCTGCAATCCCTGTGCGGTTTGGCCCATTACGACTACAACCTGGCGGGCGCGTACAGCTATGAACAGGCCTTCATGGTGATGCGCCGTCTGCGCCTGAGCAAGGCTGACGCCATCGAGCAATATCGGCGCATGGCGTTCAATGTGCTGGCCCGTAACCAAGATGACCACACCAAAAATATTGCATTTTTGATGGACCAATCCGGTGCCTGGCGCCTGTCGCCCGCCTTCGATGTCACCTATGCCCATAATCCCCATGGCGTGTGGACCAACCAACACCAGATGACCCTCAACGGCAAGCGGGACGGTTTTACCCGGGAGGATCTGATCACGGTGGGTGCTTCCATCAGTCTGCCACGACCGGGCGATATCATTGATGAAGTGCAGACGGCCATCGCGGCCTGGCCGCAATACGCCCAGCAGGCCGGCATTCGCGCCAACATGCTTAATGAAATCGCCGCTAATCACCGGCATCTGTAAACCCCGAGGTTAACAGGCCACTCCCGGTGTTTAAAAAAGCCAGTAACTCACACCAGTATTGTGGTTTGAGTATTTCCGCCCGGAATAATATGATGAGTCCCCGGGGTGATAAATCAACAAGGAAATAGAGC
>JAHECY010000004.1 GCA_024641505.1 Gammaproteobacteria bacterium
CCCCCGGGTGCCTGCCGCCCAGACCCGACGTATCACGGTAAATGCATGATGTAAAACCGCATATGCCCGGCAGGTGTCAGCGTGATGCCGCCGGGCGACGTGGTGTGGACTTTTTTTGAATATTTCACGAAAGGAACAATAGGCATGCCGTACAAGTACAGCTCAGGAATCATGGGTGGCGTTATCCTGCTTTATGCGTTGATGGTGCCGGGCGCTTTTGCCGCGCTGCCGGTGGCGGACGGTGATGGGCAACCGTTGCCGACATTAGCGCCGGTGCTGGAAAAAGTGCGACCCGCGGTGGTGAACATCGCCACCAAGGGATTCGTGCGTGAGCAGGAAAATCCTTTATTGCGAGACCCGTTTTTCCGTTTCTTTTTTGATCTGCCTGATCGGCGCCCGCAGCCTCGGCAGCGACAGGAGCAAAGTCTGGGTTCCGGCGTTATCGTCGACGCGGACAAGGGTTACATCATCACCAATAACCACGTCATCGATAAAGCGGATGAAATCACGGTAACGCTGGTGGATGGCCGCAATCTCTCCGCCAAGCTGGTGGGAACGGATCCGGAAGCGGATATCGCCGTTATTCAAGTGCCCGCGGAAAACCTGACCGCGTTGCCAACGGCCGACTCCGATGTGTTACGAGTGGGCGACTTCGTGGTCGCCATCGGCAATCCCTTCGGATTGGGGCAGACGGTCACGTCAGGTATTGTCAGCGCCTTGGGGCGCACCGGTCTGGGGATCGAGGGTTACGAAGACTTCATTCAAACCGACGCTTCGATCAATCCCGGTAATTCCGGCGGTGCATTGATCAATCTGCGTGGCGAGCTGGTGGGCATCAATACCGCGATACTCGCGCCCGGTGGCGGCAATGTCGGCATCGGTTTCGCCATTCCCATCAATATGGCGCGCAATATCATGGGGCAATTGGTGACCCATGGTGAAGTCAAGCGCGGACAGTTGGGTGTCATTATCCAGGATCTGACGCCGGAGTTGGCCAATGCCTTTGATATCGAAGTACACAAAGGCGCGGTTATCGCCGAGGTGATGAACGGTTCACCCGCGGATAAGGCCGGCATCAAAGTCGGTGACGTGATCGTGGAAGTCGGCGGGCATAAAATCAGTAACGCGGGAGAACTGCGCAACCGCCTGGGCTTGCTGCGGGTCGGCGAACAAGTCGAACTCAAGGTGTTGCGCGAAGGCAAACCCCGGACCTTGCAAGCCAAGATCGGCGCGCCCCAGTTGGACAGCGTTGCCGGTGATGCTCTCTATGATCGTCTGGCGGGTGCGGTTTTCGGCGAAATCAATCAATCATCGCCGTTGTACGGCAAAGTGGAAGGAATAATCGTGTCTGAGGTGCAGTCCAACAGTCCCGCCTTTCGCACGGGTTTGCGCAAGGGAGATCTGATCGTATCGGTGAACCGGCGCAAGGTGACGACCCTGAAGGATTTTGAAAATATTGCCAAGGCCAGTCGTCAGGGGCTGTTGTTGAATATCCAACGCGGTAACAGCGCGATGTTCGTGCTGGTGAAGTGATCGATATCGCCGGTGGTGCCGGGGCTTGGTGGCGCGGTGTCGCCACCGAGCTACAGGCGGCCGGTGATGATCATGTGCCGGTCAGATACGATTTTAATCGTTAATTGCGTTAACTGCGCGTCCGTCAGTTGCGCTTGCACCTCCGCTGGCGTGAAGGCGGCCAGCAGGGATTGATAGAAGTCATGCTGGAGTATGTCCGGTTCGGTGCCGGCGTAGTGTTGCACCAAATGGCGCGCTGCCGTGGTGCTGGCCGGACGGAACAGGTCCATGATGTAGACGATGGTGCCCGTCTGGCCGCACTGTTTTACGGTTTGCCACATCACCCGCGGATCATGCAGGTGGTGCAGCAGGCTGTTGGACACGATGATGTCGTACGGCGCATTGGGTAAGTCGATGCAGGGCAGGAGGCGTTGCCAGAGCTGGATGCGCCCGGCAAGTCCCGCACGGGTCAGGAGTGTCGCCCCTTGCGCGAGCATGGCGGCGGCGCCGTCGACGCCGTCAAAGTGCATCTCCGGAAAGCGGCGCGCGAAGCGCACCGTGATATCCGCCGGACCGCAACCCAGGTCGACGACCCTGGCCGCGCGTGGCGCCGCCGGGTACCGTTCGACGAACAATGCCACGCACAAGTCATGGGGCGCGGCGAAGTCCGCACCGGCATAAGCTGCCGCTTGTGCCGTGTCATCCATGAGTTCCGGTTCGGGAGTGCGCGCCAGTGTGCTCATGCGGGCAAGATGGATTCCCCGCGGATCAGATCCGCCAGCGTTTCCCGCTGCCGCGTGACATAAAATTCCGAGCCGTCCACGATGACTTCCGCAACCCGGGGGCGAGAATTGTAGTTCGAACTCATGCTGAATCCGTACGCGCCGGCGGAACGCACCGCCAGCAGGTCGTCCTGGGCCAGGGTCAGTTGCCGTTCTTTGCCAAGGAAGTCGCCGGTTTCGCACACTGGCCCTACCACATCATAGGTATGAGAGGGCTGGGTTGAGCCTTGGGTGACCGGAATGATTTCCTGCCAGCTGTTGTAGAGGGAAGGCCGAATCAGATCGTTCATGGCGGCATCGACGACGGCGAAGTGTTTCTGGCCGTTGTCTTTCAGATGCAGCACGCGTGTTAGGAGAATGCCTGCATTGCCTACGATGGCGCGGCCGGGCTCCATGATAATTTTATACTTGGCACGGTCAAGTCGATCGGCGACCGCCTGCGCGTAGGTAGCGGGCTCCGGTGGCGCCTCATTGCGGTAGCGGATACCGAGGCCGCCGCCGATGTCCAGATGCTCAATGTGAATGCCGTCGTTGCGCAGTTCCTTGATCAAGGCCAGTACCCGGTCGATGGCGTCGATGAATGGCGTGACGCTGGTGAGTTGCGATCCGATATGGCAGTCCAGTCCCTTGACCGCGAGATGCGGTGACGCCGCCGCATAGCGATACAGGCGCCGCGCGTTTTCAATGTCGATGCCGAATTTATTCTCGCGCAGCCCGGTGGAAATATAGGGATGGGTCTGGGCATCAACATCCGGGTTGACCCGTATGGCGACGGGTACCACCTTGCGGGCGTCCCTGGCGACTTGTTCGGTCATATAGAGTTCGGATTCAGATTCGAGATTGAACGAATATATTCCCTGTTGTAACGCGTAGGAGATTTCTTCGCGGGTTTTGCCGACGCCGGAAAAGACCACTTTTCCCGGATCGCCACCCGCGGCCAGCACCCGATGCAACTCACCCATGGAGACGATGTCAAACCCGGATCCCAGGCGCGCCAGGATGTTCAGCAATCCCAGGTTGGAGTTCGCCTTGACCGCATAGCAGATGAGATGGTCCTGGTCGCCGAAAGCGCGGTCGAACGCGTGCCAATGGCGTTCCAGCGTGGCGCGGGAGTAGATATAACAAGGTGTTCCGACCTGTGCGGTGATGTTCCGCACCGGTACGTCTTCGGCGTACAGTTCCGCGCCGCGATAATTGAAATGGTCCATAATGCTCAGTTGTTGGTTTTGGGTTGGGGGGTGATCGGGCCTTTCTTCACCGCATCCGGTTTGGCGGGGGGTGGCAAATACAGGTCGTCCTTATAGCCGCAGCCCGTTTGCATGAGCAATACGCAGGAAAGGAAAACAGTCGCGAGTACAATACCGGAGCGGATCACAGGTTCCTCAATTCATTAAGTGGCGCAAAGGTGGCATTATAGCGTATTTTGGTAACTACCATGGAGTTCGAAACCGACATGATTATTGTTGATCCTCCCCGGCAACCTGCCCAGGCGGCCGTCATCTGGCTTCATGGCTTGGGTGCCGACGGCCATGATTTTGCGGGTATTCAGCGCAGGTTAGGGTTGCCGGCGGGTCACGCGATTCGCTTTATTTTTCCGCATGCGCCGATGCAGCCGGTGACCGTTAATGGCGGGTATGTGATGCGTGCCTGGTACGATATCTATGATATCGGGCCGGATAAACCCGAGGATCAGAAGGGATTGGAACGGGCGGAAAAGGCGTTGCATGACATGGTGGCGCAACTGGAGGCCGATGGTATCCCGCCCGAGCGCATTGTCCTGGCAGGTTTCTCCCAGGGCGGCGCTGTCAGTTTGTTTACGGCATTGCGGGCGTCACGGCCGTTCTGCGGGGTCATCGCATTGTCCACCTATCTGCCGCTGGCGCAAATGGTTGCGACCACTATTACTCCGGCAGGTAAAGCGACGCCGGTATGGATGGCGCACGGTGATGGCGATGAGGTGGTGCCGCTGGTGTTTGGTGAATTGTCACGGGACCGGATGCGGGGTTTGGACGTGGCGGTGGAGTGGCACAGCTATGGCATGGGCCACAGTGTTGTGGACGCGGAAATCAGTGATTTGGGAGACTGGTTGCGTGCGCGTATCGGGCCCACCGTGGCGCCTTGATTACCTTAATATTAAAAAGATGTATTTCCCGATGCTTAAGCCCTGGAGCGCGGGGAGCAGGCCATGTCAGAATCCGTGCTTGCTGTTACCATGGACCTTTGTTTGGCGGCAATAACGCGGTCGCGTATTGGAGAACAACCTATGATTCAAAAGCTAAATCTGGAACAAGCTGTTGCATTACTCAACCAGCATCCCGTCCCCTGCGCCCTGTTCAATGGCCAAGGGCAGCCGGTCTGGATGCATGCGGGGTTGGCAGCTGTATTGCAGCGACCGAATGTGGAGTTGTCTGCTATGAGCCTGGCGGACGTTGAGGGTCAACTTACCCCGGTACCCGGCGATCTGGTACAAACCGCATCGGGTATCTACGCCCTGGTAAAGGATGTCATTGCGGTGGGCGGGACCTCCTATCAGGCCCGCTATTTTCTTGATGCGCGCGCGCAAAGCGATAATAAAGTATTGCGGGAGCGTCTGGAGAAAGAGGCTATGGTGGACGCAGACACAGGACTGCTCACCTACAGTGCGCTGATCAAAAATCTGGACTTGTTGGTGACCCGCAGTCGTCGCTACGGAAATCCTGTTTCACTGCTGAAGATTCACGTGGCATTGGACACCGGCGCTGTGTCTGCCGCGGACCTGCTCACGGCCGTGGGGCATTTACTCAAGGATCAGTTGCGCTGGGCGGATTTAATTGGGCGCACCGAAGATGAACGTTTTGTAATCATTATGCCGGAGACTTCCGACGGTGCAGCGCAAATCATTATCGATAAGATCCGCGAGCGTTTGAAGACATTGACTGTACCCTACGCCGATGGCGTTCCATGCGGTGTACGCGCGTGCTATGGATTGACCGCATGGCGTAAAGGGGACGATAGCACCATGGTGTTGAACAGATTGCATGATGCGTTGACTGCCGCTGATGCCGGGAAGGGCACGGATCTGGTGATCAAGTGAGTCGGCGCATGTCCCGGTTTGGGGGCGCCCGGTAACCGTTGCCACCGATGGTAATATTTCATATTCTCCCTGTAGTTTAATTCATGGTGACGCGTGGTCACTGACGGTAGATTAGGGGCGTAGGTGATTAATTGGATCGGTTCGGACCACTGATTAATTATCCTCATCTCCAATCTACCTCTCCATAGTTAGCCACTTCCCCGGGAAGTGGCTTTTTTTTACTGTATGTACAGAGCTTGGCAGCCGGTACGCCGTGGTGCGGGGTGGGTCTATGGTAGCGGGCGTAAAGCAGTAGCGTATGGCCGGATCACATGGGCCGTGATCATGTCGGAAATACGGCCGCATCGTTAGCGTTGACTGTTGAGCATGGAAAGCGGGAGCGGCGTTGCCGGCGACATGTCCGCAGATTGCGGCTCGACATCATACAACCAGGACTGGCACAGTCCCAGGATAACGACGATTATAATGCTGATAATAAAATCCTTAATGGAACGGTTAAAATTACCCATGTGCACCGCCTGACACTTATTTGTCGGTAACGCCAGTGTATGATCCGTTTGGTGTGCGGCGCCAGTGGAAAATTACCAGGGAAGGCCTGAGCAATTTTGGTGCGGTAATAGTCGCCAGGGGGGGTGCACTTTGTGATGTTTTATCGCGTCGACGGTGGAATGGCAGTGATTAGACTTGTTCCACGGCCGGTGTGCATGTAAATTTACATAAATCATCCGTATCCTATAAGCAGAATATTGGCTTATCCATTTAAATAATTCAATGTATAATGACGACATGTTTACATCGGCGAAATCAATGGATACTGAATCGATACCGTTAAGTAATGTTCCCCTGTTCTCCGGTTTAAGTGAGCAGGAGATTCAGGCGATCTCTCATCACGCCGTGACCAAGCGGTTCATCAAGAATACGGTAGTCATCAATGAAGGTGACAACTCCGATTCCTTATATGTGATTCTCTCGGGCCGTGTGAAAATTTACTTGAGCGATGAGGATGGCAAAGAAGTGATTCTCAACAACCAGGGGCCGGGTGATTATTTCGGTGAGCTGGCGCTGATTGACGAGGCCCCCCGGTCCGCCTCCGTGATGACCACGGAGGATTGTAAATTATCTATTATCAATAAGCATGATTTTGCGGCTTGTTTAAAAAACCACCCGGAAATAGCGTTAAGCCTGATCAAGGACCTGAGCGCACGCATGCGTTCCTTGACAGAGAATGTCAAGAGTCTGGCGTTAATGGACGTTTACGGACGCGTTGCCCGGACTTTGCTCAATCTGGCCGTCGAAGAAAACGGCAAGCTCGTGATTCAGGAAAAGCTCACCCAAAAAGATATTGCCAATATGGTGGGCGCCTCCCGTGAGATGGTAAGCCGAATTCTGAAGGACTTGTCCATCGGCGGCTACATCTCCGTGGATAAGCGGCGCATCACCATCAATGAACGACTGCCAGCTGCCTGGTAACACCGGTCAATCATGGCCTTGGAGGTGGAACAGCGCCGCAAAGCCCAGGAAATTCCCTGCCACATCATCCTTGATTTTGACTTCAGTTGTGCCCGGGCCGGCGTCGCGGTCGTAGTGGCCGGTATAACGCATGTAGCGCGTGCCGCCAGTGAAGCTCAGGGTAACGGGACGTGACAATATAAGGTCGTACCCTACCACCAAGCCGGCGCCATAGCCGCGGATAAACCCGTCATACTCTTTTTTATTGCCAAAGAAATGCCGATCCTGGAATTCATCGTAGGCGGTCAATTTCACTTGGGGGCCGAGCCATAAGCGGTGACGCGCCGTCTCGAGCAGCCGCAATCCGAAGGTCTGGGTAAGGGTCATGCCGGAGTAATGAATATTGTAACTGTCATTATTCAAATAACTGGATTCCATGCCGATGCCGAGGCGGTAGTTAAATACCGAGGGGCTGGCCACGGCGGTATCCAGGACGGCCCCTACATGGAAAGTCTCGCGGTCGACATTATCGTCGCCAGGCCAGTTTTCGTCGCTCGAGCCCACATCTATTCCCAGGCCGACAGCGTGACAAACCGGAGTGAACTGGGTGACCAAGACCAGACCCATTAAAAAACTCAGGCGCTGTTTGATTGGTGGCAGGGTGGTGCGAAGTCTGGCGTATGACATCGTCGTGTCTCAACATCGGGATCAGTTGTAAAAATCGTAACATTGTCGGAGTAGGCGCAGTAAATGGGCAAAACATGCATGGACATGGGCAAGATGTGTGGCATCTTGTCACGAGGGCGACAACCGTGCATCTCCGGATGCGCGTGGCTGATGGGCGGGGGTCGTCACCGGTGCGATTTGGACTGCGCCTTGGTCATGGGAATGGCGCTTACAGGTAAGGATTTGGTGCCGATGTGCGGAATCGAACCGCAGACCTACGCATTACGAGTGCGTTGCTCTACCATCTGAGCTACACCGGCAGGGTGGGCAAAGCGGATTGTAACACTCCCGCGCCCGATTCGGATGGGGGCGGGCAATGAGTTTGGGAAAATTACTGGCTACTGGCGACGAACCTTGAAGATCACATCAACCGTCTCCAGTTGGGTGCCCGCCGGTGGCTCGGGGATTTTACCAAGCACCAGTTCGGAATGCTGAACGTCCTGCAATTCCCCGGTATCAACATTGTAAAAATGATAGTGCGAACTGGTATTGGAATCGAAGAACACCTTGCTTGGATCAATGATGACTTCTTTGACCAGGCCCTTACGGGCAAACAATCCCAGCGTGTTGTATACCGTCGCTTTCGACACCACGGGTCTGTCTTTATTGACGATGGTGAGGACCTGATCAGCCGACAGGTGCTGGGGTTTGTTGAACAGTACGGCGGCGATTTCTACCCGTTGGTGCGTGGGGGAGATATCATGCTGGGTTAGCATTTGAACAATTTCTTTCATTGTAGATACCATCATGGCCAGAATTTTACATATTAGTCATATTAGTATAACAGAGTAGATTGCTGTTAATCGGGCTCAATAAAGCATCAATTATACAGAGGTATAACCTGCAATCCAAGTATTCCATTAAGCATTAATGGTAATTAAACGGGAAATCATCATTGTATCTTGTAAGGTGTTGGATCAAGGAGCAGGGGTTGATCGAGAATCATATTACACATCAGTCGGCTGGATGCGGGGGCCAGAACAACACCGTTGCGGAAGTGGCCAGCATTTATATAGGTATTCTTGAGCCGGGGGTGCCGATCGATGATGGGTATGCCTTCGGGGGTGCCCGGCCGCAGGCCTGCCCAATGTTGGATTATCGGGTACTGGGCCAGCGCCGGATAAAGGGAGAGGGCAAAGTCATGGAGTTCCTGGCGGGCATTGCTGGTGATGGTTTTATCGAAGCTGGCATGTTCCAGGGTGCTGCCGACCAGGATTTTACCGTCCCGGCGCGGAATCAGATAGTGCGCCTTTGACAATACCATGCACGGCACGACATCTGGCGCGGCGTCAAACAAGATCATTTGTCCCTTGACCGGCGTGATTGGCAGGTCC
Source organism: Gammaproteobacteria bacterium (assembly GCA_024641505.1). GTDB lineage: Bacteria > Pseudomonadota > Gammaproteobacteria > SG8-11 > SG8-11 > UBA6920. Next base: position 8,877 of record JAHECY010000004.1, read on the forward strand.
AGCGCCAATGTTTTTGCGAGACCACCGGTCCAGGCTCCCGTGCAGATCAGAAAACGGTCTCCGGTTACAGGCCCGGCAGTGGTGATGGCGGCAGTGACCCGGTCATCGGCGATTTCAAATGAGTGCACCTGGCGTCGCAGATGGAAAGTGACATCGGAAGCCTCCAGGTCCTGATGCAATGCTTGTAGCAACCGGGGGTTGCGTACATGAGCGATGCTGGGAAACCATAGTGTGGACTGGTTCATAGACGCGCGTTCACAACGAAAGCGCGGGTCTCCCCCCGGGGGAATCAGTTCCAGGGGCATGGGATAGTCTGCGGCCCATTGCTGCGCCGCATCTTTATCATCTTGATCCAAAACCAGGAGGCCGCAGGGAGACCATTGGGCGTCGATGCCGGTGTTGGCATGGAGCGCGGCGCACAACGGGGGGTAATGATGTTGGCTCCAGCGCGCAAGGTCATTTACCGCCTGGCTGTAGCGCCAGGGGTAGAGCGGTGAGAGGATGCCGCCGCCCGCCCAGGAAGACTCCTGCCCCCAGCCGTCTTGATCTACGATGGTAACCCGGGCACCGGCAGCGCTCAGTTCGTGGGCGCTCAGCATGCCGATAATACCGCCACCGATGATGACTATGTCATTGTGCATGTGTTTATTGTCTCTGGAAATCCGTTATGGCGCCAATAAGTTGCGCAGGCCCCGTTGACCGCATTTTTTCCCCGCCAGGGCGCAGGCCTCGCCCAGGGCTGTTGCCAGCGAGTGCTGCAGCAGCAGTCCGTGAATCAAGCCGGCATTGAATACGTCGCCAGCGCCGAGAGTGTCGATCACTCGTGATGGCGGGTAAGCAGGGCTGCAGCAAGCGCTATCATGAGAATCCAGGCCATAGGCTCCGGTCTCGCCCCAGGCGCAAACCAGATCCCCGCGTGCGCTTCCCCGGGCGCGGATATCACTGAGGAACGCCGGTCCCGTGGTGAATCCTTGATGCAATGCGAACTGGCGGGAAAAAATCAAAAGGTCTGCATACTCGTACAATACACCAATGTCGTCACGGGATTTCTCGATTTCGATGGAAATTTTGCCCGGATAGCCGCGTGTGCGCAGCGCCGCCAGCATGAGCCGGGTCTGGGCCACATTTCGACCTTCAAAATGCAGCCAGGTATAGTCATGCCAGGGCAGATTCACGGTGTCTTGCAGGTCAAATTCCGGTAGGTCCCGGTAATGCACGATGGTGCGAGAACCATTGATTCTGTTAAGTAAAATGTAGGATGTTGGCATGGCGCCGTGGGGCAGAATGTTGCAGTGCCGGTAACCCACGCCGGCGTTCTGCAGGTCGGTGCGCACAAAATCACCGTCACCATCATCGACCAGGGTACCGGCCCATTGGCAGTGGTGCCCCAGCGCCGCAAGCACGGTCAGCGTGTTGGTGGCATTGCCGCCGCGCGTGCGCTGACGCGTCAATGCGCGGACTTCATCGTTTTCCGCGGGATAGTGGCTAACCTCATTGATGATATCAATGGTAGCAATGCCGATGCCCAAGATCGTCGCCATGGCGATTGGGTAACCCTCAGGTGATTTTGGGGTTGGAGTTCTTGGGGCGCATGCGGGATACCGGGCAGGTCAAATTGAGCAGGTCGAGGACGAGCCATCCCGTGGCCAGAACACCAAAATAAAACCAGCTGTGTTTGGCCAGGGCAACGTAACCGAACAACATCACGTCCCAGGTATAGAAAAAAGAAAGTACCGCAAGAACTATCGGTTGGGCACAGATTCGACCCCCGCATTCGGGGCAATAAACTTCCCGCCATTTCCCGGTGAGGTACTTCTGCTTGAGGCTGAGAGTGGGTTTTTTACAGTGGGGACAACAAAATTTCATGGGGCTTAGGTTACGTCATTACTTTTTAGTTTATGCGCGAATTTGTTTACAATATACGCTGTATTTCACGGCGTCTATGGAGAAATGAGGGGAATTTGGCGTGATTGACCTGATTTTGGATTATGGTAAAAAGAATTTGTTGTCACCCCATCGGCTATTGCTGATTGTCTGCGCGCTGGCATTGCTGGGCGGTTGTGACCGGAATACCTCTCTGATGGAGGAAGTGCTGGATGACGATGTGCAGGCGGTGCAAGCCCTGCTGACTCAAGGTGTCGCAGTCGATGAAGAAAATCGCTACGGATGGACCGCGCTCTCCCATGCGGCACGAACCGGGAATGTCGCCATTGCCGGCTTGTTGCTGGATCGGGGGGCGCAGATAGACCATAAGGATGATTCTGGTTGGACCCCATTGATGCGGGCCGCCATGAAAGGTCATACTGAACTGGTAAAGTTGTTGGTGGAGCGGGGTGCCGAGGTCGATGCTGCCGCTGCCGATGGCTGGACGGCGTTACTTTGGGCAGTGCAACGCGAGCATCTGGAGACCGTCAAGCTGTTGATTGATAAAGGAGCAGATGTCAACGTCAAGGATGCCGCTGGTCGCACGCCGGTTATGGTGGCACGCAGTGAGGGGTATAATGACATCGCCCAATTGTTGTTGGCGGCCGGCGCTAAGTATTGATACTGCATACCGGCATGGACGCGGCGCTTTCGAGTATGGCGGCGTATCGTGGTAATGAGTCGAACATTTAACTGAAGAATAATTATACCGTGTATCAACTGAAACAGAATCTGATGGTGGTTATCATCCTGGGGCTGGCGGCATCGGCTCTGCTGTCCGCGTGTTCCGGTGGTGGTGCCGAGAAATCCCAAAGCCGAGCGGCTCAGTATGTTGTGGAAGGCCGGCTCGGCGGTGGTGGCAAGCAATGGCAGGATAATCGTTACTACGCGGAATCCGCCGCCACCGAGCCGTTACGTGAGGATGGTGTCCATGATCCGGAGAATCCGGCGCTCGAAGCGTTGCAGGATCCGGGGGCCGCGATGAGTAAATTTCCATTTGATCGCAGAGGCGCGGTTGATTGGGTGAAGACCCTGGATCAGGGTCTGATCGATCCGCGTCAGTCCCTGAAGGGCGACGGGGAGATGTTGATCATGAACATGGATATTATCTTTACAGATACCGGACAAATGCCTTGGGTACGCTTTCCCCATCTGGCGCATACCAAATGGCTGGATTGTTCCAACTGTCATCCGGCGATATTTGTGCCGCAGCGCGGATTCAACAATCCCTCCATGGATGGCATCCTGGCCGGTGAGCATTGTGGGCGTTGTCACGACAAGGTGGCCTTTCCATTGTGGATATGTGAGCGTTGCCATAGTGTCCCCCATGAGAATTCTCCTGAAAAATGGTGGTGAGCGGGTTAGCTATGGTAGTGCGAGTGTTTCTGCCGGTGGTGCCGGTATTGGTGGCGGTGATATCAACGGCGTGTCAGGGGCATGAACCGGTGCAGGAGCCCTGGGTCCAGGCGGCCTTGCAGTTCGGGCAAGAGCCTGCTCCGGCAGAGGGTGCCGCGACAGAGGTCGAGGAAGTGCCCGACGGTTATACCTCGGAAGGCAAACGTCTGAGTATTGTCAATATCGCGCCCATTGAGACCCTCAACGATGGCGTGCACGACACGGAAAACAACGCGTTCATGACCTTGCAGGACCCCACGGTCGCGTTGGAAGGGTTCCCTTTGGATCGCCGGCTGCAAGTCAACTGGGTGCAGGCACTGGAGATGGGTTTGATTGAGCCGCGCGCGGATATTACCGGCAAGAGCGAGATGCTGGTCATGAATCTGGATATCGTGATGAAAAACACCAAGGATATGCCCTATGTGCGCTTTCCCCATTTACAGCATACCAAGTGGCTGGATTGCTCAAATTGCCACCCCAATATTTTCATTCCGCAGGAAAACGCCAATGATATCAGCATGAACAAGGTATTACGTGGTGAGTATTGCGGCGTGTGCCACGATAAAGTGGCGTTTTCCCTGTTCACGTGTGAACGTTGCCACAGTGTGCCCCATGCTACATCGGGGAAGTGGTGGTGACCGCGGTTACTTCTTGACGGCTTTCTTGGTCGTATTTTTATCCGACAACAGATCAATGATCTCATCATTGCCATTGCCTTGGGCGATATCCAGAGGGGTGTTGCTCTCCACATCCGCATGACTGGTGTCGGCGCCGCGTTGCAGTAACAAGGCAACGGTTCGGGGATGATTGAATTCGACGGCTGCCATGAGCGGCGTGCGGCCCTGAAAGCCAACGATGTTAACGTTAAAGCCACTGTCCAGCATCATGGTTAGAATGTTGTCATAGCCCAGCGCCGCGGCCATGAGCATGGCTTCGGAGCGCTCATCCGGCAGGAACTTGTCTTTGTGTTTGAGTAATACCTCGACCACTCGCTCGAAACGGAAAAACACCGCATTGCGAAATGCGCTGCTGCCGTTTGCATCACGCAGTGTGGGATCCGCGCCGTTGGCAAGCAACACCTGCACGCAGTCCGGATGGTCGTTGGTGGCGGCCGCGATCAGTGCCGTGGTCCCGTTACGGTCCTTGATATTGACCTTCGCGCCACGCGCGATGAGGATGTGGGTGGCCATCAGATGTCCCTGGCCCGCCGCCAGCATCAGGGCGGTTTTGCCGTGATTGCTCACGGAGTTAACGTCGCCGCCACGTGCCATGATGCGGTTCATGCCTTCCACATCGCCCAAGGATGCCGCCGACATCAGTTCGGTGAGGTTCTCGCCGGTGCAGCCGACGAGCGCGCCGACCAGCAAGATCAGGGCATAACACCGTAAACGGCGTGTCCAAGAGGCTGATTTTTCGTGATAACCGCGAGTAGACATGGCGGAGGCTGTTTTATGATTACGTCCGGAACTAGCGTTTCATGGAATCAAAAAATTCATTATTGGTTTTGGTATCCTTGAGCTTGTCCAGCATGAATTCCATGGCGGAGATTTCGTCCATGGGATGGAGCAATTTGCGCAGGATCCAGACCTTCTGCAATTCGTCCGGCGCCATCAGCAGTTCTTCGCGACGGGTACCGGAGCGATTGATATTGATGGCGGGGTAAATGCGTTTTTCCGAAATGCGCCGGTCCAGATGGATTTCCATGTTGCCGGTGCCTTTAAATTCTTCATAAATAACTTCATCCATGCGCGAACCGGTATCGATCAGGGCGGTGGCGATAATGGTCAAGCTGCCGCCTTCTTCAATGTTACGCGCGGCGCCGAAGAAACGTTTGGGCCGTTGCAGGGCATTGGCATCCACGCCACCCGTCAGTACCTTGCCGGACGCCGGTACCACGGTGTTGTACGCCCGTGCCAGGCGGGTGATGGAGTCCAGCAGAATGACCACATCCTTCTTATGTTCCACCAGGCGCTTGGCTTTTTCGATGACCATTTCCGCCACTTGCACATGCCGACTCGCCGGTTCGTCAAACGTGCTGGAAATAACTTCGCCGCGCACCGAGCGCGCCATTTCGGTGACTTCTTCCGGGCGTTCGTCGATGAGGAGTACGATCAAATGGCAATCTTCGTGATTGCTGGCAATGGACTGGGCGATTGTTTGCAGCATGATGGTCTTGCCGGATTTCGGCGGTGCCACGATCAGTCCCCGTTGACCGCGGCCGATGGGTGCGGCCAGATCGATAACGCGGGGCGTCAAATCCTCGGTGCTGCCATTGCCACGCTCCAAGGATAAACGCTTGTTGGCGAATAACGGGGTAAGGTTTTCAAAAAGCACCTTGTTGCGCGCTTGTTCCGGTGCTTCAAAATTGATTTCCGAGACTTTCAGCAGGGCGAAATAACGCTCACCTTCCTTGGGGGGTCGGATTTTGCCGGATACGGTGTCGCCGGTACGTAAGTTGAAGCGGCGAATCTGGCTGGGAGAAACATAAATATCATCGGGGCCGGCCAGGTATGAACTGTCCGCGGAACGAAGAAACCCGAACCCATCCTGCAAAATTTCCAGTACACCATCTCCGTAGATATCTTCGCCGCTCTTGGCATGGGCCTTGAGGATGCCGAAAATAATGTCTTGTTTACGGGAACGGGCGGCGCCTTCGATGTTGAGGGATTCCGCCAGGGATTGCAGCTCAGCGACGTTCTGTTTCTTCAGTTCGGTCAGGTTCATCGTGGTTATTGTCCAGATATTAAAATATGGTGTGAATTGGTTTTGGAATAGGGAAGCCGCGAATCGGCCTCTTGGCCTAAACTGTTTGTTGCCGGGGGAGTACCAAATAAGACGTTGTTGCTGATTTTAATCGCTTATTGTGCTAAGGCTAGCATGTAATTTTGCAAACGTCCAGACCTTGGTCCTGCTATCGGCAGCCAACAAAAATACTAAAGTAGACGCTCCCTCATTGAGTATCGCGTTCGGTATAACCAGAGCTATCATACGGTTTGAGGCCCCTGTTAGGCGAGGGGCTCTCATTCAGTCGTGATTATATTTGGTTTTGTCGTCAGGCGTTTAAATATTGCTGTCCAGGAACGCGGTCAGTTGAGATTTGGAAACCGCCCCCACTTTAGTGGCTTCTACGTTGCCGTTCTTGAACAGCATCAATGTCGGGATGCCCCGGATGCCATACTTGGGAGGTGTGCCGGGATTTTCGTCAATATTTAATTTCGCGATTTTAACGCGGCCTTTGTATTCCGTGGCAATTTCATCCAGGATAGGCGCGATCATTTTACAGGGACCGCACCAATCAGCCCAGTAATCCACCAATACCGGTTGCTGCGATTTAGTAATTTCCTCTTCAAAGGTCTCGTCGGTTACATGGACGATATTTTCACTCACGGGTAAACCTCCTTCGCGATTTCGCTATCCCCCATTGTGATCTTAAAGGCGAATCTATTTCAAGCCTGGTGTGCTTATTTCGTAAAAAAGGACGGTCAAACAGTGCTCCATAGATAACGGTAAATTATATATAATTATTCAACGTTTATCCCTTTGCTCCAGCAGGAAAAGAGTTGCGGATCATAAGGGCAGGGTATGGCTATTAATTAGACAGGTGGCGATGAATCTACGCAATGTGATCTCCCCGCGGCAGGGATTAGTACAGGTGGCGTCGGAATTTTACCGGCGCGGCTGGATGGCGGGTACTGCCGGCAACCTCAGTTGCCGCGATCCCGGGGAACCCGCTTGCTTCTGGGTAACCGCCAGTGGCCGAGCCAAAGGCGGACTCACCGTCGCCGATTTTCTGCTGGTGGATATCGGGTCCGGGGAGGTGCTGGATCAGGTGTCCCCCGGCAATAAGCCTTCAGCGGAAACGGTCATTCATCGCGCGCTTTATCGTCTGGATCCCCGGATTCAGGCCTGTTTGCATGTGCACTCGGTAGACGCATGTCTCGTGGGTATGCGTCATCAGGGAGATGCGTTGCCGCTGCCGCCCCTGGAAATGCTCAAAGGCCTGGGAATCTGGGAGGAACATCCAACGCTGGAGTTGCCGGTGTTTGAAAATTATCTCGATGTCGACCGGATTGGGGCGGAAATAAACCGGCGTTTTAACGCCCAGGTGCCGCAAGTGCCGGCATTTCTGATTCGGCATCATGGTATTACCGTATGGGGAGAAAGTCTGGAGCAGGCGTTTCATCGTACCGAAATCATGGAGTTTATACTGAGCTTTCTGGCGCGGGAGGGGGGCGCCACCCGTCCGTAGACCCTTATTCCAGTGAGCGCGCAAAAGTCGCAACGTAATAACGTATCGTCTGCCGGCGCTCTGTAGTCTCTTTGTCTTGGTGCGCGGGCCATCGCGGTTTTCGGGCGCCGTCACTACGGGAGAGCGGCGTCAGTCGTGAACCATGATGCAATTGCGCCCGGAATGCTTGGCCTGATACAAGGCATCATCCGCTTGCGCCACCAGTTGGGCTCCGACATCTGCCGCCGGCTGGGTATTTTTTCCGTGATAGGTTGCGATGCCGATCGACAAGGTAATGTGCAGGCTGTTTTTACCTGGCATCAGAAATTGATATAAATCCACTGTCAGGCGTATGCGCTCGGCAATCTCGGAAGCTTCGGCAATGTCAGTATGGTAAAGCAATGCGGAGAATTCTTCGCCGCCATAACGCGCCAGTACATCCGTGACGCGCAGTTGATTTCGAATCAGGACCGCGATTTGCGCCAGGACCTGATCCCCGACTTGATGACCGTGGGTGTCGTTAATGGCCTTGAAACGATCCACATCCAGAAATAAGCAGGCCAGTACTTTCTTGTCTCTTTGGGCGCGCAATACCTCTTCATCGAGGCGCTGGTCAAAAAAGCGTCGATTGTTAACGCCGGTCAGGGGGTCCGTCAGTCCGGCCTTCTTGAGACGATCCTGGTTCAGGGAGTTTTCAAGGCATACGGGAAATATGGCGGCCAACCGTTCCAGAATATCGGTGCCATCGGATTTTTGAAAACGCTGTTCCTGGCGGCTCCCCAGGTTGATGCTGCCGATCAGGCGACTATTGCCATACAAGGGCAGCAGTGCGACGCTGCGCGGTAACAGGCGGGTCTGGGGAAACATGGAGCCATGGAGGTCGGCGTCGAAAGCCCCGAGTATCGGTCGATGGCTGCCGTGAAACAGTTGCCGCAGGGCGTGTTCATCCCGATGAAAGATTACGCAGGACCAGGGGTTGGCGCTGTCTAAGCTGGCCCCTAACAGGCGTTGGATTTCATATTCTGAATCGATTAAGGTCAGAGTCACCCATTCCAGGTGCGAAGACTCACGGTAGCGAATCAGTAGATTGGTGACCAGATCCGCGAGGGATCGGGAGCTGATCAGACGTAATTCCTGGGATTGAACCCGTTTCAATTTGCGTTCATTACGCTTGGCCTGACTGACCAGCTCCTGTAATTGCTCGCGCAACTGGCGGTTTTCCTGGATCAAATCACGGGGAGAGGCCAGATCGTCGGAGTGGCTGAGAGGTGAAATTTTTAACATAACTTACGTAATAATGATGAGTAAATGATCATAATTGTGTTAATGCAGAAATTGCGCCATTGGACTGGCATGCACGGCAGGGTCTGGATGCCTGGTTGTCGCATGAAATTTAATGAAAATGTCGAAAGGCTGACGGGATTGGTGATCTGGAGCTGGTACCGATGAAAATCCTGATGATTCTCGTCATCGTGGCGATTTTTTTAGGCGTCTCGACGTTGCGTTTTGTGGGTGATGATGAGCGATTTGCCCAAGTGGAGGCGGGTGATTACCAAGGCTTATTGGGCCCTGGCTGGATATTTCTGGTTCCCGGGGGCGCTTTGGTGCAACCCTTAAGTTTGGGCGATGAAGGGGTGTCCAGAGGCCAGGGGTTAGCGGATTTCGCCGGTCAAATCATGCCCGTCGCGGGGGATCAGATCCCTGAGGGTACACGGGTAAAAATTGAATCCTTTCGTGAGCAGCGCATCTGGGTAAGGCCGATCTCCCTGGGTACGAGTCAGCAAGCTTCCTGACAGGGCATAACTGCCGGCGTAGCGCGCATCCCCGGGAAGGGTGGCCGCCGGTCTGGCCGACAATCCCGGGGCGACATCAGAGAGCATGCCGTTGCCCGGGATCTGCCGGTGAAACATTGGAGTTATTAGAATTCCGCAGCCAGTTGAATCAATAGTTGCGTAGCGGATTCACCGGAACCACCGTCCGTAGTGTCATAGTCAATAGCCGACGAGTATTCCAAGGCCAATCTGGCGTTCTCACCGAGTTCGTGGCTGAGTGCCATCGCGATCGCGCTTTCCGGAAGACCGAGAAACAGGGCGTCACTTGTCGCTTGATAACCCAGCCCAACGTGATACCCACCACCGACATCCATGCCGACATCCAGCAGCGATGCGCTGGGACTGGCGTCCGCGGGCGCATCACCACCCAGATCACCCGCCTGAAACTTGTCGAGCGCCGCCACATGTTCCAGATTGATGGCCACGCTGCCAAGCGTTACGCTGCCGCTGAATGCAAAGCCGGCGACGAAGTCGGCGACATTAGTGCCGGCCAATCCCTGCAAGGCTTCGCTGTCCGCGATGTTCGACAGGTAACCCAGGTTCACGCTGAACGCATTTTCCTTGTCATAACTGAAATTCAATCCGTAGCCGAGATCGGTATTGTCACCTTTGGCAAGGGTGTCGTCGGTATCGCTGTTGCCGTTGAACATGTAAGCCGCGGCCTGCAAGCCATCCCTCTCGAAGCTATACATCAACGCAACCTCGTTGGTTTCTCCGAGCTCCAGGGTCAGAGGGTCGGACACGAGGTTGGTCGTGAAGGTTCCGAACGGCAGGTAGAGTCTGCCCATGGTGATTTTTGAATGTTCATCCAGTGCGTAACTTATCGTTGCCTCGTCCATCAGCGGGCCATCACTTTCTCCCTCTTCATACAAAAACAAGATATGACTCTCGACCTGTTCGTTAATTTTCGTGTCAAGCGCCACTTCCACGGTGGCCACTACGACCTCGGTCTCTTTCGTGCCGTCATAATTCTCCGCGGAATAAAATTCGGTCTCCACGATGCCGTTCATTTTGAGCGTGGGTTCTGCGTTGGCAGCAGGTGCGAGCAGGGCGCATGTGATGGCGCCTAAAATAGATTTTGATTTTCCTTTCATGTGTGCGTCCCCTAAATGTCTTCGATGTTACGGATGTTACGGTTTCGATTGAAACTGGATCGTAAAAGATAGCACAGGCTTCGCGAATAATTTCATTGCTTGTAATACCCTTTCCAGGGCGTTTGTTGTCAGAAAAAGGTTATGAGCCTATTGAAATATTTTTCGCAGGCGAATGAATTGTCGGCTAGCCAGCATACGTTGTGTGCTGATTGATTTGGCGTTGTCACTGGTGCGGCGCTGTGGCCGATAAAACCGGGATTATCGAGTAGAAATTTCGGCGATCCGGCGTGATGGTGCAAGCGCCGGACGTGATATGCAAAGACGGGTTGGATGCGTGCACCGCAACCTTTGCTGTGGCAGCGGGCACAGGCAAAGGTATCATCGTGCTTCGACGCGTGGGGTTATTGGCCCGGACCTGACGGCATCATGCGCTTAAACATTTCATTGCTCAAACGTGGTTGTTTGGGTCGCACCAGCGTGACCGCCAGCGCCGGCGTATCCGCATCTGGGTTGTCGAGGCTCCGAATCTGGTACCGGCCCAAAGGCATGGCGCCCGGAAAGGTGATGCGGGTGTGGTGATCGTCAATGGGGGTTACCCGTGTTGGCGGTAACAAGGTGATAGAGCTCAGCGTGGGGCCGCCGGCAAAGAAGACATTGGTGCCTTGCATGTCAAAGCCTGTCAAGCGTTGCCGGGTTGGATAATAATTATGGGTCGTGGGAGTGTTGTCGGTACTCAGGGTGAACGTGTAAAGCGCATTCTCGGTAGCGACAAGCAACTGATTGTCGTGCAGCTGCAATTGATTAATAGTTTGAGTAAAGGCTAATGACAATTCGCCATCCACCAGGCTGGCATGTTCCCAGCGATACCAGTGCAGGCCATCGCCGGCGAGTGCGGCGACGATTGTATCCTGGTTGCCGTGCACCTGGAGTACTGGCTGTGCCGTGATCAGCGTCGCCGGCGGTGACTTGAAGTCCGCATGACTATAGGCGACCAGTCCGGTATCGGTGCCGAGGATGAGATGCTCATTCAGTACCTGCATGGCGTTGACGCCCCGATGCAGCAGCTGCGGTGCGCCCGGTTGCAGCGGGTTGGCGAGGTCGCGCACGTATACGTTGTGATGCGCATCGAGCAGCGCCAGGAAGCGCAGACCGCCGGTAATGGCGACGGTATCTTTTGGCACGGCAGCGTGTGGCAACAATTTCAAAGTAAACGGATCACTGACATCAAGGATGTCCAGATGTCCGTTGGCGTTCAGTGCATACAGCAGGTCGTCCGATACCAGCACATCGCGTACTTGCCCGGGCAGGTCCATGGCGGTTACCCAGATCGGATTCAGCGGATTCTTGATGTCAAACACCTGTACGCCAGCTTCGCCGCTGGCGAGATAAGCATATTTACCCTTGATATGCACCTGCTCGATTGGCGCGCGCGCATGGTAGCGACTCACCAGGCGTGGCGCTTTAGGATTGCTGACATCCGCGACCTTGATGCCACCCCACCAATCGAGCAGATAGGCGTACTTGCCTTTGATGTTGACGCCCCAGGTGGAGCCGTCGGTGTCCAGACGCCCGATGATTTTGGGGTCGGTCAGGTAACTGATGTCCACCACCTGCAATCCCGCATCCCACGCGGCGAGATATATCAGGTCGCCGGCCACAGCGATGCCACGGGCGTTGCCGGGTATCGGAATATGGGAAATCTCGCGCATATTGGCCGGGTCACTGATGTCCAGCAAATACAGTCCCCGGTCAAAAAAAGCGCAGATGGCGATATTGTCCCGAATGACGATGTCTTCCGCCTGGCCTTTGGGGTCAAACGCGCCAATGGGTAACGGTTGCTCCGGCGTCGTTATGTCAAAACTGAGGATGCCCGCGTTGTCATCGGCCACGAAAGCGGTTTTCTCCCGGACCGCAATCGCCCAGGCTTTGCCTTGTGTGTCATAACTGCCCAGTTTGTGCGCGTGCGCAGGATCGCTGATGTCGACGATATGAAAACCCCCGCGATGATCCGCCACATACAGCAATGTATCTTCACGTTTCATGGTGTAAGCAAGGCCGCCGGTGGCGACTTCCGTAAGCCGATGGGTGTCCGAGGCCTTACTGATGTCGATGATCTGTAACCCATGATCATCGTCACCCACATAGGCGACGTTGCCGTGTACCAGCACGCCTTTGGCGGAACCCGCGGTGTGAAAATTTCCCAGTTGACGCAAATAATTCGGCTTACTGATGTCGTAGATATGCAGTCCCGAGAACCAATCGGCCACATACAGGCTGTCGCCCTCGATCCAGGCGCGGCGACTGCCGCCCTGATTGACACCTTCGCTGGATATCATGGGCACCGAGGCGTTGCTGAAGTCCACTTGAGTAAGCGCGTTGCCGCGGGCGACGTACGCCAGATTCCGGGTAAATTGCATGCTGCTGATCGCCGGACCGGCGCTCAGGTCGTGGCTGCCGATGAGACGTGGCTGCCAAGCATCACTGGCATCAACCAGGTGCAACTGGTAATCACTGTTCAACAACAATAAGCCCATGGCGTCCATGCGTACGCGCGAGGTGGAGCCCAGTTTGTTGTGACTTCCGAGCTGGCGCAGGGTGGTGGGATCGCTGATATCGACGATGCTCAAACCATTGGCGCCGTCCGCGATATACAAGATGGCGTTGTTGATCACCAGGCCGTTGGCGCTGCCGCCACTGCGGTAGCGGGCCACGATTTTCAAGCCCTCGGCAGCCGCCAGCTGAAACACGACGATGCCCGCGTCGCCCACAGCGAGATATGCGAAGTTGCCGTCCACGGCGATGTCACGTACCGTTTCCGCAACGGCCGCGCTGCCGGTTTGATGCAGGGTGCCATCGGCATCAAGTTCCAGCGTCACCAACTGTTGATGACTGCTGATCCCGATCAGTTGCCGGTTGCCGGCGCGCAGCCAGGCCATGTCCGTGCTTGACTCCTGCCGGGCCAGTGAAAAACCGTTTGCCACGGGTTCCAGTAGTCCGATGCCGCTTGCGCCGTAGGCCACCACCAACCCTTCCCAGCTTATCAAACCGCGATTCATGCCGGCGGGTAACTGTAGGCTGCTCTTCGGTGTGCCATTGAGGTCGCAAATCACCAGTTCACTTTGCTCGGTGAGCAGCAGCAATGCGTCATCCAGCAGCAAGGTCGCGGCTAGCGCGGCGCTGGTAGTGGCTATTATGGCGGCGGGTGCCGTGGCGCCGGTTACCAGCAGCGACACCGGCGCATCATGGGTAACGGTCAGATCCGTTGTGTGCCCAAAGGGAATTTCCCGCGGTTGGATATCGACTATGGCGGCACCTGCGTTCTGGTAAAGAATGCAGCAGGCCATACACTGAATGGCGCGCAGGCGCCAAGTCGTCAACGAAGCGTCCATGGTGAAGATATTTCCGGTATTCAGAGTTTGTCGATAGCGAGGCTGCCGGGTACTGAGGAAGTTCTGAGGCCGTCGATGAGGCTCTTGGCGGTTTCCAGGCTGACCATATCGATCAGGTAGTAAACACCACGGAATTCCTCGTTAACCTGTTTGACGTGGAGAAAGTAGCGTTCATTCGGTTGTAATGTTATTTCGCTGGTGCGCGTCATTTCCACCGGTTCCATTTTGTTGGTGAACAGCGTCAGGGAGCGGGTGGTGAAGGTAACCTTTACCGGTTTCATGCGTACGTAAGTGTATTCGCCTTTGGCCAGATCCATCAAATGTTTGCCATTGGCTTCGATGGCGACGGGATTGTCCGCCAATCCCCGTTCCCGGTAAGTATCAGGCCGAATGAAATACACTTGAGCGGCTGCGATATCGGGGTCCTGAGCGAATAGTTCGTGCTTCTTGTTCAGGGAGGTGCTGCTGCAAGCCGTGATCAGCAGCGATAACATCAGTAACAGCAGATAATTCAGGGGTGACTTCAGCGCAACCATGGATATTCCTCGTAAACTACGGGCTGGGATTCGGATAACGCCGGTGGATATCTTCTATGCCCGTGATGACTTCATCCGCCAGGCGCAGACTGACACTGTCGATGTCCGTACGCAATTGTTCCATATTCGTGGCGCCTATTATAGTACTAGTCAGGAAGGAACGCGTATTGACATAAGATAGCGCCATCTGGCTGGGGTCCAGGCCGTGGCGCCGCGCCAGCTGGACATATTCCGCCGTGGCTTGCAGCGCCTGGTCATTGGTGTAACGGTCAAAGCGTTGCCACATGCTGATCCGCGCCCCGGGGGGGCGCGCGCCGTCCAGGTATTTGCCGCTCAATACACCGAACCCCAGCGGCGAATACGCAAGTAATCCGGTCTGCTCCCGATGGGCGATTTCCGCCAACCCGATCTCGAAGCTGCGATTGAGCAGATTGTAAGGGTTCTGGATGCTGACGATTCGGGCTTGAGCGCGCACTTCCGCCAGTTGCAGGTAGTGCATCACGCCCCAGGGCGTTTCATTGGATATGCCAATATGGCGTACTTTGCCGGCATCCACCAGATCCGTCAAAACTTCCAGGGTTTCCTCGAGAGCCGCGCCCGGCGTTTCTTCATGATGCTGATATCCCAAATGGCCAAAAAAATTGGTATGCCGGTCCGGCCAGTGGACCTGGTAAAGATCCACATAATCTGTCTGTAATCGCCGCAAACTGTCGTGCAATGCCTGTTCAATATTCCGCCGATCCAGGGACTGTTGTCCGCCACGGATATGGGACATCCATTCGGCGCGGCCGGCCACTTTGGTGGCGAGAATAATTTGATCCCGGTTGGCGCGTTGACGCAGCCAGGAGCCAATATAGGATTCCGTGCGTCCCGCGGTTTCCGCTTTGGGGGGCACTGGGTAGAGCTCCGCGCTATCGATAAAATTAATGCCGCGGGAAACCGCATAGTCCAGCTGCGCGTGGGCGTCCGTTTCCGAATTTTGTTCACCCCAGGTCATGGTGCCCAAGCATAGTTTGCTGACGCGTAGCGGACTGGACCCCAGCGGCTGATACTCCATGCTCGGTTTCTCCTTAGAAATTAAAGGCTAACTTTGTGATTTACAATGGTTTTATCCGTATGTGAAGAGTAGCAGGAGAGGGTGCTGTGGTCTATGGGTCCGGGTCGGAGGCGCAAGAGATGCGAGGAAATAACGGGAAGATAGGGGCTTATATAATAAATATGGTTATAAATATATTCAATTCTTAGATGGGGGTCACAGTTTCGCTGGTACCGAGCGCGCAGTATGTGGGGGGTGTGCATGCCACAATGAATACTAATCAAAATGGATGATAAGGCGCAGTTATGTATAAATATTTATTGGCAGGTTGCGGCATCGTGCTGCTGGTGATCCTGGAACAATGGGGGCATACCGAGTTTACGGTTTACCGTGAAGTCATCGGTGCGGTGTTGGTGGCGCTTTTGGTTGGCCCCTGGATCGTCAAACAATTCGATTCCTGACCGGTTAGCAGCGGACGGTAGATGTCCGTTACCTCTTGGAGGTAACGGAGGGCGATGCGCGGTAATTTCAGTCCGTCAGGCGTTGACCGCAAGATAGGGTTGGTCTAGGCCACGCAAATGTTGCTCCAGCCATTGTTCGGTGAACAACATTGCGGGTAACGCCGCTTCTTTGACATCCAGCTCGAGATTTGTGCGAATGTGTCGGGCAAGGTTGAGCAATGCGGCATGTCTTTGCCGGTGCGCCTCAGCGTCCGGGGCATGGCTGCTGCGCATTACCTCCTCTTTCAGAACAAATAAGCGACTGGCATCCGTGATCACGGCGTCAAAACGTTTTGTGATTACGGAAGCGTCCATGTCACTTTGCGCGGCTTGGTAAAACGACGCCAGATCCGCGCGCAACAGATCCAGCAGACGTTCAGGTTGCTCGAATGTACACATAACTTCCTCCTCCATAGACAACATAATCTTCACTTTTATATACCCGTTAAAGGCTGACACGATCACACACGTAGCGACATAAAGCGTTGCTTCGTCGTAGTATTCGTCCCTGAAGGCGAAATAATTAACGAAAATTTACGACTTAGAACGCTTCCAGAAAGTTCGACCAGTGCTGGGGCGCGTTGTCTGCGAGCCCCTATCTGTTTGTTTTCTTGGGATTACTGCCCCGTTCTATGTGCGTGCGGATACGTCAGCGCGCGTGCAATACCATTGGAGGTGAGTGGACAGTAGTTAATTGAAAATTAATGAGGATGTTCCTGAGTATTTCTGTCGGGAAAAAGGCCGGTTCTAAAGCGGGTCTACAGTTTTCGGTTGGCGTTGTTGATCGACCGCCACGTAGGTCAGTGTGGCCTCCGTCACTTTCGTGCATTGACCGCGATCCCGCAGACGTTCCGCGAACACCTCGACAAAAACCGTGATGGAAGTATTACCCACACGCGTGACGTTGGCGTAGCAACTGATCAAATCACCGACGAACACCGGCTTGTGAAACTGAAATTCGTTTACCGCCACGGTGACCACACGGCTGCCGGCGCGGCGCAGGGCGGCGACGCTGCCGGCAATATCCACTTGGGACATGATCCAGCCGCCAAAAATATCACCTGCGGCGTTGGTATCGGCGGGCATTGCCATCAGCCGCGTCGTCGGTTGTCGGTCCGTGGGCAGTTGCTCTTCTGTGCTGGTCATGATTAACGCCCGGAAAATGTTTAGTGTCCCGCATACATGGCATCTACCTGAGTTTGGTAGTGTTTGATGATGAGGTCGCGTTTTTGCTTGAGGCTGGCGGTGAGCATGCCGTTTTCCACGGTCCACGGTTCCAGGGTCATGAACACCCGATAGATTTGTGCGTAACCGGGGAAATCCTTGAGACGAACCGCGATACGCTGAATGATGAGTTGGTGCAACGTGCTGTGGGACAGCGATGCGAGATCGTCCGCCGCCAGGCCCAGACGTTGCGCCAACGCCGGCCACTTATCCTGGCTCAGTACCAGCAACGCCGTGAGATAGGGTTTACCTTCGCCCACTACCGCCACTTGATCGATATAGGGATCGAGTACAATGGCGCCTTCCATATCTGTGGGTGGGACTTTCTCGCCATTGGACATGACGATGATTTCCTTCATGCGGCCGGTGATGAAATAGTGCTGGCCCCGTTGCGTCGCTTTATCGCCGGTATGCAGCCAGCCTCCGTTGTCGATGGTGGCGTGCGTGGCTTCCGGATTGTTCCAATAACCGAGCATGACATTGGGGCCCCGGCATAATAATTCCCCGGCGTCGCTGATCACTACTTCCACATCCCTGATCGCCATGCCGATACTGTCGGCGATATTGCGCGCCGCGGTATTGCCGGTGATGATCGGGCTTGCCTCGGTGAGACCGTAGCCCTGAATGATGTTGATGCCAAGTCCGATGAACGTACGCGCCACCGGCAGGGATATCGGGGCGCCACCGCAAATGGCGGCACGTAAGCGGCCGCCCAGTTTATTCGCGATTTTGTTCGCAACCAAAACCCGCAGCAGCGGCCACAGCAGCAATTTAGCGTGCCAGGGCGCACGCCCCTGCGCATGTTCAAAGCGCGCCCAGCCAATGTCGACCGCCAGGTGAAACAGTTTACGCGCCAGCGGTGATTTTTCCTCGAGTTGATCCATAATGCGACCGTACACGCGTTCATAAATGCGCGGTACCGAGATCATGACCGTGGGGCGTGCGGTCAGCAGATCCTCCGCCAGCAGAGGAATCGAGCGCGCGAACACGATCATGGCGCCGGTCATCATGGGAATGTAGTAACCCAGGGTGCGTTCCAGCATATGGGACAGAGGCAGAAATGACAGAAACACATCCGTGTCATAAACGGTAACCAGTTCCACGCCGGCCAAGGCGTTGGTCAATACATTGCGATGGCTGAGCATGACCCCCTTGGGTCTGCCGGTAGTGCCGGAAGTATAGACGATGGTGGCGAGTTCATCCGGCGCGCAGTCATGGGTGCGCAACTCGGAAATCTCCTTAGCTAGCCAGTCCTGTAGACATGACAGACGGGAAATGCCGGGATTATAATCGCAAGGGTCCACGATGATGACACGCACCAGGCCGCTCAGCTGGGCACTGATTGGTGTCAGTTGGCGCACATGATCCTCGTTGTGGATCACCAGTAATTTTACCGTTGCATCCTGCAGGATATAGGCGACGTTGTCGGCGCGATCATTGGTGTAGAGCGGTACCACGATCAGGCCCAGACCCAGCGCCGCTTGTTCAAACAGCACCCACTCAATGCCGTTGGCGAGCATCAGTGCCAGCTTGTCGCCGGCCACCATGCCCTCCTTGAGCAATGCCGCCTGACGCCGGGCAATTTCATCACGGGTTTTGGCCCAATGCCAGGTGATCCATTGCTGGGTTGCCGAGTCAAAAAAACGGTAAGCGTCGTGCTCAGGCTGTTGCTGGCAGCGCTGACGAAACAAATCCTGCATCGTGTGGGCGCGCGACGGTGGTATCAGTTGTGGAAGATTGTCAATAGCCATGAGTTCCGGATCCTCAGAATGTCAAATCGGACCAACCGGCATCGGGGGTGAATCGGGTACCGTATTTTTCCTTGAATTCTACCATGCGCGCCTGCAATTTAACTGCGCCTTGGGTTTCGATATAACGCATTGGGCCTCCCTGGAATGGCGCGAAACCCGTGCCGAAGATGATGCCGGCGTCGAGCAGGTCGGTATTGGCGGTTACCTGATCACGGTGACAGGCCACCGCTTCATTGACGAAACGCAATATCATGCGATCGACCACTTCCTGGCTGGCAATGCCCATCGCGCGGGAAGTTTTCCTGTGCTTCTTGTATTTGTAAAAACCCTCACCGGACTTCTGTCCGAGTTTGCCTGCGCTAACCAGTTGTTGCAACCGTGCTGGTACTTCCACATTGTATGCTTTGGAAAGATTTTCCGCGACATGCAGGCAGATATCGAGACCTACGGTGTCCGCCAATTCGATCGGTCCCATGGGCATACCGAAATCCAGTGCCGACGTGTCGATGGTGGCGGCGCTGATGCCTTCGCTTTCCATGATCACGGCTTCGAGCAGGTAGGGCATGAGA
Organism: Gammaproteobacteria bacterium; assembly: GCA_024641505.1. Classification (GTDB taxonomy): domain Bacteria; phylum Pseudomonadota; class Gammaproteobacteria; order SG8-11; family SG8-11; genus UBA6920. The sequence goes on from JAHECY010000004.1 coordinate 28,354, forward strand.
ATGCGGTTGACAAGAAAGCCCGGAGTGCTGGTCACCGGTACCGGCAGCTTGTCGATATGACGAGTGAACGCCGTGGCTTTGGCCACAACGTCGGCATCGGTGTTTGCGCCCTTGACGATTTCCACCAGTTGCATCATGGCCACGGGATTGAAGAAATGCAAGCCCACCAGGCGGCCAGGGTTTTTGAGTACGCTGCCAATGGATTCCAGCGGGATGCTGGAGGTATTGGTGGCGAGCAGGGCATCCGGCTTGGCCTTGGCTTCCAAAGACTTGAACAGTTCCTGCTTGGCTTGCACGTCTTCAAAAATAGCCTCGATGATGACATCCGCCTGGGCGATGCCTAGGCCGTCGATATCCGGCACCAGACGGTCCAGCGCCGCCTGGATCAGGCGTGGAAGTTTGAGTTTTTTCTGATAAAGCTTGTAAGCCCGTTCATAAACCTTGGCCAGAGTTTCATGCTTGCGGTCCTGCAGCGTGACGGTCAGTCCCTGCAGTGCGCACCAGATGGCAATATCGCCGCCCATCACACCGCCGCCCACCACGTGCACGTGCCGGGGTTGAATCAGGCTTTTATCACCGGTGGTTTTCAACTGCTCTTGCAGAAAGAACACCCGCACCAGATTGCGGGCCGTGTCATTGGTCACCAGGCGCGCGTCCGAATTGCGCTCCTCGACCAGCATTCTGCCCGGTTGATCAAAAAACCGTTCCCACAGATCGATGATGGCGTAGGGGGCCGGGTAGTGTTTGAGAGCCGCTTTCTTCGCCACCTGTTTGCGCAAATACCTGGCCAACAAAGGGCGTACCAGGCGATGATTGGTTAGACGCAAGCGTAATGGCAGGGGTTTCTTCTTCGGGGGATGCAGTACCGTCTCCCGTGCCGCCATCATTAAATGTCGGTTGGGGACCGCGTAGTCCACCAGGCCGATTTTTTTGGCGGCACGACTGCTCAGGGTGCGCCCGGTGAGCATCATATCCATGGCGTTGGGCGCGCCGATCAACGCCGGCAGCCGCACGGTGCCGCCAAAGCCGGGATGAATGCCCAGCTTCACTTCCGGCAGACCCAATTTTACTTTTGGATCATCGTCGGCAATACGATAGCGGCATGCCAAAGCCAATTCCAGGCCGCCGCCCAGGCAAAAGCCGTTGATCAAGGCGACGGTGGGGCAGGGCAGATGTTCCAGGCGATCATAGACACGCTGGCCGCGATGAATCAGTTCCAGGGCTTCGTCCTGGGTGTCGAGTTTGGCAAATTCCTTGACGTCGGCGCCGGCGATAAAGCCATGGCTCTTGGCGGAGAGTATCACCAGACCTTTAGGTAACGCTTCATCAAGTGATTTAAGTATGACCTCCAGTTCATCCAAAACCTCGCTGGACACGGTATTGGTGTTTGCGTCGGCCTTGTCCAAATGACACCACAAGATGCCATCTTGATCTTTTTCGGTACGCCAGTGTTTCAGATTTTTCATTTGTTATTATCCCGTCACCCGTTCCACCAACATGGCACCACCTTGGCCGCCACCAATACATAGACTGGCCATGCCCCGCTGGGCGTTGTTACGCTCCAGTACTTTCAACACGTGCAATACGATGCGTGCACCGGACGCGCCCACGGGGTGGCCGAGACTGACGCCGCCACCGTCGACATTCAGCCGTTCAGGATCGATTTGACCCATGGGCTGAGCCAGCGCCAGCTCTTCCTTGCAATACTGGGGTTCCTGCCAGGCGCGCAGGCAGGCCAGCACTTGCGTGGCAAAGGCTTCATTGATTTCCCAATAGTCGACATCGGCGATCTTCATTTGCTGGCGTTGCATGATCGGTGTCATGGCATGCACCGGACCCAGGCCCATTTGCGCGGGCTCCAGTCCCGCCCATTGACTATCGACTATCCTGCCGATCACCGGCAATTTGTATTTTTCGATCGCCTGCTCGCTGGCCAGTACCAGCAGCGCCGCGCCGTCGGTAACCTGGGCGCTGTTGCCGGCAGTGACCTTGCCGAACGGTCGGTCGAAGACCGGCTTCAGTTTGGCGAGACTCTCCAGCGTCGTGTCGGCGCGTACGCCATCATCGTGTTCGTAGAAATGGCCCCGGGTATCGTAAATGACCTCGATTTCATCCAGCCACTTATTCTGCTGCGCACGGTCCAGGCGCTGATGGCTGGTCATGGCGAAGGCGTCCATCTCCGCGCGGCTGATGTTGAAACGCTGGGCGAGATTTTCCGCGGTTTGTCCCATCGACAGGCCAACCACCGGATCCGTCAAGCCACGCAACAGACCGATGATGGGCTGGAAATGCCCAAGGCGAAGTTTGCCTATTACCCGCAACTTCGCCGGCAGCGTCTTGGCGGCATTCAGCGCCCCAAGCCAGGTCACCATGGTTTCATTGAACAGCACCGGCGCATGACTCATGGATTCCACGCCCCCGGCAAGCACCAGATCGGCACGGCCGCTGGCGATATCCAGGGCGGCATTGTCCAGGGATTGCATGCCGGACGCGCAGTTGCGCTGCACGGTCCAGGCGGGTACTTTTTTCCCGCAGCCGAGGCGCAACGCCACCACGCGTGCAATATTGGCTTCGTCAGGGCCGGGCATCACGCAACCGATGATTACCTCGTCAAACGCCGTGGGAGCGAATGGCATGCGTGCCAGCAAAGCGCGACCCGCAGCCACTGCCAGGTTGGCGGCAGGGAAGTGGCCCGGTTTGCCGCGCGCCTTGAGAAACGGAGTGCGCGCGCCGTCCACGATATAGACCGGTCTGCCGGGTAGATTGCTGGATGTAGCCGCCATATGGGTTTCCCTTGTTAGTTATCTAATGATGGGTGGCGAATTTCTTCATTGCTGAAATGATCCACCTGAATAAGATCCAGCCGAAAATCATGGGCCTGCTGCAGTATCGCCAGATCTTCTTTGCTGAAGATGCTGTTTTGGCGCGCCATGTTTATCTGTTCGTCCCAGGTTTGTCCCGTGATGGCGCCGGAGCGAATGGCCTGTTGCAGTTTCTTTTCCAGCGGTTCGGCGCTGATGATAATTGGCAATGCCTGATCCAGTTTGGCCAGAGTCTGCTCCGGGTCGGTGGGTATATGCATGCCGGTGGTCAGGCGGTCCCGGGCCACGGAGGGTTCCAGGATCAACGCCGCGGCCCGATGACCGGCTTTGTCGCTGGGTGCGTGATAACGTTTGCCCAGGGGGAACGTCAACCAGCGTAATATCAAGCCCACCGGGCGCAGCGGGAAGTTGGCATAAAATTCATACAGTGCATCCTGACTGCGTTGCGAAAGGTCATGCAGACACCAATCCACCAGAGGCAGATCCTCCAATTGTCGGTTCTGATCCTCATAGCGTTTGAGTACCGCAGACGCCAGATACAGATAACTCAACACATCGCCGAGGCGCGCAGACAGCCGTTCCTTGCGTTTCAGCGCGCCGCCGACAATAAGCATGGCGATATCGGCGCTGAATGCCAATGCCGCGCTCAGGTGGCTCAAGCGTTGGTAATACGGGCGGGTGCGCTCGTCGCCGAAACGCACCACCTGTCCGCCGCTGAGCCCGAGCACGATGGAACGTACCGCATTACTGATGGTGAAGCCGATATGACCGATAAAAGCGCGATCGAAATGTACGAGACCTTCCTGTTCATCCACGTTCGCCAGGGCCTGCATCTCCTTGAGCACATAGGGATGGCAGCGGATAGCGCCTTGACCGAAGATGATCATGGACCGGGTAAGGATATTCGCGCCTTCCACGGTGATGCTGATTGGAATTGCCTGATACACGCGGCCGAGAAAGTTGCGCGGACCCATGCTGATACCACTGCCGCCTTGCACGTCCATGGCATCGTTAATGATGCGGCGCATGGTCTCGGTGAGGTGATACTTGACGATCGCCGAAGTGACCGAGGGTTTTTCGCCTTGATCCACCGCCTTCGCGGTGAGCGTGCGCGCGGCGTCCATCATGTAAGTGTAGGCGCTGATGCGGGCCAGCGCTTCCTCCACGCCTTCAAACTTGCCAATCGGCATTTTGAATTGGCTGCGAATGCGTGCATAAGCGCCGGTGCCACGGGAGGCCAGCTTGCCGCCGCCGGTGCTGAGGGCGGGCAGGGAAATAGAGCGGCCAACGGACAAGCAGTCCATGAGCATGCGCCAGCCTTCACCCAGTTGTTTCTGACCACCGATTACCATATCCATGGGTATGAACACGTTCTCGCCCCAGTTGGGACCATTCATGAACGCCTGATTCAGTGGGAAATGACGTTGGCCGATAGTGACGCCGGGCAGGTCGGTGGGAATCAATGCCAGGGTGATGCCGATGTCATCTTTGTCGCCCGCCAGGTGGTCGGGATCATAGAGTTTGAATGCGACACCCAGCAGCGTGGCCACGGGACCCAGGGTAATGTAGCGTTTGCTCCAACTCAGGCGTATGCCCAGCACGTCTTTTTTGCCCTGGTATTCACCCTTGCAGACGACGCCGCTGTCCGGCATGCTGCCGGCATCGGAGCCGGCTTCCGGTCCGGTCAGGGCAAAGCAGGGAATTTCCTCACCGCGCGCCAGGCGCGGCAAATAGTAATTCTGTTGATCGGGGGTTCCGTATTGCAGCAGCAATTCCGCCGGACCCAGCGAATTCGGTACCATCACCGTTACCGCGGTGGAAATGCTGCGCGTCGCCACTTTGACCACTACCGCGGAATGGCCGAGCGCGGAAAACCCCAGACCTCCGAATTTCTTCGGGATGATCATGCCGAAGAAACCCTGTTCCTTGATGAAGCGCCAGACATCGGGCGGCAAGTCCATATGGGTTTGGGTGATCTCCCAGTCGTGCACCATATCGCACAGTTGTTGCACGGGTCCGTCCAAAAAAGCCTGTTCATCAGCGCTGAGTTTGGCTTCCGGGTAGGCGACCAATTTTGACCAATCGGGTTTGCCGCAAAACAGTTCGGCGTCCCACCAGACGGAGCCCGCGGCGATGGCGTCCTGTTCCGTCTGCGACATCGGCGGAATAGCTTTCTTCATCAGTGGAAATAAGCGGTCGCTGATGATCGTGCGGCGTAAGGGTGGCACATTGAGCAACATGACCGGCGTCCATACCAACAGCAGAAACAGTGAACCGAGCGCGTAGTTGGAGGTGGACGCATAAGTGACCAACAGCGCGAGGCCGGCCGTACTCCAGAGATAGAGCGGCGTACGAAAAAACGCCAACACGGTCAGCAGCAGGAACAACATGGTGAGCGTTATTGAAAATGTCATCGGACTATTCCCTCATGGCGTCGGCGCGTTGCCGCCTGTTCAATCCGTGGTTCAGCTTGCGGATTTACCCTTGACTTGTTTGCGTTCCCCTAGTGTAGGACTTTTTTTCTTCTGTGTCCGGGGTGTTGACGGCGGCTTGTCGGATTCCGGCGGCATGTTATCGGTGATTCTTCGGTTTTGGGGTTCCGGCAGGAAGCATTCCATGTCGTCGTCGCAGATTACGCCCTGTTCATCCCAGGGTAGCTGGCGGTACACGGCGAGGTCGTCAAAACCCAGGATCGGGTACTTGATGATCTCAAAGTAGGGTGAATAATCAAAGTCACTGGGAGTGTAGAGGCGGGTGTTGCGTTTATACAGACGTAATTTACCGTCCTCCGAACGATGAATTACTGGCAGAATCGGGAAATGAATAGAGGAAAACGCCGCCGCGATCATGGAGGAGCATACGGTGCGCGTGGATTCACCGACCCGCCGTTCAAACAAACTGGAGCGCCAGCGTCGAGGTACGATGCCAAAAGGCACCAGGAAACGCGCCAGATCAAACAATTGCCGAATGTTGTAGTCAAAACCCAGATGGCGCGCCAGGTAGGCGACGGTATTATGAGCATCCTGACGCGACAAGCCTTTGGGGCGGCAGATGCGCAGATGGTCATACTTGTATTTTTTCAAGGGCACGACGATCGTGCCTTCTCCCAGCAATGCCTCGATCATTAATTGTTCATGGGGATCGCCGGTGTAGTGTTGTCGTACCAGTTCCCGAATTTCCGGATCGTCAATTTCATTGATGCGCCCGATATACATGGCGGCATGAGTCCAATGACTTAATGTGATGTTTTTGATGACCTCGCTGACCCGGCTGCGGCCTTCGACCAATAGGACATCACACGGTCGGATTTCGAAACACAGCCGGTCATAGTCCGAAAGAGGGTTGCCCATGGGCTCATCTTCATGAGTCAGCCAGTAGACCAGCCGTGCGCTTAACCAATTATATAGTCCCACGTAAAATGCCTTTATCGATAATCGGGCGGTAAGCGTTGACGGCTGCACCACCACGAGGAGTTGTTGCGATTGCTGACGCATCCATTAGGAGCAATAAAAAAAAGGTTTTGCGGAGGTCTATTGCGTTAACCTTTGCGTTATCGCCGGAGCCGGCTGCGACAGCACTATGCAACAACATTGCCAGGCCTTCGACCCTTTTTATTATTTCTAGTGCAACTCTGTTCGCTATCATAGTGGGATTCTACCTACAAAGACCTTAAAAAAAGATTGAATGATAGGCAAACTCTAACGGAGGATCAGCACTTATAACGGTTCGTCACTGTTTTTCTTAAGCGGTTGCCTTTTTTACCGCCAACCACCCCGAGCGAGGCCATGGCTGGAATGTTAGACGGCAGTCGCGAGTTTGATCATCAAACTTTAACGTCATAGCAGGTGGGCGGGTCTGTTAGAATAGTGTCCTATGTTTACCCTTACTGAAGCTGTTGCCGCCGCCGTTCTCACCTACGCAATAATGATCGGTGCCTACTTTCTCACCACGCGCCGTGCCCTGCACATGGGGGCCATGGCACTGGTTATTCTTTTCGATATGGCCATGCCGTTCTACCTGGTGTTGACGCGTGACTGGATGAAAAGGTTGATCGACAACGGAGATATACTCTCATTTGGGGTTTGGACACATTTCGGGTTGGTGATTACGCTGTATGCCCTCTATATCGTGCAAGTTCAAACGGCGCTGCGGTTGTGGCGGGGCGGCGATCAGGGATCCCGGGCCAGCCATCACCAACAAGGCAAGGGTATTTTATTGGTGCGCGGTTTAGTGATAATTACCGGAGCCTGGTTGGCGCAACCCACACCGTAACCGCAAGACTGTGTCGCGCGCCGACGGCAGGCAAAAAAAAGCCGGAGGGTATCCGGCTTTTGGTGACGAAGGAAACGACGCGCTTAGCGTATTTTCCGACTTTCGTCCGTTAATTCCTCGATCAGAGGACTAAGAATGATCTCCATGGCAAAACCCATCTTGGCGCCCGGCACCACCAGGTTATTGGGACGCGACATGAACGAATCCTTGATCATGTTCAGCAGATACGGGAAATCCACTTTTTTAGGATCCCGATACCGAATGACAATAAAGCTTTCATCAGGCGTCGGAATGTCGCGTGCAATGAAGGGATTGGAGGTGTCGACCGTGGGAACGCGCTGGAAGTTGATATGGCTGCGCGAGAACTGCGGTGTTATATAATGCACATAGTCATACATACGACGCAGAATAGTGTCGGTGACGGCTTCAGGCGAGTACCCGCGCTGGGAAGTATCGCGGTGGATCTTCTGAATCCATTCCAGATTAACGATGGGCACCACTCCGATCAGCAGATCTACATACTGCGCGACATTGACGTTGCCATGCACCACGCCACCGTGCAAGCCTTCGTAAAACAGCAAATCGCTGCCCTGTTCCAGGTCTTGCCACGCCGTGAACGTACCGGGGTCCTGGCCCCAGGGTTCACCTTCCTCGGCGCTGTGGATGTAGTAACGACGCTTGCCGGTACCGGATTCGCCATAGGTCTTGAATAAGTCTTCGATCTTGGCAAAGTCATTGCCTTCCGGGCCGAAGTGGCTGAGGATCTTGCCTTGCTTCTGGGCTTTGGCAATTTCTTCTTTCATTTGCTTGCGATCGAAACGGTGGAAACTGTCGCCTTCCACGACTACCGGTTTGATTTTTTCCCGATAGAAAATGTGTTCGAAGGCATTCTTAACCGTCGTCGTGCCAGCGCCCGAGGAGCCGGTGACGGCGATAATCGGGTGTTTCTTGGACATAAGTACTCCCCTTATAGATGTAACTTTTTGAAATCGTGTCTATTGTTCTTCTTATGGATTCTTTACTGGTTGGCTCTGTTATTCCGCTATCATAATATGGATTATGACTGACCAGAGGGCTGTAATAGTACCCTATTTCATGGATCTTACAAAGGCGTCACGTGATGGCTTTTGCCCGATGAAATGTAATGGGAATTTCCGATGGTGGGGTAGTTTTGACGGCATCGGCCAGGGTGTATTGGCCTAACACGTCAAGGAATGATTCTCCTGCCCGATGGAGGGCGTTTTTGAGAGCACACAAGGGCAGGATTTTGCAGGGCAGGGGGGCATCGCCAAAACATTCTACAATATTGAAATTAGGCTCAACTTTGCGGACAACATCGCCAATATTGATGTCTTCAGGAGGGTGGGCTAAGCGTAAGCCACCCCCCTTGCCGCGAAACGACAGGATGTAGCCTAGAATCGCCAAATTATGGACGATTTTAACCAGATGATTGCGGGATATCTGATAATAATCAGATATTTCCGAAATAGTGACAGTTTTTTCCGGGTTAACACTGAGGTAAACCAGTACGCGCAGTGAGTAATCCGTATAGAGTGTCAATTGCATAATATTTTTAATGTAGCAAACCGTCGATCGTATTTCATCATACGCCTTGGGATAAATATTTCCACAGCTAGTAGAGGTTCTAGTGGTGGGTCCTCGCAGATGCGGTTATCCGATCAGGTTTCTTCTTCTTCCGTGACCGCTTCTTTAAAGTCGCATTCCTTCTGCGGACATTGTTTCTCCGCGCCTTTTCGCTTCGTCACTTTTAACGAAAGAATTGGCCAGCCGCAGGACGGACAGGGCTCGTTGAGTGGTTCATTCCACAGGGCGTAATCGCAATCCGGGTAGCGGGCGCAGGAATAGAATATCTTGCCGCGGCGGGATTTACGTTTGAGCAGGGTGCCTTGCCGGCACTGGGGGCAGGGGACTTTGGTGTCTTCCGGTGCTTCCAGGGGTTCCATGTGATTGCAGTTGGGATAACCCGAGCAACCAATGAATTTTCCATAGCGGCCATGTTTGACGACGAGTTGGGAGCCACACTGCGGGCATACCCGGCCCTCGATGGTCTGGGGTTGGGCATTGGCGTCTTCATTGACGTTGCGGGTGTAATCGCAATCGGGATAGGCGGTGCAACCGATGAACAGTCCCCGTTTACCCAGGCGTTTGGACAGCGGCTGACCACACTTGGGACACGCTTCGTCCAGGGTTTCGTGGGTAACGTCACGCCGGTCCACGTTTTTTTCCGTGTCCTCAACCTGTTGGTGAAACGGCGTCCAGAACGCGTGCATCACCGGCACCCATTCTTTTTCGCCGCGGGAGATGGCATCCAGTTCATCTTCCAGGCGTGCCGTGAAATCATAATCCACGTACTGGGTAAAATAATTGGTCAGGAATTTATTGACGATACGGCCCACATCCGTGGGGGTGAAGCGCTTTTTCTCCAGTTCCACGTATTCACGCGCCTGCAGGGTAGAAATGATCGAGGCATAGGTTGATGGTCGTCCGATACCGTGTTCTTCGAGGGACTTGACCAGGCTCGCTTCCGTGTAGCGGGGCGGTGGTTCGGTGAAATGCTGTTCCGGGCGAATCTTGTCCAGAGTAATGTATTCACCTTCAATCAAAGGCGGCAGCAGGGTGCCGCCATCATCATCGGGAGAGTCGTCCTTACTTTCCTGGTAGACGGTAATAAAACCTGCATGGGCGATGGTGGAGCCGTTGGCGCGGAACCTATGCTCCGCTCCCGCAGTCATATCTGCGGCCACGGTGTCGATGGTGGCGTGAATCATTTGACAGGCGACGGTACGTTTCCAGATCAGGTCATAGAGCTTGAATTGGTCAGGACTCAGATTGCTCTTGATTTCAGCGGGCACGCGCAGTACGGAAGTGGGGCGAATCGCCTCATGGGCCTCCTGGGCGTTCTTGGATTTGGTTTTGAAAACGCGCGCTTCTTCCGGCAGGTTATCCGCGCCGTAGCGATCCCGGATGAACTGGCGCATTTCTTCCACCGCTTCCTGAGCCAGGCTCACCGAATCGGTACGCATGTAGCTGATCAAACCGGTGGCTTCACCGTCGATTTCGATCCCTTCATAGAGCTGTTGGGCGATACGCATGGTGCGCTGAGTCGTGAAACCGAGTTTGCGTGACGCCTCTTGTTGCAGCGTGGAGGTAATGAACGGTGGTGCGGGATTACGCTTGCGCTTTTTCTTTTCAACCTTTTCGACCAGCAATTTGCCGTTGGCGGCGGCATTGAGGGTCTGCTGGGCCTCGGTGGCCAGCGTTTCGTTATTGATATCGAACTGACTGAGTTTGTTGCCATGGTAATAAGTGAGTTTGGCAACGAATTTTTGGGCTTCTTTATCCAGATCAGCTTCAATGGTCCAGTATTCCTGGGCCAGAAATTTTTCGATTTCCTCCTCACGTTCCACGATCAGACGTAACGCGGGGCTTTGTACCCGGCCGGCGGACAAGCCGCGCCGCACTTTTTTCCAAAGCAGGGGCGACAGGTTGAAACCCACCAGATAGTCCAGGGCACGGCGCGCTTGTTGCGCGTTTACCAGATCCGTGGACAGCTCACGGGGATGCTCCATGGCTTCCTGGATGGCGCGTTTGGTGATTTCGTGGAACACCACGCGGCCCACGGTTTTGTCCTCAAGCAGGCCTTCATCATTGAGCATTTCATAAAGATGCCAGGAAATGGCCTCGCCTTCGCGATCGGGGTCAGTCGCCAGGTAGAGGGCGTCGACGCCCTTCAAAGCTTTAACGATAGCGTCGACGTGTTTCTCATTCTTTTCGATTACCCGGTACTTCATTTTGAAGTCGTGACCCGGATCCACGGCGCCTTCCTTGGGCAGCAGATCACGGACATGACCGTACGAGGCCAGGACTTGAAAGCCCCGTCCCAGGTATTTTTTGATGGTGTTCGCCTTGGCCGGCGACTCGACGATTACCAGTGCTTTGCCCATGATGTAATGAACAATCTCTATCTTAGTGTAACTGTGAAAATCCGGTTGCAGGCCGAAGTGGTACGTGTGCCGTCGTGTAACGTGCTGTGGTCAACTTATCATTGCACTGGATGTCGCGTCCGGATCAGTGCAGATTATTGGGCAGTTCGTCCAGCACCATGTCTTCCATCCAGGTCAGGGCTTCTTCCCTGCCGGGTTGGTTGAACAACACCATTAACACTACCCACTTGAGTTGGTCGATGTCAAAGTCATCACTGTCCAGGGCCATGGCCCGATCGATGACCAGTTCGCGCGTATCCTGATCCAGCACACCCACTTGTTCGAGAAACAACAGGAAGCCGCGACAGGTAACGTCCAGCTTCTCCATCTCCTGTGGGGCGTACATACGGATGGAGCGTCCCTGGGTCGGCATGGGTTCCTGGGTTTGGCCCCGTAATTGGGTCAAACTTTCCAACCAGTCGAACGCCTTGTTGATTTCAGAATGAAGAAATCCCGCTTCCTTCAGTTCCACTTTGAGTGACTCGGGATCCGAATACAGATTGGCATCATCATCCATATAGTTCTCAAAGAGATACATCAGTACATCGAACACGTTTTCTTTCATTGTCCCAACCTGTCGTTGTTATCGCAGTCTGGTGTAACGCCCGTCAATCCCTGTTACAAAGCCCTGCAATTCTAATACCAAAAGAATGGACGAAACGGCTGCGGGCGTCAATCCACTTCGGTTTATTACTTCATCAATAGACACGGAAGTGCTGCTGATATTTTCAAGGAGCTCAGCCTGCTCGGGGGTTAAGCCATTCATTGCGCGAGGTATCTCAGGCAACGATATTTCATTTGGGGTTGTCATTCCTCTACAGATATCGGTTGTTTGATTAAGTTCACTTAAAATATCCGGGTAACGCTCCACCAGTTTCGCGCCTTGCTTGATCAGATGGTGGCAACCGCTGGATTTGGGGTCATGAATGGATCCGGGCACCGCAAATACCTCGCGACCCTGCTCCAAAGCCAGCCGGGCGGTGATCAGGGATCCGCTGCGCAAGGTGGCTTGGACGACAATGATGCCGACTGACAAACCGCTGATAATCCGGTTACGCCGGGGAAAATGCCCCGGGTGGGGCGCGGTGGCGAGTGGAAACTCGGACACCAGTGCGCCCCGGTCGATAATTGTCTGGGCGAGTACCCGATGACTGTGGGGGTAAACCCGATCCAGGCCGGTACCGAGTACCGCCACCGTCGTACCCTCCGGGTGATGCAGGGCGCCACGGTGGGCGGCGGCATCGATACCTTGGGCCAGCCCACTGGTGATGCTGTAGCCCTGAATGGCCAACTGCCAGGCCAGATTAAATGCGTTCTCCCTGCCGTAAATCGTCGGATTGCGGCTGCCCACCAGTGCCAGTTGGTGCAATTGCAGTAATGTGGGATCGCCACTGACGAACAACACCGGAGGTGCGTCGCTAAGGTGTTTCAATGGAGCCGGATATCGGGGGTCAAGCAGGGTGATAATATGATTGGTGGGCGCCTGAGCCCAGTTTAAATGATGCTCCACGCGGTGCCAGTCCGGATTTCTCAGGCAGGCGCTGGTACCGGCGGGCAGTTCCCGTGCCACTCTGTCAGGCTCTGCAATGATGTCAGCCGGCGTGTGGCGGGAGGCCAGTAGATGCAAGAAGCGGTTCGGGCCGATACCGGGAACGAACAGGAGTGCCAGCCAACAGGCCAGCTCATTGGTGCTGAGTGCTGTCATCACGACTATCCTTGTCGTTGTTGATCACGTCATTCGGATGACGTTACCCCGGTGTTAGGGATTGCGCAAGACATCGTACAACTGAATGTCCTTGATGGTGTCCATCACCAGGCCAAAACTGACCCGATCAAAAGTCTTAAAAACCATAATCAGTCCAGACCGGGTGTCTGGTAGCTGTACTGAATCACGTGGATTGGGGCTGATGACATTCCGAATCCGGTGCCCCTTGCGGTACACCGCTAGTACATGGCCCGGTTCAATGCCATCAAATTCCCCAAGATTGATTACCGCTGTCTGATACAGGCCAATACGGGTTACAGCATCCAGGACTTCGATGATTTGCCCTTCCACCGGAGTCGCCGGTGCGTGGGGCAAATAGTTGGCTCTCATTTCATCGTCCAGAATGGGTAACAATTTGTCGCCCAGCAAGGTTTCTCTCTCGGAGTTCACGATTTGTAAAGTCGTGGGATTGCCAAAACTTCTTACCAGTGTAGTCCCGACATAAATGGCTTCGAAACCTAATATATCGTCTTCATCAGCATCCTGGTTACGGTATACGCGTCCCGTGCGATACAAGCTGAATCGGTTGGTTTTGCCGGCCTCGATGCCCACGGCATAAAGAGTGTCGCCACTGCCCGAAATCAAGTGATTGTCTTCACCGGACACGACATAACCGGAACTGTTCAGCTCCTTCTCGCTGATTACCATGGGTTTAGAAAGAAACTGTTCGATAATTTCAATGGGTATTGTGGGGATCGCCCGGTCTTTATGGGTGCGCCGAATTTTGGGTTCGAGTTTTCCGGTGTTGCTGGCGCTGACGATTTTCACAGTTCTCTTTGTGGATTTTCCTGGCGTGGTGGTGGCCGAGGAGGGGTCCGCCGACGTCCTGCCGGGGCTGGTCATCTGCTGCTCACCGGTGACCGTCTCCGTTTCCACAACCCGTTCCAAACGGCGCAGCACCGGTTGCCCGTTCTGATAGGTCATGACGATGATGTCGCCAGGATAGATCAAATGGGGATTCTCAATTTGCGGATTGAAGTCCCACACATCGGGCCAGCGCCAGGGATCTCGTAGAAAGCGGGCGGAAATGCCCCACAAGGTATCCCCTTTGACGACGGTATAACGCTCCGGTGCATCCGGGGCCAAAGCGATTTCGTCGCTGCTGGCGCTGGTGCTGACACCCAGAATCAATATCAGTAAAGTAATGCTGATGAGCCGCATGGCTGTCCTCATTTTCTTCGTGTTGCTACGGCTGAAACTTTTCCCCCGGAAACGCGCGTGCAAACTTTTCCAGGGGGGTTAGCGTATCCGGCTGGGAGGAACCGCCAACAACCGGTAGAATATGCACTCTATATCGACCAAACCTATGGATAATTAAACTGTTAACTAAGGCTTGTCGGTTCGTTTTATCCCTTAGGAAAAATGAGTTCTATCACCTCTCGGCCCACAAAGAAAATTAAGACTGTAAATATTATGGCTTTATTGAATATACTGCACTACCCGGATCCCCGTTTGCGCAACAATGCCGAACCTGTGGCCACGGTTGGTGCTGAAGAAAAACAATTGGTCGCGGACATGTTTGAAACCATGTACAGCGCGCCGGGTATCGGTCTGGCGGCAATTCAAGTCAACGTACCCAAACGCATTATCGTCATCGATATCAGCGAGGATCAGACCCAGCCCATGTGTTTTATCAATCCCCAGATCAAGCGCCGGGAAGGGGAAGAGCAGATGGAGGAGGGGTGTTTGTCGGTGCCCGGAATCTACGAACCGGTGGTGCGTTACCGGAGCATCATGGTACAGGCCCTTGACCGTAAGGGATCGGCGTTCGAGTTGGAAGCCGATGGCTTGCTCAGCGTGTGTATACAGCACGAAATCGATCATTTGGATGGCAAATTGTTCGTGGATTATTTATCGGAAATGAAGCGTACCCGCATTCGTAAGAAGCTCGAGAAAATGCGGCGTCAGACCTTATAGCCATGTCTACTGCCGCATCGTCCACCGGGACGCCCGAGCACCTTGTCACGCCTTTGTCCATCGTTTTTGCCGGCACTCCGGAATTCGCCGCGACGGTGTTGCAAGCCTTGCTGCAAACGCCGCATCACATCCGCGCCGTGTATACTCAGCCGGATCGACCGGCGGGTCGTGGCCGCAAGTTGCGGCCGAGTCCGGTGAAAGAGTGCGCCTTGGAGGCGCAACTGCCCGTGGAGCAGCCGCAGACCCTGCGTGATGCCGAAGTACAGCGGCAACTGCAGGCGTATCAGGCGGATCTGATGGTGGTGGTAGCTTATGGCCTGATCCTGCCGCCAGCGGTGCTGGCGGCGTTTCCTCTGGGATGTGTCAACGTGCATGCCTCCCTGTTGCCGCGTTGGCGCGGTGCGGCGCCGATTCAGCGCGCCATTGAGGCCGGTGACGAGACTACCGGTATTACCATTATGCAGATGGATAAGGGCTTGGATACCGGGGCGATGCTCGCGGTCCAGGAGTGCGCTATTACGGCGGATGATACCGCGCAAACACTGCATGATCGACTGGCAGGGATGGGCGCGTCATTATTATGCGCGACCTTGCCTCGGTTACGAATCGGCGCTCTCAGTCCGGAACCGCAGGATGATGCGCTGGCAAGTTACGCCGCAAAGATCGTCAAGGATGATGCGCGTATCGATTGGCGACGTTCGGCGCGCGAGATCGAGCTGCAGATACGCGCCTTCAATCCCTGGCCCGGCGCTTACACCGAATACCGTGATGGGAACCTGAAAATCTGGAGCGCGCAGGCCGTTGTCGGCGGCAGCGGTGCAGCTCCTGGCACCGTCGTGGCGATCGGCAAAGATGCTATCGATATGAGTACTGGTGCCGAGATTTTGCGCATCACCCGGCTGCAAGTTCCTGGCGGTAAACCGGTGGCGGCTCGGGATTTTATTAACGCCCATCGTGATCTGCGGGTCGGCGCTGGATTTCAGAATGCATAAAATTCCCATGTTGGAGTTCTTGCCATGAGTGCCCGGGTGGTAGCGGTAGCAATTTTGACGGAGGTGTTTGCGGGTGCTTCGCTCACCAGCGCGTGCCAGCAACGGCTGCCGACATTGCATGACAGTCGGGATCGTGCGTTCGCGCAGGAATTGGCCTATGGAGTCTGTCGGTGGCACTTGCGTCTGCTGGCGTTGGTGGATGCTCTGTTGGCGCGCCCAATGCGGCAACGGGATTTCGATCTGAATCTGTTGCTGGCGGTGGGACTGTACCAATTGCTTTATACCCGGGTACCACAACACGCGGCATTGGCGGCGACCGTGCAGGGCGCGGTCGCCATGAACAAAGGCTGGGCCAAGGGGCTGGTCAACGGGGTATTACGAAATTTTCTGCGGCGTCGAGATGATTTGTTGGCGGATCTGGAGCACGATCCGGTAACCCGCTGGTCCATGCCGCGCTGGTTGTTGGACACCTGGCGCCAGGACTGGCCGGACGCTTGGCAACAAATCGCCCGGTGCGCTAACGACTATCCGCCCCTGGTGCTGCGCATCAACCGGCAGCGAACTACCCGCGACCAGTATCTTGCACTGCTGCAAGCGGCAGGGTTGCAGGCGGACTCCGTAGCCGGGGCCGAAGATGCCGTTGTGCTGGCGCAGGCCATGCCAGTAGCGGAAATCCCGGGGTTCGCCGATGGCCTGGTGTCGGTACAAGACGCGGCGGCGCAACTGGCGCTGCCCTTGCTCGAGCTGGCGCCTGGAATGCGGGTGCTCGATGCCTGTGCGGCGCCGGGAGGCAAGTCTTGTCATATTCTCGAGCGAGAACCGACTTGTCGCCTCTTGTCGCTCGATATCGATGGCGAGCGTGTGGCGCAGATTAGCGACAACTTTCAACGTCTGGGGTTGCAGGGTGAGGTCCGAGTCGCCGATGCGGCGGAGCCTGATCATTGGTGGGATGGCGAGTTGTTTGATCGCATCCTGCTGGATGCTCCATGTTCGGGTTGCGGTGTGATAAGGCGCCATCCGGATATTAAAATATTGAGAAAACAAGGGGATGTGAGCGGGCTTGTGTATCGACAAACACATTTGTTGGGGAATTTATGGCCGCTGCTTAAAAACCATGGCAAACTCGTTTATGCCACGTGTTCTATATTAAAAGCGGAAAATGCCGAACGTCTGCACGCGTTTGCTGCGCAACATGGGGATGCGCGCTGCGACCCGATGGACGTGCCCTGGGGAAGGCCGCAGACGCCGGGTCGGCAAATCTTGCCGGGTGACGGCTTAATGGACGGATTTTACTACGGTAGTTTATGTAAGTCGGTTTGATGAAGGATGATCAGGTGAAAGGCGGAAAAAGTGTGTAATTTTCTTACTAATGGATTAAAGCGGCAAGTGGTTACCCCGATCATGTTTGGTGGTTTTCTACTGGCGGGAAACGCGTTGGCGGAGGAGCCGGGATTTACCGTGGTCAGAGTGCACACAACGGTGGCGGAGGATGGCGTGAAAGTTTCGGCGCTGCTGAATTTCCAGTTTACGGATACAGTGGCGGAAGCCGTGCGCAACGGCATCCCGGTAACGCTGGAGGTGAAGGTGAAGGTGGAGCGGCCGGAAAAGTATTGGTGGCCGGAGGAAGTGTCGATGGTCCGCCAGCGCTATCAATTGCGCTACCATGCGTTGTCGCAACAGTATCTGGTGCGCAATCTCAATAATGGCGTACAAAACCATTTTGCCAATGTCAGACAGGCACTGGCCATGATCGGGCAGGTTGACGGTGTCACCTTGATGAAAGACGCGGATATTTCCGATCTCACCCAATATCGCTTGCTTGTTCGCACCCGGCTCGATATCGGTGCCCTGCCGGTGCCGTTGCGCCTGTGGGCTTACCTGGATCCCGGTTGGTATTTGAGCAGTGACTGGTTTGAGCAACCCTTAAACGGCAAATAACAGTGGAAACCAAGCTGCGCACGTTCAAGTCTGATTATCTGCCGGCGACGATTTTGTTCGTGCTGATGCTGGGATCGCTGGCGTTGATGAGTGACGCCACTCAGGACAATGTGCGATTTCACAAGCTTTATTCCACGCTGCTGGCCATCAATGTCCTGATTCTGATCCTGCTGCTCTGGTTGATCCTGGTCAATATGGTGAAACTGGTGCGCCAGCACCGACGCCGTATTGTCGGTTCACGCCTGGCCGCGCGTCTGGTGGTGGTGTTCGTGGTGCTCACGCTGGCGCCGGTTTCCGCGGTGTACTATTTCTCCATCCAGTTTTTGAGCCAGGGTATCGACAAGTGGTTCGATGTACGCGTGGATCAAGCGTTGGACAATGCGCTGGACTTGAGCCGTTCCGCACTGGACTTGCGCATGCGCGAGTATAAAAGGGATGTTGAGACGCTGGCGCGGAAGCTGATGGATGTGGAAGAGAACATGGTGGCTTTTACCTTGAGCGATTATCGAACGGACAGTGACGCCATCGAACTCACCTTGCTCACTTTGTCCGGCAAGTTCATCGCCTCTGACAGTGCGGATACCACGGCCATTATTCCCGATCGACCCGATGAAGCGATTATTATCGGCTTGCGCCGTGGTCGGTCCTATATCGGTCTGGACCCGATCGGTGAGCGGGGCCTGCATATCCGGGTGGTGGTGCCGGTGATCAGCTCCGACCCACGCCGCGATAAATACATGCTGCAGGCACTATATCCGGTGGAAGCGCGCCTCAATGATCTGGCGGCCAGCGTCCAGGAGGCATATGCTCACTACCAGGAGGTGGTGTTTCTCAGGGAGCCACTGAAGAACAGTTTCCTGCTCACCCTGTCATTGGTGCTGTTGTTGACCCTGCTGGCGGCGGTGTGGGCGGCGTTTATCTCTGCGCAACGCCTGGTGGCGCCGATCAGTGTATTGGCGTCGGGTACCCAAGCGGTGGCGCAGGGCGATTACACCATGCAATTGCCGTTGCCCGACAGCCGGGATGAAATACAGTCGCTGGTGCAATCCTTCAATGATATGACGCGCAAGATCGCTTATGCCCGGGATGCGGCTGATCACAGTCAGATGCAGGCGGAAAACGAACGCGCTTATTTGCAGGGCATATTGGAGAGTTTGACATCGGGGGTGCTCACGCTGGATCGTTTTCACGTGTTGCGCAAAATTAATCCCACCGCCACCCGGATTCTGGGCGCTGATTTGAGTGAATTGCTGGATCGGCGCATGGAAGCCATGGCGGACAGCTTTCCGCACCTTGAGAACGTGGTAAACATGCTCAAGCCGCATCTGGCGGGTAACTCCGAATGGCGTGAAGAAGTGAGCGTGCTGGGACCCGCCGGGCGTCAGGTGCTGATGTTCCGCGGCAAGGCGCTCACCGGCAGCGGCGGTGCGCAGACCGGCTATGTGGTGGTATTTGACGATGTCACCGCCCTGATCCAGGTGGAACGTGATGCCGCCTGGGGCGAGGTGGCGCGACGCATGGCCCATGAAATCAAGAATCCGCTGACCCCGATTCAGTTGTCCGCGGAACGCTTGCGGCACAAATACTTGCCGGGGATGGAGCCGGAATATGCCGATCTCCTGGATCGGGCGACCTATACCATAATTCAGCAGGTGCAGGCGATGAAAGAGATGGTGAAGGTGTTTTCGGAATACGCGCGCATGCCGAAAATGAATTTGGTGCCGCTTGATCTCAATGGCTTGATCGATGAAGTGCTGGACTTGTACCGTGGTACGGATTTTGACGTGCAATTCAATTTGTCGCTGGATCATGATCTGCCGATAATCTCGGCTGACGGAGACCGCCTGCGGCAACTGTTGCACAATCTGATTCGTAATGCCCTGGATGCCACGCGTGTCGCCGAGCTTTCGGAAGTCACGTTGAAAACACGCTTGATCCAGGATGCGGTGCATGCGTTCGTTGAACTGCGCGTGGAAGATACGGGTACCGGCATCCCCGAACACATGATTCAGAACCTGTTCGAGCCTTATGTCACCACGAAACCTAAAGGTTCGGGATTGGGCTTGGCGATCGTCAAAAAGATCGTCGAGGAACACGGCGGTCTGGTATGGGCGGAAAATCGGGTACATGACGGCGCCTGTATTGTTATAAGATTACCGGTACCGGATGTTGAAATTCAGGGACTGGCTGCGACGAGCCAGACGTAACTGCGGGCGAAGCTAACGATTGGGCGGGATTGGTCATGAAGCCATACATATTGGTAGTCGATGATGAGCCGGATATTCGCCATTTGGTGAAGGATATCCTGGAAGACGAGGGTTATGAAGTTTCGGTGGCGGAAAATGGCACCGCGGCCCGTTTGCAGTTGCAGGCCCGGACACCGGATCTGACGTTGCTGGATATTTGGATGCCGGATGTGGACGGCATTACCTTGCTGAAAGAATTCACCATGGCAGGACACAATACGCCTGTGGTCATGATCTCCGGACACGGCACGGTGGAAACCGCCGTCGAAGCGACACGTCTGGGGGCGTTTGATTTTGTCGAAAAGCCCTTGTCCATGGGCAAATTGCTGACGACGGTGGAGCGCGCTATCGCCGAGATGCGCAAACCCAAGACCGAAGGCGTGACAGGTCCGGGCAAGGCAGTACCGGAACCGGTCGGTCACAGTGAGGTGATGCGCACCCTGCGCGCGCGTGCCGCGAAAGTGGCGGAACAGCGCAATACGGTACTGATCTACGGCGAGCCCGGTGCTGGTAAAAGCATGTTTGCGCGTTATATTCATGGTTTGAGCGATCAGGCAAGTGGCCCGTTTCTCACCGTCAATTTAGCCAGTCTTGAGACCGAACAAATTCATAAAGTGTTGTTTGGCAATGGCTTGGGGACGGCTGAGGCGTCGGAAAGCGCGTTCGTGCAGGCGCGCGGCGGTACCTTATTTATCAATAACGTCAGTGTCGCCGAATTGTCGGTGCAGACGCGGTTGGCTGAGATTCTGTCACAGGAAGAAAATGACATCTCGGTGCGCCATGCTGTCGGCACGTTACCGCGTCTCATCGTCGCCACCTCGGAAGACGTGCGGCCACTGGTGGACGTGGGGCAATTTCGGCGCGATCTGTACTATAAGCTCAATGAAACTCCTTTGTGGATTCCCCCGCTGCGGGATCACCGTGAAGACGTGCCGGAGTTGCTCGGTTATTTCGTCGATCTGGCAATGGCCGAGAATCAATTGCCTTACCGGAAATTCAGTTTTGCCGCCCAGAACTGGCTGCGCAATTACAGTTGGCTGGGTAATGCGCTGGAAATGAAGAATCTGGTAAAGAGCCTGCTGGTGTTGGGTAATGAAGCGGACATAGAAGTTGATGAAGTTAAAGCGATTCTAGGTCATAATTTCGCTGTCGAACCGTCCGGCACGGGGGATGCGCAGCAGGATTTCGAGCTGCCGCTACGCGAAGCCCGCGAACGCTTCGAAAAAGCCTATCTGGAATTTCATTTGCGTGCCGCCAACGGTAACGTCGGAGTGGTAGCACGCAAAGCCGGTATGGAGCGTACGCATCTGTATCGTAAATTCCGTGCGCTCGGCATAGACCCTAAGAATATCCGTCACGACTGACGCCGGCATTACCGGCGCCATCGGTTGATGGCAACTGGTATGGACTGCACACAATGAAAATAATAATCCTGGGCGCGGGTCAAGTGGGCGCCAGCGTTGCGGAGCATTTGGCCAGCGAAGCCAACGATATTACGGTCGTCGATACCGACACCAAGCGGCTGCAGGATTTGCAGGACCGGCTCGATATTCGCACGGTTAGCGGTCATGCATCTTATCCTGCAGTGCTGCAAACCGCCGGTGCCGAGGACGCGGACATGATCATCGCCGTTACCAATAGCGATGAGATCAACATGGTCGCCTGCCAGATTTCCTATACCATCTTTCACACGCCAACCAAGATCGCACGAGTGCGGGCGTTGGAGTATCTGGCGTTTCCCAGTCTGTTTGCCCAGGAAGTGTTTCCCGTGGACGTGTTGATCAGCCCGGAACAGTTGATCACTGACTATATTCTGCGTCTGGTGGAAAACCCCGGGGCGTTACAGGTGCTGGATTTCGCCGATGGCAAAGTGCGCCTGGTTGGTGTCAAGGCTTACTATGGAGGTCCCCTGGTGGGGCAGGAGCTGCGCACCTTCAAGGACCATTTACCCGGTGTCGACACCCGCGTGGCGGCGATATTTCGCCGTGGCAAAGCCATCCTGCCGGAAGGCAATACCATCATTGAGGCGGATGACGAAGTATTTTTCCTGGCGGCCACCAAAGATATCCGAACCGTGATGAGCGAGCTGCGCCGTCTGGACAAGCCGTGCAAGCGCATCATGATCGCTGGCGGCGGCAATATCGGTGTGCGTCTGGCACGCACTTTGGAGCGTGCCTATCAGGTAAAGCTCATCGATCACAATACGCTGCGCGCGGAAAATATTTCCCGTGAGCTGGACCGCACCATCGTACTGCACGGCGATGCGGCGGATGAGGACTTGCTTCTGGAGGAAGGTATCGAACATGCGGATGTGTTTTGCGCCGTCACCAATGATGATGAAGCCAATATACTCTCGGCGATGCTCGCCAAACGCATGGGGGCGCGCAAGGTCATGTCCTTGATCAATCGCGCCGCCTATGTAGACCTGGTGCAGAGCGGTATCATCGACGTCGCGATATCGCCGGAACAAATTACCATCGGCAGCCTGTTGGCGCATATCCGCCGGGGCGATGTCGCGGTGGTGCATTCCCTGCGGCGCGGTGCCGCTGAAGCCATTGAAGCGATTGCGCATGGCGACAAGAAATCTTCCAAGGTGGTCGGGCGTATGATCGAAGAGATCAAGTTGCCGCCTGGTACCACTATTGGCGCTATTGTGCGCGGTGAAGAGGTGTTGATCGCGCACCGCGAAATCATGGTGGAAGCGGAAGACCATGTGATCATGTTTGTGGTGGATAAGAAACGCATTTCGGAAGTGGAGCGGCTATTTCAGGTGGGCGTGACTTTCATGTGAACTCTTGCCCGATCCGGACGCGAACCGGCAGGCAATTTCCGTTAGGGATCGATAGCATTCATGCGTTACATCGTGATTCAGAAGGTGTTGGGGTCGTTGCTGATGATGTTCAGTTTCACCATGCTCCCCCCGGCGTTGATATCGTTTATTTATGACGATCATACCGCGTACCCGTTTTTGAGCGCTTTTGCGCTCACCGTGGTGACCGGATTGGTGCTGTGGCTGCCGGTGAAGCACGTGCACCGGGAGTTGCGTTTGCGCGACGGTTTTGTGATTGTCGTGATGTTCTGGGTGGTGCTCGGCCTGTTTGGCGCCTTGCCGTTCATTCTGGCGGAATCGTTGCAGATCTCGGTCACCGACTCGGTTTTTGAATCGGTTTCCGGTCTTACCACGACCGGGGCCACTGTCATTACCGGGATCGATGGTTTGCCCGCGTCGATACTCTACTACCGCCAGCAACTGCAATGGTTGGGCGGCATGGGTATCATCGTGCTGGCGGTGGCCATCATGCCGATGCTGGGTATCGGTGGCATGCAGTTGTACCGGGCGGAAACGCCCGGGCCAATGAAGGATTCAAAGCTTACCCCGCGCATTACCGAGACCGCAAAGGCGCTTTGGTACATCTACCTTGGACTCACCGTGGTGTGCGCGCTGAGCTATAAATTGGCGGGCATGAATTGGTTCGACGCGGTCGGTCACAGCTTTTCCACCGTGGCGATCGGCGGATTTTCAACGCATGACGCCAGCATCGGATATTTTCATAACGCGTTCATCGAAGTGGTGGCTGTGATCTTCATGTTCATATCCGGCGTTAATTTCGCGCTGCACTTCGTCGCCTGGCGTTCGCTGAGTCCGCGGCCATATTTACTGGATCCGGAGTTTCGCACCTACTTTTTGTTACTGGCCGCGCTGGCGCTGATTTCCAGTACCTATCTGTATATTCAGGGGACGTTTGCGAGTGTCTGGTCGGCGTTGCATCATGGGATTTTTCAGGCGGTATCGATCGGCACCACCACGGGGTTTACCACCGCGGACTACTATTCCTGGCCGGGATTCCTGCCGGTGTTGTTGTTGTTCGCCAGTTTTATCGGCGGTTGCGCCGGCTCCACCGGTGGTGGTATGAAAGTCATTCGGGTCTTGTTGTTGTACAAACAGGGGATACGGGAAATTCTGCGTTTGATCCACCCCAGCGCCCGGATTCCGGTCAAGGTGGGCAGTAAACCTTTGTCGGAGACGGTGATCAGCTCCGTATGGGGTTTCTTTTCCCTGTATGTGGCGTCGTTCGTGGTGATTTTGCTGCTGCTGATGGCCACCGGCCTGGATCAGATCACGGCTTTTTCCGCGGTTGCCGCCTGCATCAATAACCTGGGTCCGGGGCTTGGTGATGTCGGCGCCCATTACGGCACGATCAATAGTATGTCCAAGTGGGTGCTGTGTCTGGCGATGCTCATGGGGCGTCTGGAGATTTTTACGATCCTGGTTATTATGTCTCCCGCATTTTGGCGCAAGTAGCCCGTCATCCACCTGGTGCTTGATAGACCAGATCGCACAGGAATCCACTGCCTTGACTTCGTTGCCGATGTCCGAAAAATGGGATCAACGCTATCGACAGCAACTTGCCGATGGTTATCGTCCGGAGCCGGTGGCGGTGCTGACCGCCAATGCACACTGGTTGCCGCCGGCACCGGCAGCGGCGTTGGACCTGGCTTGTGGCCTCGGTGCCAATGCGCAGTGGCTGGCGGCCCGGGGCTTTGCGGTGATGGCCACGGATATCTCACCGGTAGCGATCGCCCACTTGCAGGAGGTCGCCGCACGGCACTCGTACGCGATCACGGCGCAGGTGAGTGATGTTACGCAGTCGCCGCTTCCGGCGGCATCCTATCTGGTCATTGTGGTCAGCCAGTTTCTGGAGCGCGCGCTGTTTCCCCGGTTGTGCCACGCGCTGGCGCCGGGAGGCATGCTTTTCTACCAGACCTACACGCGGGAGCGGCCGACGTGTGCAACCGGCCCTGCCAATCCCGCGTATCTGCTGGCACCCAATGAATTGCTGCATTTGTGTTCTCCGCTGGTGGTGCGTTACTACCAGGAACCCGGCCTTGGCGTGCCGCACGGGTTTGTCTGTCCGGCGGGCTGCGCGCAAATCGTGGCCCAAAAGCCCTGAGTGATAGCGCACAGAGTTGTGTGATATCACTCAGGGTAATCTCTGCTCGTCCATCATCATTTCTCTCCAACTTAATGTAATTAAACAGTATTTTATGATGGCCCGGGTCTTGCTTAAAGCAGGAACTCGCGGTCTGACGGCGGCGTTTGCGGCTAGTTCAAGGGCAAGTGTTGACGGGGACCGCCTGGTGTTGATCGATAGGTTGAGAATTTATGATCCAGAATGCCGAAGTTTCATGGCTGCGGCTGCCACGCCACCGGTGCCGCCATGCAGGCCGGGTATTGGTTGCGTTGCTGTTGGTCAGCGGACAAGGATGTGCGGGCATAGAGCCCTGGGAACATCAGTACCACGCGGACCCGATCATGCAACTGGTGGATGACGGTGAAGAACTGGCTTATCAGCAACATATGTTTCGAGCTCTGGCGCAGGGACTCACCGGCGCGCCCGTGGGGGGCGGTGGTTGCGGCTGTGAGCAGTGACGTCGCGGTTTTTTACGTCGATACACGCGCGCCGCGCCATGGGCAAATTTGATTGTTTCAATTTGACGTTAACGGGAGTAGGTATGCAGATGTGTGCACATACAAAGAAAGTGTTGTTAGCCATGTTGATGGCGACCACGCTAGCGGGTTGTAACAGCGGTTCCGGCAACAACGGAAGTGTTGCGGCCAAAATCGACGAGAATCCGGCCAAGTACTACGTGTTCGCGGTGGATCATGAGGGTTATGTCAACATTTATTCAGATGACGGCGGCCTCGGCATCGAGAAATCGTCGCAATCCTTTCAGCCCAAAAACAAGCAAGGCGGGGCATTGTCACTGGGTGAAATTCACTTCGTCAAGGGTAAAGCCGTGCTGGTGGTGCAAAACGGCTTCACCGATGATGCGGGTACCGCTATCGGTGGCGGTATTATCATAGTCGACGTCGCCACGCAGGCCTTGGAGTACATGATTCCCCTGCAATCAAGCAATGGTCTGGTCACGCGGCTCGTCCACAGCTATCTGGACCCGGACGGGCAGCATTTGTGGATCAATAACGACGGACCGAACGGCAGTTCCGGTTTGACCGTGGAAGAAATCGCCATGGCGGATTCAGTGTTCCGGGTGAATGTGGATCATGAAGATACCATGGACCTGGATGCCGACGGTTTGGGCGATGATATCTACATTGGCGCTTTCGTCGATGCCGATGCCGGCCACAACAATAATGCCAATGAAATCATCGTCGGTAACGGTCACAAGAAGAGTACCTTTACCGGTTCTGACGCCGGCGGCATGGCCATGAAATATTTCATGACCCACAATATGACCGATAAAACCGTATCCGTCATTGACAATGACCCCGCTGCCGCGAGCTTTCTGACGGTGGTGAAAACTATCAGTCTGGGCGACAGCGCGCCGCATGGCATGGATTTTTCGCATCACAGCGGCCATGTCTATACCGGGTTGGTAAGTGGCAGCAATGCGGTAAATATCATTGACGCCACCGATATGACTTTGCCGGCGGGCAATATCGCAGCGGGTACCGATGCCGGCCAGATTCCCGCCGGTGGTTACGTGCATACGCATGACGACTGGGTTTATACCGCGGGTTACAAAAATGGCGTGGGCTACCTGTCCGTGATTGATGCGGCTACCGACACCGTGTTGGAGGTTATTGATCTGGGAAATATTTCCTCAAGCAGCTTCAATATCAGCCACATGAGCATGACCCACGGCACCATGACCCATGAAATGCTCAAGGTGTATGTGCCGAGTCGCACTTCCGGTACTGCGGAGAATGATAAAATCGCGGTGGTTGAATTGGATATGACCACCGGCATGCGTAAAGCCGATGTGGCTGTGAAGCACATTCCCGTTGGCGCCGGCAGCGACCATCGTAACGGTAAGATTACCCCCGACGGTATGCATGCTTACTACCCTAACGGCGGTGATTGCGGCGTGGACCATGCAAGTCACGGTCCCAACTGCACCACGATATCAGTTATCAATACCATGACCGATGAAGTGATCGCCATTCTCAATACCGAAGGCCATGAGCCCGGCTCCATTGGGATTGTTGAGGCCACCGGTAATGAATCCATGACCGGTGATCCGGGTCACGAGCACATGCACTAGGTAACCTCCCGCCGGTGTTGTCGGGGCATGTCATTTGCCATGCCCCGGTAATGCCGGTTTTTTGCAATAGTCGCATCCCGACATCAACACAAAATTTCACCAAGACATCAGGTACGCAAATTCATGGCGCAATGTCTTGAAAAGAATTTATCCGTCCGGTCCTGGCGCCCTGGCGCGATAACCGGAGTTGCATACGGGCGGATGCGAATCATACATCCCTCGGCATAGGTGTCCTTGCGTATGTGCAGAAAGCTCTCAACAGTGTTGTGGCCCCTGGTGGCGGGTTTGGGTCTGGGCGTGGCGCAGGCGCCCTGGGCGCAAGACGAGTTACAGTTGTTTTTTGGTTATTACGCCGATGACAGCGGCTTGACCGTGCAGTCACCGAGCATTCGTTTGGGTAAAATGCTGTCCGAAGCAAATACATTCGGTATTAAATACACCCGTGAAAAATTCAATAAGGAGGCTCCCGCAAACGCGGTTGACGCGGTGAGCGGCGCCACCACGGTTGCCGGTGGCTCAGGCAGCGGTTTCAGCGAAGTACGCCATGAATGGGTGCTTACCGACAGCCATAACTTTGGGGATACCGCTGTGACCGGCGGAGTATTTTTCAGCGAGGAAACTGATTTCAAATCCGAGGGGGTGTCGCTGGCCCTGTCGCGCCAGATGTTGCGCAACAATCTCACGCTTACCGGCATGTATAACTACACCGGTGATGAAATCGACAAACATGATGCCGTGGCATCAGAAAAATTTCCCAGAACCAAAGAGGTTAATGGCCTAACATTGGCGGCAACCCAGATCGTCAATCCCGTGCTGGTTGTGGTCGGTGGTTATAGCTATGCAGCGGTGGAGGGTTATCAGAGTCAGCCGTTGCGCAAGATTTCCATTGATCAAGAGGTATCCGGTGGCGGTGGCACGGTATCTTATGTCTATGAAGAAAGGCACCCGCGACAACGTGAACGTCAGACGTTGTTCTTTCGCGCCAAGCAATACTTTCAGACGCGCACCAGCGCGGATGTCAATTTATCCTATTACCGCGATGACTGGGGCGTGGATGCCTCGGCTGTCGATATCAAGCTGCAGCAATACTTGCATCCGATGTTGATAGTGCGCGGACGCATGCGTTATTACCACCAGAGCGCCGCAGATTTTTATCGGGAATCCTATGCCATGCCCCAGGACCTGATGACTGCCGATTCCCGGTTGCGACAATTTGACACCTTACTTTCGGGGGTCAAGCTGTTATACGCTTGGGACAATCTGGGATGGCGGGGTTGGTCTACGTCCCTGAATTACGAGCGCTATCGGGAAACACGGCAGGGACTTAAGGCGGATATCCTCATGTTGAGTATTAAAGCTCCGCTTTGAGCAAACAAAATCGTATATCGTCAGTTCCCGTCGATAGAGTGTAGACTTCACGATTATGGAATTAACCCTGCCGCTCGCATTTACCATTGGTCTGTTCAGCACCTTGCATTGTGTAGGTATGTGCGGGGGCGTTATCGGTACCTTGAGCATGAGTCTGGCGCCGCACATACGAAATCACCGGCTAAAGCTGCTGGGTTTTGTGCTGGTTTACAGTGTGGGGCGTATTTCCAGTTATGCTGTGGCGGGATTTGTCCTGGCATTGGCGGGCAGCGAAATATTTAATGCGCTCAGCCCCCAGTACGGGCACCATGCCCTCACCTGGTTATCGTCGTTGCTGATCGGCTTGATAGGCGTGTATCTGGCGGGCTGGTTTCCCGGGCTCAATCGTCTGGAACGCCTGGGGCAGCCTTTGTGGCGGAAAATTGAGCCCATCGGCAGGCGTTTGCTGCCGGTATCGACACTGACTCACGCCTATGTGTTCGGATCGATTTGGGGTTGGTTGCCTTGTGGTCTGGTGTATACCACCTTGTTATGGGCGGCTTCGGCGGGCAGTGGCATGGAGGGCGCCTTGATGATGCTGGCGTTTGGATTGGGGACTTTACCTGTGGTGCTTGCCGCGGGTATGCTCACGAGTGGTTTGCTCAGGTATTTGCGGATGTCGGCAACGCGACGTTATGCGGGCATGGTAATGATAGGTTTGGCCGTGCTCAGCGTTTGGTATGAATCGCAAACACATACCGCACACCTGCATCATTAAAATAATTGCATAGGGCTCAGGGGCATGAGTACAGAATTTGATCGCTTAATTGGCGCATCGCCGGAACTGCAAAATGTTATCAACGCCGCCCGCGTGGTGGCCGTTACCGATGTCACCGTGCTGATTCAGGGGGAGAGCGGTACCGGCAAGGAACTACTGGCACAAGCGCTGCACGCCGCCAGCCGCCGGGCCAAACGTACCTTGATCACCATCAATTGCGCGGCACTTCCGGAAGCTCTGGTAGAGTCGGAATTATTCGGGCACCGCAAAGGCGCTTTTACCGGCGCTACTCAGGATTATCTCGGACGCATCCGGGCCGCGCAGGGTGGCACGGTGTTTCTCGATGAAGTCGGCGAACTTTCATTGCCGGTGCAGGCAAAATTATTGCGCTTCCTGGAAACCGGTGAATGCCAGCCCGTAGGCGCCACGGGCGTGGTGGCGACCGATGTCAGAGTCATTGCCGCCACCAATAGCGATCTGGCCGCGCGCGTGCAATCCGGTCACTTTCGCGGGGACCTGTATTATCGATTGCACGTGGTACCGATGGAATTGCCGCCCTTGCGGCAGCGGCGCGGCGACATTGTACCCTTGCTCGCCCATTGTTTGCGCTATTTCAGCAGTCACCATCAGGTGCCGGCGCCAGAATTCAGCCGGGATGCGCTCCGCATCTTGAAAGCCTACGCTTGGCCAGGCAATGTGCGTGAATTGCGTAATCTTTGTGAACGCCTGGTGATATTGCTACCCGGGCAACACGTCGATGTGCAGAATCTGCCACAGAACCTGGTCCAGGCCGCGCGTGACACGGGTCGCATATTGCCGTTGGCGGCGCGTGCGCCGTTTGCCGCTATCGCTGATGTGGAGAAAGCCATGTTACGGGATGCCTTGTATCATTTTGCCGGCAATCAAAGTCAGGCGGCCCGCTCGTTGGGTCTATCCCGTGATGCGTTCTTGTACCGATTGAAAAAATATGGAATACATTATCAGGTTTCCCTGACGCACTGAAGATTCCCGGGGGCTGAATCCGACACCATCGCTGTTGGTGCGTGCTGAGCAGACCGTTCCTGGAATATGTTGTTTTGGCCGGTTACCGCTGGAAAAAAGCGGAAAAATAGTTGCCGCACGATATATCAAAGTCGCTTTATATTATTAATAAAGATATATGTGACGCCGTTAACTCTCCTGTGCAAATTAATGCCTGGAGTATGCATTATGGGTGTCCGTAATTCTTTTCTGTCTTCCATCACACTGCTTGTGATAACTGCATCGCAAAATTTCGTGTTTGCATCTTATGATGATGGATTGACGGCCTATGCCGCCGGCGATTTTGATACTGCAGCCAAGGAGTTTATGACGGCGGCAGCGGCGGGCGACGCCGGCGCGGCGCACATGTTATCGAAAATGTATCAGGAGCACCGTGGTGTACCAGCGGACGCGGCACTGGCCTTTAAATGGACCATGGCCGCAGCCGAGGAAGGTATTGCTCAGGCGCAATATCAGTTGGCGGGTCTCTATGAATCCGGTGCGCAGGGGGAGCCCAACTATGAAGCGGCGGTCTTGTGGTATCACCGGGCGGCTCAACAGGGTTACCCGTTGGCGTATTACAAGCTGGCGCACCTTTATACCGAGGGGCTAGGCGTCGAGGCAAGCAAGGAACAGGGGCGTTTGTTGTTTGGAAAAGCGGCGTCGGAACTGGACGTGCATGCTCAAAAAGGCGATGCCCAGTCGCAAGACGTGCTGGCAAGCATGTATGAAAAGGGTATGGGAGTAGGCCGGGATCTTGACAAGGCCTTGTACTGGTATCGGCGTGCAGCCAATCAAGGATTGGCGACTGCGGAACTGAACATGGCTCGCATGTATATCAAGGGCAGGGGTGTTGCGCGCAGCACGGAAACCGCGTTGAAATGGTTGCGGCAGGCCGCGGATCACGGCTCCCTGCATGCGCAGCAGATCGTGGCGGCGCATGCTGCGCGTGGCGAGGCCAGTCTGGCCAGTCTGGATTAATTCTGCATCTGGCCGTGCGCGCCGGATTTAGTAGAGTTTTATTTCGCCCGCGGGGCGAGTTCGAAATCTTTTATACCCCCACTGATACTGCTCCGGTAATGCGCGCACGCATTGTTCCACACCCTGGTTTAATGCGGCGACGGCAATTGCCAGGTCCCGGTGGCTGATGTCAGGGTGTCCTGGAATAAAATGCAGGTGATAACCGCGGCCTTGGGGCAGGCGTTGCGCATAGCCGAACAGCACCTGGGCGCCGGTCTTTTGCGCGAGACGCGGCAACAGACTCATGGTGTTGGCGGCGATACCAAAAAATGGCGCGAACAAACCCGCGCCTCCTCGGCCGGGATCCTGATCCGGCAATATGCCCACGCATTCATTTTCATGCAGCAGTTGAAACAGGGTTTTAATGCCTTTGGGGGTAGTGGCTGCCAGTTTTGCACCAAAGCGGGTGCGCACTTTCTGGATAAAGCTATCCATTTCCGGCAAACGCGGCGGGCGGTACAAATTGGTGATCGGCACCACGGTGTTGATGTAATGCCCCAGGATTTCCCAACTGCCCAGGTGCGGTGCAGCGACGATGATGCCTTTACCCTGTTGCAGTCCCTGGCGTAGATATTCACCACCGCTGACCTGAGATACCAGGCGTAAAATCTCCGGTTCCGGCCAGTACCACAAAGGACCGTTTTCACACAGCGTTTTACCGACTTCGATCAAGCTGGCGCGCGCCAGGGCTTGTCTTTGCGGCGGCGACCAGTCGGGAAAGCACAGATTGATGTTGCAGCGGGTAACAGCGCGCAGGCGATTGGGGAAAAGGTAATACATACGACCGATGATCGCACCCAATGCGTGATTAAATGGCAGGGGCAGCAGGGCCAGTGCGCGCAGCAATGTGGTCACCAGAAACAGCCGAGAATCGGAGAGCATCGCAGGTTTCTACGTAGTGTGGGGTAATTTCAATAAACGTAATCAATACGCCGGAATCTCAATGATACACCATCCCCGATGATTCACCATCCTGGATCAGCGTTTGCGTATTTTCCGCGGCGGCTGTCTTGGCCTATACTGTATTTTTGACGGACACCTGCAGACAGGATACCCCCCCCAATGAGTAAGAAAAAAGATTTGAAAGAAATTACTCCGCCGGAAGCCTATAAGTTAATTCAAGAGAGTCCACGGGCGGTTTTGATCGATATTCGTTCGTCCATGGAATTTCTTTTTGTCGGACATCCCGCCGGCGCTGTTCACGTTCCCTGGATTGACGAGCCGGATTGGGTGATCAATCCGCAATTCGCCGCGCAGATTCGTAAGCTGATGTTGGGCGGAGTCGGCACGCAACACCCGGAAAGTGATGCGCCTATTATTCTCATCTGTCGCAGCGGGAAGCGATCCCGTGAAGCCGGTGAATTCCTGCTGGAGCAGGGCTTGTCTGAAGTCTATAACGTCACCGAAGGGTTTGAGGGTGAACGCGATGAACAACATCATCGCAGCACCTTGGGCGGGTGGCGGTTTCATGGGCTGCCCTGGGAGCAATGTTAAGGGTGTGCGGGGTTATGTAAAAAAATAATTTTTATTTTACATAGTCAGGGAAGACCTGATCGTTTGCGTTCTTGAATGTACATCTGTTATTTATGTTTTGGAAATGCGGCGGGCATGAATGAATTTGCCCAACGTTCCCGCAGATAACACGTTGCTTCATGTCAATTTTTTCAGAATACGATGGTCAATCCACTGCCATCTACCTTCTGGATTTCATGCGTGTCTTTTTAATGTGGCCCTCAGATTCCCTGTGTTAAGCTGGCGGACGGACTGTGCTGGCCCGGTAATTCGCAGGTACACAATTGACGTTAGCGTTGTGTGGTGGGTTTTATCAATGGCCGGTAAGCTGCCTGGTGACCATCAGCACTTATACATGTCCAACATGTTTATTATTTATTGAAGTAAAAAAAACGCGTTTCGCAGTGAGGGGGTAAGTCATGGTTTCTGTATTGTATTCCCGGTTTCTGATTATTTCAGGTTTGGTCCTGGTGGTGAATTTTTCTGCATTAGCCGCCGAGGGCATGCCGGGTGGCGCCCCGTCCGCGGATAAAAACGCGGGCATGGATATGACCGCGCCGGTCATCGATCACCAGTTCCGGCAAAAAATACGTATCGCGCAAGGTACGCCGGTGGAAATCAGCGCGGTGGTCAAAGATGACGACGGCGTGAAGGCGGTGACGCTTTATTACCGAACCGTGGGTGGGGAGGAATATACCCGGGACACCATGCAGGCACAGGAAGGTGGCAAGTATTCGGTATTGATTCCCGCCGAAGGGGTGAGTGCCCCGGGTCTGGAATATTACATCCAGGCTGAAGACATGGTCGGCAATATGTCGTTCAAAGGGGCGACATTCTCACCGATTCAGTTGGTCGTCAAAGGTGAAGCGCCGCACGGGGCTACGATCAGCGTGTCCGGTTCTGATGAAGACAATGCCAGCGACAGCGGCTTATTTGCCAAGGACAAGAAATGGTGGTGGGTCGCCGGCGGCGTATTGGTCACCGGCGCCATCTACGCGGCGTCGCAGGGGAATGACAATAACAAAGATTCCGGCAGCACCTCCGTCACCGTTACCGGACGCGTGCCGCAGTAAGCGCCGCGCTGCTGAACAATTTATAATTACAAATTTTTATCGGGAGTTTTGTTAAATGATTGCGACGAGTCATGGACCGAAGATCAGGGGAATTGCTTTGTGCTGTATGTTTGCCTTGTTGGCGGCATGCGCGGAGCGTAATGACAGTAACGCCAAACCGGGCGACGACGGTGTGATATCAGCGCCGTTGCCCGTCAGCCTGGTGGCTGCGTTCAAGGACATTCAGCAGGGCACTCTGCGGGTGGTGCTGGTAGTGGACCGGGGTACTGTCAATGAGGCCAGTTACACCCTGGAAGACGTGACGCAACCAACCGCCGATACTTTCAGTGGTAAGTTGACGCAGGTAATAACGCCCGGATTTCATACTTTCGATCTCGAATATTATATTGTGGGTACTGGATTTGCCGGCGAGGAAGCCGAGGGAATCAAAGTAGGTGAAGCCCTTGGCAGTGGACCGTCGAATATCGCAAAGGGTAAGAATAATATCGTGGACTTCTCACGCGTTCCCGTCGATACCAGCATGGACGCCGATCAGGACACAATTCCGGATCTGATCGAGTTGCGATTGCGAACCAACCCGCGGTCGGCGCAGGAGTTCCCCCAGTTTAATGTGTCCGGCGTGTCGCCAACCGATGGCGCCAGCGCTATTCCCGTCAATGCCGCGATCATCGTACAATTTTCCGAAGCGTTGAATCGTGACACGATCAATAGCGACAATTTCACCGTGATCGGGTCGAACGGCGTGGCGGTAACTGGAACGTTCTCGGTGACCGATCCAACGCCGGACAGCGCGGCCAAAGTTACGTTTGCTTTGGGAGGCGCGAGCCTGCAATTCGGGACTGAATACTCGGTTCATTTGAATAACGCCATCCGTTCATTGTCCGGGGCAGCGTTGGTGGCGATGGATTTCAAATTTACCACCGTCAACATTACCCCGCCCGTGACCCTTTCCGGGGTGCAGGTCGGCTATGAGGAGTTTGTTCCTGGTGGCGCTGCCGTCCAGTTCATTATTGCTGATCTGGTGCCGGGGAGCGTGTATGCGGTCGCATTAAACGGTTTGCAGCAAAACCTGAATATGTCTTTGTTTTCTTCCAGCGCGTTCGCGAATGAAATTTGTGCTTCCAGGCAGAACGGTACGACCAGTGAAAGATGCGTGGTCAGCGCTGATAACAACGGTAATATCTATCTTCAAGTGGATGGCTCCCTGGCTACTGATCGTTCCCGGTTCATTCTGGATATGAACGAAATGAGTTCATTGAACGGCGTGTCCGGCAGCACCACCGGAAATGTAGCTTTGGATGACAGCCGGTTATATATTTTGTCCGGTCTGCAAGCTGGTGCGGAAATCTTGCTGGAACTCACGGAACTTAGCGGTGACGGCGATTTACTGGTATACGGCGATGATGGTTTCAGTAATCTGCTGTGTTCATCGCAGCGTCGAGGATTTTATTATTACGAGCCGCAGGCTTCGAGTGAAGGCTGTATCGCCGCGGCGGCTAATGGCGGTAATCTCTATATCAAGGTCTCCGGCCTTAACAGTCAGAAGAATCCCGATACCGCGGTGGATTACACGCTTTCCTGGGGCGCGCCGGAGATCGTAACTTTGGATGCTGTCACCGACACTTGGCCGCAATCACGGGCCGCCGGGGACCGAATTGTCACGTATTACCACATTACGGGATTGGAACCGCAGACCGAGTATGTGCTGGAGGCCGTCACCACTAACGGATTTAGTTTGGAGCCACGGGTGCATGTTTACAGCGGGCCAAAATATGACGACGCAACAGTGATTTGTCAAAACCTCTCGAGCTCCGGGACCTGTGTGATCACCTCCACGGCTGACAAGGATTTGTACGTGGTGGTGGATGCGGTGTTCCCCGGTAGTGATATTCTCTATCGGTTCAATACACAAGTATTGACCGACCTCACCGGAAAGTTGCCTTACTCTTTTACCGGTGATGGTATTAATCACTATTACAAGGTGTCGGGTTTAGATCCCGCGCTTGAGCATGCGGTGGTTCTTAATAATGATGCAAGCGCGGCCACCAGTAGTACTGATTCTAATCAGCGTATGGACTACGTATATAGTGAAATTACGTTGAATAGCACGCCCTGCAAAAATAGCAGTATTGATCGCTGCTCCACCGGTTATGTACAAGGTGATGTGCCCAATGATGCCGGGGTGCTTTATTTCAGTGCCGGCGGCGGGTCCAGTCAGTATAAAGATGCGCCATTGGTATTGATGGTTGCGCCTTCTCTGGGCTATGCCAATGTCGATTCGTATACGTCTTCGCTGGCGGGTGGTTCCCGGGAGTTCTTTATCGACGAGCCAAACGACAAAGTGGTTAGGCTCTTCGCTATGAATAAAGATCTGAATCTGGAGGTGTTTAATTCCTCGCTGGCTACGCCGGATTGCGTTTCCAGCAATTCGATAGGTGGTGACGGTATGCCGCTGGAGGACTACTGCGGTCCGGGGCATGTTGAAGGTGCCGGCACAATCTATTTTGTACGGATTACCGACGCCAGCGGTACCCTTGATGCTGGAAATTTTTCCATGGACTGGGCGTACTATAACTACTGGAATCGGGCGTTTGGGTACAAGAACCCAAGCGCGCTACAGGCCGGCAATCGTTTCGAATCAAGGTTTGTTGCCGGAGAGGTGCTGAAGTTCGTCGAACTCATGGGCTTGGACCCGAGTACCCAATATACGTTGACCCTCTCCGGAATCAGTGGTTTGGAAGGATCCGTCGTTGCCGGGGCGCCGATTGCGGTACGGGCTTATGGCGGTCCAGTGGTTGCCGGTACTGAGGATTGTGCCGCGCAAGCGGATGCTACGTGTGTTGTTACCAGCGACGCCAATGGTTTTGTGAGGCTCGAGTTGCGTGCAACCGCCGAAATCGCTGCCACAACCTATTACCGGGCTCAACTGGTCCGTGATCCGCCGCCTACCACCAAGCTGGATTTTGCCGGTGGTGTCGGTCCGTTGACTTTGCCGGCGCAGGCCATCGGACCGCTGCGCAATATTTACTACAAGGTCACCGGACTGAATAGTGCTGCCATGTACAATATCAACCTGACAAACATCAGTTCGGATGTTGATCTCTACTTGTATCAGGATGGCACTTTTGAAAGCTTCAAATCACAGAATTGCGGTGGCGCAACTGCGAGTTACTCGACCCAGGCGGGCACCGTCAGCGAGGCGTGCAGCGCGTTGGCACCGATTGCTGAAACCGTAAACAGTGTCACGGACTATGTGCTGTATTTTCGAGTGTTCGGCTATAGTCGGACCGTTTCGGCTAACTATGATGTGACGGTCTCTGTGGCGCCATAGCCTGGGCGCGCAGGAGCGGTTCAGTGAGTTAAATAACCCGAGCTAATGCATCCGGTCCCGATGGGATCGGATGCATTGGTGCTTTGTTGCCCCGGCAAATTATTTTTTACGTGTGGCAGTGTTGAGTCTGTACTGGCTGCTGTGTGCTCTACAAATAACTGATATGTACCGCTGTGCGATATTGAGTGCGGCGGTAGATTGGGGGAGCAGTGCAGGGTATGTTGCGGGCAACAATTCTCTATTTCCTGATTACCAGCATTTCATTGATCCTGGCGGCATGCGAGTCCGGCGGCCGTGATAAAGATAATTCTCCATCTCGAAGCCACTCCGCCTTTACGGCGCCCTTGCCGGAATCAGTGCTGCTGGCCCTGCGTGAACCGGAGCAACCGATGCTGACCCTTGACGCGGTGGCGGATCGCGCCGCCGTGCCGCCGGGTATTATCATCGGCATCACCATTACCGACCTGAATTTGGACACGGGCAGCGTGGCAGGGACGTTCAATGTGCCGCTGTCACCGGAGATCCACAGTCTGGAGTTGCAGTTTTACCTGACCTATCCCGAGATCGAGGCACCGGTGCTGGTGGCATTGACGGCGGCGCGTGACTTTGCCGTTGGTGCGGCCGCCCGGTTGGATTTTAGCGGTGTGGTATTTGATCTGACGTTGGATGACGATAACGATAGCTTTGGCAATCTCGACGAATTGCGCGCCCGGGCCGATCCTTATTCCGCCGAATCCGTTCCGCTGCGGGTGGTTTCGGTGACGCCGGTGCCCGACGACGTGGCGGCGGGGGTGATGCCGAAAATTAGCGCTAGATTCAACAGTGCTCCCGCGCCGGCGAGTTTTGCCGATGGCGGGTTTTCCCTTACCGGTCCTGATGGAGCGGTCCAGGGTGCCGTGGCGGTGAACGACATGGTCATGGTTTTCAGCCCGGTGCAGGCGCTGGCCCGTGATGCCACTTATACCGTGACACTGGCGCCAACGGTCTACGGGGAGAATGGAACCATGCTGGTGCAATCATTCATCTGGATATTTCATACGGTAGCGGGTGCGCTGGAGTTGCCAGCGGCGCTATTGCCCTACGACGGTGTTCTGGAGGCCGGCACAGTGCGCGGTTACCGCATCACCGGTCTGGCGCCCGGTGCGGCCTTCATCGCGACCCTGGGAGGGTTGAGCGGCAATATTGATCTGGCCGTCCATGCTGATGATACTTTCAGTGACGCCAATTGCGTTGCCACGCACGCGGGCCTGCAAGCGGAGAGTTGCGGCGCGCAAGTCGATGCTGGCGGCATGTTGTACCTGCAACTGCTGGGCGGTGCGCTGGAGAGTGATGGCGCGTTTAGTCTCGCGTTGACGCCGGTTACGGGTCTGTTCACCAACCAACAGCTGAGCGGTGCCGTTGGCATCGATAGCCAGCACTTCCTGATCACCGGTCTGGTTCCCGGCGCGCCCACCCTGGTGGAGCTCACCGGCTTGTCGGGCGGGAATGCGGATCTGGCGGTGTATACCGATGTGTTCAACACGCGCAGTTGCCGGTCGCAACGCGGTGCCGGACGCTATGAGGGTGAAGTACAGGTATTGATGGCCAACGAGGGGTGTGTCGCCACCGCCAATACGCAGGGGCAATTGTATGTGGAAGTGACCGGGGTTGCGCTTGACCCCAACGATATGGCCACTGAAATAGCGTTTACCTTGAGTTATGGTGCGCCTGTGACCACCGATGCCGGCCTGAGCCTGCCGGTGGTGGTGGCTGATGTGCCCCGGTTACTGGATTATTACCTGGTTTCCGGGTTGCAACCCGATGCCCGGTACGTGG
The DNA here is from genome assembly GCA_024641505.1 of Gammaproteobacteria bacterium. Taxonomy (GTDB): domain Bacteria; phylum Pseudomonadota; class Gammaproteobacteria; order SG8-11; family SG8-11; genus UBA6920. Next base: position 67,271 of record JAHECY010000004.1, read on the forward strand.
TGGATTACAAGCCGGGTCGTGTGGACTATGATTTCAGCCCGAAATTGTATAGCTACCGGGACGCCGGTTTCAGTACCGATGCTCTGAGTGCTTGCTGGGACAGCGTCAGTTTGTGTACCGCGACCACCAACGGCGTGGGCGAATTATATCTGGCGGTGGATCGGGTGCTGGCGACGGATGCCGCCGGCTATGAATTCAATGTCTATCCCTGGAAAGCGATCAATCGGGAGCAGCTGCCCTATCCCTTCGTTTCCGGAAACGGTCCGGAATTTCTCGTGGTGCAAGGTCTGGCGAAGAACTACGTGCATCGGGGCATGCTACGCAATGATGACCCCGATGCCGGATTGACCAACGGTTTGCATGCCACGGTGGAGGGTGTTTATTCGGCGGACGACTTTGCCAGCAAATTCTGCTTCAATAATTCGTACGATGCTTGTGATTCGACCTTGGACACACTGCAGGGACTGCCTAACGATGCCGGTGAACTGTATGTCTATATCACCACCCATTCCGCCATGGTGCACAATCACACTTTCACTATTGCGCCGCAACTGGGATACAACTCGCCGCACCCGTTACCGTTTACCGAAACGGTTGCCAAAGGGATTCATGATTTCGTGGTCACCGCGGATGTCAACAAGTTGGCCTTTATCCTCTCCGGGATGAGTGACAATGCCGATCTGCGGGTATTTTACCGCAGCCTGGCGGTCAGTGACTGTGATTCCGCTCTGATGTACGACGTTGGCGGCAAGCCGGCGGTGGAGTTTTGTGGTGTACACCAGGGCAGCTACGCCGCCATGATGCCGGAGGTATTTCTGGTGCGTGTCGACGCTTCCGCCACCGCGAGCGGTACGAGTTTTACCCTGGATAGCCGGTCCTTTTATCCCGATGTCAGTGGCGCTGTGAGTGTCATGCCTCGGGGTTTTGGCGCAGTTTCCCCCACCGGTACGCCCACTTCCGATTTCGATCCCGTGTTTGTACCGGAGCGTATCGATCCGGTCAGCACCAGTCAACGGCCGGGGATTTGGGCGGGGCGGGGTTACCATTTTTATGAAGTATATTCTTTGCATCCCGATGCTGGTTATACCTTTACCCTGGGTGGGACGCTGGCATCGGCGCCGATCACCCTGACCGCTTATACCGGGGCGATTTCCGCTGGCGCCGCGGATTGCCAGGCGACGACGGCGGCGCCCTCTTGTGCGGTGCATGCCGATGCCACCGGCACGCTGCGGGTGGCGGTAATGACATCGCCGACCCTTATCACCGATGCGCCTTATACTCTGGCGCTGGCCCGTGCCGGTGATGCGCCGGCAGTGATGCCTCTGGTCATGGATGCCCCTGGGGCAAGCCTGTCGCTGGCAGGGGAATTTTTACGGCTGTACATGAGCAACTATTACAAAGTGACCGGCCTGGATCCGGCCAGGGCCTATGATATTGCCGCGAGCTGGTATCTTTACTTCGCCAACGTGGATATTTATGTTTACCAGGACGCGGTTTTCACCAACTATGCCCAAGGCTGCGGGTATGCCGTGCATGCCGTCAGCGGTACGGAAACCTGCGCCGGTGCGCGGCCCAATGCGAGTGGCGAGCTGTATCTGCGCGTCTATAACAATTACATTGAGAATCAGTCATCTAACACGACATATACCTTGACCGTAGCCCCCAGTCCTTGAAATTTATACGTGCCATCAGCCGCAAGCGGGTGCCCGGCTTTTGGTGAAAATGCCTGCGTTATGCTAAGCTTGCGGGCTATTTTTGCTGCAGATGGACGACTATGGATCGGCAACAACGTATTACCGCCCTGAGCGTCGCGCTCAAAGAACGCATTCTTATTCTCGATGGCGCCATGGGTACCATGATTCAGCGTCATAAGCTGGACGAAGGCGCTTTCCGTGGGGCGCGCTTTCGCGATCACCCTTGTGACTTAAAGGGTAACAATGACTTGCTGGTGCTCACCCAGCCGGAAATCATCAAGGGTATCCACCGGGCGTATCTCGAGGCCGGCGCCGATATCCTGGAAACCAATACGTTCAACGGTACCGCCGTGGCCCAGGCGGATTACCAGTTGGAATCCCTGGTGTATGAATTGAATCTGGAGGCGGCGCGCATCGCTCGGGACGTGGCGGACGAGGTGGAGGCGCAAACGCCGGAACGACCGCGCTATGTGGCCGGGGTATTGGGGCCCACCAACCGCACCGCCTCGCTGTCACCCGATGTCAACAATCCGGGATTCCGCAACATCAGTTTTAGCGAGTTGGTAGCAGCCTATACGGAAGCGACCCGAGGCCTGATCGACGGCGGCGCCGACATTCTGCTGATAGAAACCATTTTTGATACCTTGAACGCCAAAGCGGCGATCTACGCCGTGCGCCAGTATCTGGACCAGGTCGGCCTGGAATTGCCGATCATGATTTCCGGCACCATCACCGATGCCAGCGGCCGTACCCTTTCCGGCCAGACCGACGTGGCGTTCTACAATTCGCTGCGCCATGCGCAGCCGCTGATGTTCGGATTCAACTGTGCGTTGGGCGCCAAGGAATTACGCCAGTACGTGGATACGCTCTCCGGTATCGCCGAGTGTTATGTCAGCGCCCATCCCAACGCCGGATTGCCCAATGAATTCGGCGGCTACGATGAAACACCGGCGATGATGGCGGCGCACCTCAAGGAATGGGCGCAAAGCGGGTTTCTCAATCTGGTGGGTGGCTGTTGCGGCACCACGCCTGACCATATCCGGGCGGTCGCCGAGGCGGTAGCGGGAATCCCCCCACGGGTGCCGCCCAGCATACCCGTGCAGTGCCGGCTGAGTGGATTGGAGCCTTTGAATATCGGTCCCGACTCCCTGTTCGTCAATGTCGGCGAACGTACCAATGTCACCGGTTCCGCCCGCTTCAAAAAATTGATCCTCAACGGCGAATACGATGCGGCCTTGGAAGTGGCGCGCGATCAGGTGGCCAATGGCGCGCAGGTGATCGATATCAACATGGACGAAGGTATGCTCGACGGTGAGCATGCCATGGGACATTTTCTCAACCTCATCGCCGCGGAACCGGAAATCGCCCGCGTACCGGTAATGGTGGATTCGTCAAAGTGGAGTATTCTGGAAACCGGCATGCAGCGTATCCAGGGTAAGGGCATCGTCAATTCCATCAGTCTCAAGGAAGGCGAGGCCGCTTTTATCGCTCACGCCCGGGCGGTGCGGCTATATGGTTGCGCGGTCATCGTCATGGCGTTCGACGAGCAGGGTCAGGCGGATAGTTTTACGCGTAAAGTCGAAATCTGTACCCGTTCCTATAATATCCTAACCGAACAATTGGGCTTTCCCCCGGAAGATATTATTTTTGATCCCAATATCTTTGCCGTTGCTACCGGTATCGACGAGCATAACAATTATGCGGTGGATTTCATCGAGGCTACACGTGCCATCAAGCAAGAGCTGCCGCATGCCATGATTTCCGGGGGCGTGTCCAACGTGTCATTCTCCTTCCGCGGTAACGACACCGTGCGCGAGGCGATTCACGCGGTGTTCCTGTATCACGCCATCAAGGCCGGCATGGACATGGGTATCGTCAATGCCGGACAACTGGCGGTGTATGACGAGTTGCCCGTTGAGTTGCGTGAGCGCGTGGAAGATGTGGTGCTGAATCGTGGTGCTGACGCGACCGATCGTTTGCTGAGTATTGCCGAGCAATACCGGGGCAGTGGCACCGTCGCCGCCCGTGAGCAGGACTTGGCCTGGCGTGAATTGCCAGCGGCGCAACGCTTGTCGCACGCGCTGGTAAAAGGCATCGACCAGTACGTGGAGCAGGATACCGAAGAGGCGCGCCAGTTATTCGAACGCCCCATTCAGGTGATCGAAGGTCCGCTCATGGACGGCATGAATACCGTGGGCGATCTGTTTGGTGAAGGCAAGATGTTCCTGCCGCAGGTGGTGAAGTCGGCCCGGGTGATGAAAAAAGCAGTCGCCTATTTGATTCCGTTTATCGAGCAGGAGAAAGCCGCCGGTGCCAGCAGCAGTAACGGCAAGATTCTGATGGCCACGGTCAAGGGCGACGTGCACGACATTGGTAAGAACATCGTGGGCGTAGTGCTGCAATGCAATAATTTTGAAGTCATCGATCTGGGCGTGATGGTGCCGGCGGCCAAGATTCTGGAAGCGGCGCGCCGGGAACAAGTGGATATCATCGGCCTCTCCGGCTTGATTACCCCGTCCCTGGAAGAAATGGCGCATATGGCCAAGGAGATGCAGCGCGAGGGTTTTACCATACCATTGCTCATCGGCGGTGCCACAACTTCACGCGCCCATACCGCCCTCAAGATCGAACCCGGGTACGAGCATCCCGTGGTCTGGGTAAAGGATGCGTCGCGCGCCGTGGGGGTCGCCCAGAATCTCATCAGCCCCGACCTCAAGGCGCCGTTCGTGGCGAAGATTCGTGACGAATATACCGAATTGCGTGCGCAATACGCCCAGAAAGCGGGGCGCATTCAGCTGCTGTCGCTCGCCGAGTCACGCGCCAATAAGGTCGCCATCGATTGGCAATCCTATCAACCGCCGGTGCCGGTGCATCAGGATCTGCAGGTATTTCATGACTATCCGCTGGAAGAATTGCGCGCCTACATCGACTGGACGCCGTTTTTCCATACCTGGGAAATGAAGGGCAGTTATCCCAAGATCCTCACGGATGCCGACAAGGGCGTGGAGGCGCAAAAACTGTTCAACGATGCCCAGCACATGCTGGACACCGTCATTCGGGAAAAATGGTTGACCGCCCGGGCGGTGCTGCGTTTGTTTCCCGCGAACAGTGTTGGTGACGACGTCGAGATCTATGATGCACCCGGCGGTCGGGTTCAGGCGATCGTACACTTTTTGCGACAGCAGGACGTCAAAGCGGAAGGTGTGCACAATCGCTGTCTGGCGGATTTTGTGGCGCCCCGCGGGTCCGGATTGCAGGATTATTTAGGCATGTTCGCGGTAACCGCCGGCATCGGTATCGATGCCCATGTGGCCCGGTTCGAGCAGGCCCATGATGATTATCACGCGATCATGTTGAAGGCGCTGGCGGATCGTCTGGCGGAAGCTTTCGCCGAACGCCTGCACGAACGGGTGCGCAAGGAATTCTGGGCCTATACGGCGGCGGAAAGTCTCGATAATGAGGCGTTGATCCGGGAGCGCTACCAGGGAATTCGACCTGCGCCGGGGTATCCCGCATGCCCGGAGCATACGGAGAAAGCCACGATCTGGGAATTGTTGCAGGTGGAAAAGAATGCTGATATTGCCTTGACCAGCAGCTATGCCATGATGCCGGCGGCGTCCGTGAGCGGCTATTATTTTTCGCATCCGGAATCCAAGTATTTTGCCATCGGTAAGTTGCAGCGCGATCAGCTCGAAGATTATGCGGCGCGCAAAAGCATGACGGTGCAGGATATGGAATATTGGCTGGCACCCAACTTACTGTGAGTAATGATTCAAGGAACTGAGTTATTTAACAGTGCTCCAATATACCGCAATAATATAATCGGTAAGATATCTCTGGAATATATGTAATATTAATCGAGAACGATGGTCTATCCTGGGCATTGCCCATTTGTTTTGGGCGCGAGAGTCGTTATGATGCAAGACTGGGTGGGGGTGAATATACCGCGCTATAAATAATTTTTTCGAGAATTATTCTAGCGTGTACAAATTAGACGTAACAGTGTATACATCTTCGACTTATCATTTTTATTTATCGATCGTAGTACATTCAGGAGTGGAGAGATGAGCAATATGAGAAAAGTAACGATGGGATTGGTTCTGGCCGGCGCCATGATGGCTGCTTTTGGAACTGCCATGGCTGAAGGTAAACACAAAGTCGTAATTCAAGTCAGCAGCGACGATCCTACGACTCAGAAAATCGCGTTGAATAACGCCGTGAATGTCCAGAAAGATCTGGGCATGGATAATGTTGACATCGAAATCGTCGCCTACGGTCCTGGTCTGGGTCTGTTGACGGTCAAGAGCGAAGAATCTGCGCGTGTAAAGAGCCTGGCCATGCAGAACATCACTTTCAGCGCTTGTGGCAACACCATGAAGAAAGTGGCTGAAAAAACCGGTAAAGAACCGCAACTGACCGAAGGTGTGAAAGTGGTTAGTGCTGGCGTTATCCGTATCATGGAACTGCAGGAAAGCGGCTACTCCTACGTACGCCCCTAATTTGACATAACTGCCGTTAAGGCCGAGATTGTAAAATTAGCTAGATCAAAGGCAGGTAACGAGAGTTACCTGCCTTTTTTTATAAAACCTGATTTATCTAAGTATAATAATTATTAGATTTGAAATTTGAGGTAAAATGTCGGATATTGGGTGTCCTTTGTCGGGGTTAGGCAAAGGCGGCGATGCCTGTGGGGGAAACAGGATAAGTTCGGACAATTCATTGAGAAATACCATCAAAAAGTATTTTCCGTATTGGAGGAGAGCAAAATGACAGTTACACGTAATATATTTGCGGCTTTAGTGACTATGGCACTGGCCCCAGTGTTTGTAGGAAACCAGGTTCTTGCTGCCGGGGAAGAAGAAGCGGATGCAGGCCATGGGGCTGATTACCGGACTTTCCATGCCGATGGCAATATTGAAATGGGCAATATCGGCGATTCATACAAAGCTGATCTGGTCATGTACCTGGCCGGTAACCAGTTCATGGTGATGGAAGAACTGATCAAGGATTTTCAGAAAAAGAACCCGGATATCAAAACCGTTTATGTGGAAACCATTCCCCCCGGCCAGATTCTGAATGCCCAGCTGATGAAGCAGGGTGAGATTGAAGGCCAGAAGACTTCCATGGATCCCGATATCTATGCCAGCGTTAACCTGGGGCACCTGAAGAAATTGAAGGGTGAAGGCAAAATGGATCAGTTCATGACCTACACCCATAACAAACTGGAATTGATGGTCGCTTCGGGCAACCCCAAGAAAATTGATGGTCCCAAGGATCTGGCGCGTGACGATATCGTGCAGTCCCATCCCAATCCCATTACCGAAGGCATTTTCAAGTTTTACGGTTCCGAAATGCTGAAGGACCTGGGTGTGTACGAAAAGGTTACCGGCAACAAAGAATGTAAAGAATGCTGGGCTGTCGATGGCAAAACCTGGTTCACTGCCCGTCACCATCGCGAAACCCCCGATCGGATCGAAAAAGGTGAAGCGGACGTGGGTATCGTTTGGACCACTGAAGTGGTGCATGCCAAGAAGGAAGGCCGTAAAGTTGACGGCGTTGCCATTCCAGAACCTTACAATAAGGTCGATAAAGTAGGTTATGCCATTGGTGCCTACAAAACCGGTAAAAACCAAAAGAACGCACAAGCTTACCTGGCGTATCTGGCTTCCGCCGATGCCCAGGATATCTATGCGAAATATGGGTTCATCAAGGCCAAGGCCGATGAGCTGAAATTGAAGCCGATTCCTGACGCCAAGAAATAAGTTTTTTCCTGGTTTTCAGTATTCGAGACCGCCCTCTTCGGAGGGCGGTTTTTTGTTATTTTAAAGCATTGAAAACCGTTACGGCGCGCTGTTTGCACCGTTGTGATTAATAGACCTTAGAAGGACAGGTGTCTAATCCACACCAACATTCAAAATGATCGAGAAAATTCGCAATATCGCTATTATCGCCCACGTTGACCATGGCAAGACCACATTGGTGGACCAGTTGTTGAGGCAGTCAGGCACTCTTACCGAACGGGGTGATGACTCACGCCGTGAGCGTCTCATGGATTCCAATGCGCTGGAACAGGAGCGTGGGATTACCATTCTGGCTAAGAACACCGCCGTGGACTGGCAGGGCTATCATATCAATATCGTGGATACTCCCGGTCACGCGGATTTCGGTGGCGAGGTAGAGCGCGTGCTTTCCATGGTCGATTCCGTACTTTTGCTGGTTGACGCGGTCGATGGTCCAATGCCACAGACCCGGTTTGTTACCCAAAAGGCGTTTGCCTTGGGGTTGCATCCGATTGTCGTCATCAACAAAATCGACCGGCCGGGCGCACGTCCAGCCTGGGTGCTGGACCAAACTTTCGATTTATTCGACCGTTTGGGGGCCACGGAAGCACAGTTGGATTTTCCGGTAGTGTATGCCTCGGCGCTGCAGGGTTATGCAGGCCTGGCGGCGGACAAGCCTGCCAAAGATATGGCGCCATTGTTCGACACGATTATAAATAAGGTGCCACCGCCTGAAGTAGATCGTAACGGTCCTTTTCAAATGCAGATTTCCACTTTGGACTACAACAGTTACGTGGGAGTTATCGGCATTGGTCGCATCAAGCGCGGCAGCATCAAACCCAATACCAATGTCGTAGTGCTGGACCGGGAAGGCGGCCGCCGTAATGGCCGCATTCTGCAGGTGCTTGGTTTCAGAGGGCTGGAACGGTTACAGGTGACTGAAGCCTATGCTGGAAATATTGTGGCCATCAGTGGTATCGATGCGTTGAACATATCCGACACCCTGTGTGACCCGCTGCAGGCGGAAGTTTTGCCGCCGTTGATGGTGGATGAGCCCACGATCAGCATGACTTTCCAGGTGAACACCTCGCCATTTGCGGGTAAAGACGGCAAATATGTAACGTCACGCCAAATTCGGGACCGGTTGCAGCGCGAATTGCTGCATAACGTGGCATTACGCGTACAGGATACGGCGGATCCGGATAAATTCAGGGTATCGGGACGCGGTGAGTTGCATCTGGCCGTGCTCATTGAGAACATGCGACGCGAAGGGTTTGAGCTGGGCGTGTCCCGGCCGGAAGTTATCGTCAAGGAAATCGATGGCGTGCGGTGTGAACCCTATGAGCAGGTTACCATTGATGTGGAAGATCAGCACCAGGGCGCGATCATGGAAAAAATGGGTACTCGTGGCGCTGAATTGCGCAATATGGTTCCCGATGGCAAGGGCCGGGTACGCCTGGAATATGTGATTCCTTCCCGCGGCCTGATCGGTTTTCGTACTGAATTTCTGACATCGACCTCGGGCACTGGATTGCTGTACAGCATTTTCGATCATTACGGTCCGGTAAAGATGGGTGATTACGGTCAACGTAACAACGGTGTGCTGATCGCCAATGGCGCCGGCAAGTGTCTGGGATTCGCGTTGTTCAATCTTCAGGAGCGCGGACGTCTGTTTGTCAGCCCTGGCGTAGAAGTGTACGAGGGCATGATCGTCGGCATTCATTCTCGTGACAATGATCTGGTGGTCAACCCGCTGAAGGGCAAGCAACTGACCAATATGCGTGCTTCCGGTTCCGACGAAAATATTGTGCTGACCCCGCCGATCGAAATGACTTTGGAAAAGTCGCTCGAATTCATCGATGATGATGAGTTGGTGGAGGTAACGCCGAAGACCATTCGGATGCGCAAGAAGCGTCTTAAAGAGCATGAACGCAAGAAGGATTCACGACAAAAAGATGCGTAGGGTGTGCGTATTACGCACCGCTTTTTTAGTGCAAGATAAAAGACCCGATCCCAGGCGTCTCCGTTCAGAATTTCCCACCCGCTTTCCGTAGCGGCGGGGATCTAAGCGGGGACGTGCTTATGTCTGTCGCCTGAGGGCGGGATGCCCGGAGCGGGGGGCGCTTGCGAGCCCCCAGGGATCGGTTCATGGCGGTCCTGGCAACGGCACCCTCACCGCTACCGCAGGCGGGAAATGTGGGGTATCACGTTTGTCTGCACCGCAACCCGACAGCAGGCCGAGCGGGGTGGGTATTGAACATCGGCTTTTTTAACCAGCACCGAGCGACTTTGGCTTCGTTCTGCTTTATTCGACACTCCGCGGATGCGCGCCGGACGGATCCAAGACGTAACTATCTTTTGTCTTGCTCCTGCACGAACATCAGGGAGCCTGGCAAGTACCCTACGGTTTTGAAGACATTTCCCGCAACATTTATCTCTCATTACCTCCATCATGCTGTCGTGAGCACTTCAGCCTCGCCTTAATTTATTGTTTTCCCTGTGATACAGTTGCCGTAACTTTACTGGTAGGTTTTTCGGGAGACGTGCATGATCGGTAAGAAGAATGTGGTATTTGGCTTTTTATACTTGGTGCTGACGGCGGCTCTCGGGCCGTATATGGTGGTCAATCAAGTACCGACCATCGACGAAGCGAAAGCGCAGAAGCAGCAAATCGTCGGCGAGATCCAACAACATAAGCTGGACAATTTCGAGAAAGATCTTGAGCCCATGACGGTGGAGGATATCGCCAAGGGCAACACCGGGGGATTGTTGAGCCTTAACAAGCTTTACAATGCCGAAGATCCCAAGAACATGATCAAGGCCGGTCCCCATGCCCACGGCAACCTCGAAGCATTACTCAATATCGTGGCTGGCATCGCCCTGTGCTTTATCGCGGTGGCGCCCAAGCTGAAACAGGCGATTAGTTGGCTTTTTATTCTGGGTGCCGTGTTGCATTCGGGAGTTTTGTACCTGATGATAGTGTTCGATCTCTATGCCATCGCACCGATAGCGCCGGCTGGCCCTATCATGTTACTGGCCGCGTTACTCCTGGCCGGAATTGCCGCGCTGCTGGGTTTTAAAGGCGAGCCGGTTCGTGATTAACGGGGCATAAGGAATTTCATGCGCCGACTTTATCCAGAAATTAAACCCTACATCACGCACAGTCTGGCGGTAGAACCGCCTCATTTGTTGTATGTCGAGGAGTGCGGGATTCCGGATGGCATCCCCGTGTTGTTTGTACACGGTGGACCGGGTGCCGGTTGCGAAACATTTCATCGCCGTTTTTTCGACCCGGAAAAATACCGAATTATACTGTTTGATCAGCGCGGCAGCGGTAAGTCTTCTCCCCATGCCACGCTGGAAAACAACACCAGCCAGGCGCTGGTGGCGGATATGGAATATGTGCGGGCGCATCTGGGTGTGGATAAATGGCTGCTGTTTGGTGGTTCCTGGGGTGCCACGTTGAGCCTGCTGTACGCACAGGCACACCCCGAGCGTGTTGCGGGAATGGTGCTGCGTGGCATTTTTCTGGGGAGTGACAAGGAGTTGCACTGGTTCTATCAGGAAGGCGCCAGCAGCGTGTTTCCGGATTTCTGGCAGGATTTTATCCGGCCCATCGCCACCCAGGAACGCAAGGACATATTGTCGGCTTATTATCGGCGTCTTACCGGTAACGATGAAATTGCACGTATGGCGGCGGCTAAGGCCTGGTCCATCTGGGAGGGCCGCTGCGCTACTCTCCGGCCGGTGGAGGAGGTCGTAAACCACTTCGGGAATCCTCATACCGCTCTGAGTCTGGCGCGTATCGAAAGTCATTTCTTTTTGAATAAGTGTTTTCTGGAGCCCAACCAGATTCTCAACAATATGGATAAACTGGCGGATATCCCCGCGTATATCGTGCATGGACGCTATGACATGATTTGTCCCGTGGAGCAAGCATGGCATCTGCATCAGGCCTGGCCCGGCGCCGAACTGCGAATCATCGCCGATGCCGGACATGCAGCGTCGGAGCCCGCCACCACCGATGCGCTGGTGCGCATCATGGATGCGCTTGCGCGCCAGCGATGATCGCCTTGATCCAACGCGTCAGTAGCGCCCAGGTAAGCGTCGCCGGGGAGGTTATCGGCAGCATCGGTCGTGGCATACTGGTGTTGCTGGGTGTGGCCCGGGAGGATGACGCCTCGCGTGCGCAGCGATTGGTGGAGCGGGTGCTGGGTTATCGCATTTTTCCGGACACGGCGGACAAAATGAACCTCTCGGTGCAGGATATCGCCGGCGGCGTGCTGGTGGTATCGCAGTTTACTCTGGTGGCGGACACCAAAAAAGGCGCGCGCCCGAGTTTTTCCTCAGGCGCAGATCCGGTGCTGGGCGAGCAACTGTACGAATCTTTTATCGGCCATCTGCGTGCCCGGCATGCCCAGGTCGCGACCGGACGTTTTGGTGCGGACATGCAAGTGGCCCTGGTCAATGACGGACCGGTAACTTTTATCCTGAACGGTTAGCGCCATGGCGACCTATGTAATCGGCGATGTGCAGGGCGGATTTACGCCGCTAACGCAGCTGCTGACAGCAATTGATTTTCAAGCTCGACGTGATGTTCTTTGGTTTGTCGGGGATCTGGTCAATCGTGGTCATGAGTCGCTTGAAGTGCTGCGTTTTGTGCGCGACCTGGGAGATGGGGCGCGCACCGTGCTGGGCAATCATGACTTGCACCTGTTGGCGGTAGCGGCGCATGCGGAGCGACAAAAACCCGGCGACACCTTGCAGCCGATTTTACAGGCACCGGATCGTGATCAGTTGATCGACTGGCTGCGGACTCGCCCGTTATTGCATCATGATGCGACCATGAATTGCTATATGCTGCATGCCGGAATACCACCACAGTGGACCATGCGGCAGGCCGCGGTGTTGGCGGCGGAAGTGGAAGCCCAATTGCGTGCGGCGGACTATCAGGACTATTTCCATCATATGTACGGCAACCAGCCCGATGTCTGGCAGGAAGGCTTGACGGGTTGGGAACGCTTGCGTTTTATCACCAATTGTTTCACGCGTCTGCGCTATTGCGATGCCAACGGCAAACTCGCCCTCAAGGAGAAGGGGGCGCCTGGCACCCAGGCGACGCCTTATCAGCCTTGGTTCCGGGTGTCTGGACGGCAATCGTCCAATGACAGAATATTTTTCGGCCATTGGTCGACGCTGGGCGTGGTGCAGGAACATAATGTGATCAGCCTGGATTGCGGATGTGTCTGGGGCGGGAGCCTGGCGGCCTATTGTATCGATACCGGCGCGGTGCACCGCATAGCGTGTGCCGGCACCCTGGTGCCGGGGGCCCTATGAGTGCCGCCGTTCCCAAACCGTGAAACTGTAGTGATAAGGATTGCGCTCGTCGGGATCGCAATCGATGCGCTCAATCTCCTGCCACTGCGTGCGTGAAAATTCCGGGAAGTAAGCGTCCCCTTCGATGGTTTCATGAATGAAGGTCAGGTACAGACGGTCAGCCTGGGGCAGCAGTTGTTGATAAAACGATGCGCCGCCGATCACCATCACCTCGGGGCAGTCGCCCGCGTGATGCAGGGCCTGGGCAATGGAAGTGACCACGACGGCGCCGCTGGCCAGATAACCGGAATCTCGGGTGACGACTATATTGGTGCGCTCCGGCAACGGTTTAGCGCCGAACGATTCGAAAGTCAGGCGGCCCATGATCACGGGTTTGCCCAGGGTATGTTTTCGGAACCAGCGCATGTCCGCCGGCAGTTTCCACGGCAGACGATTCTCGATGCCGATGACGCCATCGTCGGTCATTGCCGCGATCAGGGATATGATCACTGTTATACCGCGACCGGCGCTTTAATATGGGGATGGCACTCGTAATCCATCAGAGTGAAATCTTCGAATCGGAACGCGAAGATGTCCTGTATCCCGTTGGTGATTTTCATTTGTGGCAAGGGTAACGGTTGGCGTTGCAACTGGGTGCGTGCCTGCTCCAGATGGTTGGCATACAAATGCGCATCGCCCAGAGTGTGGATGAACTCGCCGGGCTGCAAATCGCAGACCTGGGCGATCATCATCGTCAACAGGGCGTAGGACGCGATATTAAAGGGTACGCCCAGGAAAATGTCGGCGCTGCGCTGGTACAGCTGGCAGGATAAACGGCCGTCGGCGACGTAAAACTGGAAAAACGCGTGGCACGGGGGCAGCGCCATGCGCGGGATCTCGCCAACGTTCCAGGCACTGACGATCAGACGCCGCGAATCGGGGTTGGTTTTAATCTGTTGTACGACCTCACTGATCTGATCGATGGCGCGCCCGTCCGCTGTCGGCCAGGAGCGCCATTGCGCACCATACACCGGGCCAAGATCGCCCTGGTCGTCGGCCCATTCATCCCAGATGCTGACTTGATTTTCGTGCAGGTAGCGCAGGTTGGTGTCGCCGCGCAGGAACCATAACAGCTCATGGATGATGGAACGCAAGTGCAGTTTTTTGGTGGTGATCACCGGAAAACCCGCGCTCAGGTCGAAGCGCATCTGGTAGCCGAAAACGCTCAGCGTTCCGGTCCCGGTACGATCCTCCTTGCGAGTCCCGTGGTCAAGGACGTGCTGCATCAGGTCAAGGTATTGTTTCACGGCTCAGCCTCCGGCGTGGCGGGCTTTTTGATAGGCTTTCCAGAGCATGAATCCACCGATGAGTACCATGGGCACTGACAGTACCTGACCCATGGTCATCCAATCGAAGGCGATGTACCCCAATTGCTTGTCCGGTTGGCGGAAAAATTCCACGAAAATCCGGTAACAACCGAACAGGGTTAAAAACAGGCCGGAGACCGCCATTGTCGGTCGGGGCTTGTTGCTGTAGAGCCAGATGACGATAAATATCGTGATGCCGCCCAGGAACAGCTGGTACAGTTGCGAGGGATGCCGTGGCTGCGTGTCCACATGCAGAAATACCATGGCCCATGGCACATCGGTCACCCGCCCCCACAGTTCGCCATTGATGAAGTTACCGAGGCGGCCGGCGGCGTATCCCAATGGAAACAGGGGTATCATGAAATCGGTGACTTGAAAAAATGAGCGTTGGGTTTTGCGGCCATAAAGCGCCAGAGCCAGCGCGGTACCGAGAAGTCCGCCATGAAACGACATGCCGCCTTGCCAGATCTTGAACAGATTGAGCGGGTGTTGAATAAAATTACTGAAGTCATAGAACAGGACATAACCGATGCGGCCGCCAAGAATGACGCCCAGTGCCGCATAAAACATGATATCGGCGACCTCGTCTTCTTTCCAGCCGGAGCCGGCGCGCCGGGCACGATAACGACCCAGGTACCAGGCGGAAGTAAAGGCGACCAGATACATCAGGCCATACCAATGAATGCCACCGCTGCCAATATGGATGGCGATGGGATCGATTTCAGGATATATCAACATGGGCGCTAGTATACCGTAAGCCGCTGGATCATAGGGCCAGGAAACAGGTGTTATTGCCGGAATTTTTTTCATCAAATGATCGCAATTCCATGGCGGGTGATCAAATCAGCCCCGGTTCCGGACGGTCGCAGGTCGGCTAAGGGAGGTAAGTATGCAGTTTCGTCAAATGTTCGCGGTTGTAGTCATCGGGTGGCTGGTCACCATGGGCGGCTCCGCCGAGGCGCAGCCCCGGCTGCGACCGGATGCCTGGGCCCATTCCATCGTGGGTGCGCAACTCCGAAATTGGTTTCAGGTGGATAAACTTTTGTATCGCAGTGCGCAGCCGGATACGGAAGGCATGGCTGAGGTCGCGGCGATGGGTGTTCATACCGTTATCAATCTCCGGGAGTACCACAGTGATGATGGCGAAGCGCAAGGTTTGGATTTGACGCTGGTACGAATTCCAATGAATGCGGCCAAGATTCGGGATGAGGACGTGATCCATGCTTTGCGCTTGATTAAAGAAGCGACGGCTCCGGTGCTGGTGCACTGTTGGCATGGGTCGGATCGAACCGGTGTGGTGATCGCCATGTATCGATTGGTCTTCCAGGGATGGACGCGGGCACAAGCGATTGATGAATTGGTCGACGGAGATTATGGCTACCATGCTATATATGGGAATATCACCGCCTATTTGAACGCGGTGGATATCAATAGCATCTCGAAAAGCGTGGGTGTCGCCGAGGGGGTTGGGGGTCACCTTAATCAGCCATAGCCTTCTCTATGGGGGTATAAGTCTATCACTTATGAATAGTTGATCATTTTCGTAGGTAATCATAGTATTAGTGCATCATTGAATGCTAATACGGAGGCTTTGCCATGACTGGTTTTATTCCCGGGTTTCCCCATGATGGTATCGTGACCATCAATCGCGTTATCTTGAAACCGCAATACAGTGTCGAGGATCTCGAAGAGCGTGTCGCCATGTTGTGCGAGAATGTAAAGACCTATCACTCCGGGACCGGATTTGTCGGGGGTTTCGTGGCTTTGAACAGTGGCCAGATATCCAATGAAGGCAGCACGACGGGGCAGGTCGTTGAGAGCTCTCTCAAAGGTAAGGAGGCGTTGATTATCACCTTCTGGCGTTCCTTTGAAGAGCATGAAGAATCGCATCGTTCGCGCACGTTCCAGCCCTTGTTTAAAGACGTTCTTGAATTGTGCGAAAATGGTAATGAAGAAATCGCCTATAACATGCTCTGGTCCGGGGCAGCCTATAATGACGAGCAGGCCAGAGCGGCCCAGGACGCCAAGGAACGTTACAAAGTCGCATAAGTTGCCGATCCGTTTGCGCCAACTGCCGGTCGCTGTTGGGCCGGCAGCGCATCGGCGGGCGGCATCTTGGCGCCACTGAACTGTCAATCCACCATGCTGGTGTCGAGGAACAGCGATGACGTTACACCGGTTGCGGTCAATGCACCTGGCGCTAAGCGCGATATGTCTGGCTTTGACGCTGTTGCCGGGATGCGCTAAAACGCCTGATGCGGAAAAAATCGCAGCGTTGATCGATGGCATGGCTGCGCATGCGCGGGCGCACGAGGTCAGTGCGTTTTTCAAGGCGGTAGCCGACGATTTTGTCGGTGAACCCGTTGCCAGCCCCGCTATCAGCAAAGCGCAGCTGAAAGGACTGTTAGCGTACTATTTTCTGCGGCACAAAAATATCAATATCGTGATCGTCCATCAGGACATTACCGTTGACGGTGATCAAGCCCGGGTGGAACTCCAGGCGCTGACCACGGGTTCCCGGACTGTCATACCGGAACAGGCGCAATATTTTTTGATTCAAGGGAAGCTGGCAAAGCGCGCCAACACGTGGTGGGTCACCCATGCGCGCTGGGAGAAAATGCTGGCACCGCAAAACAACGAACGCGGCGACAATTAAGGTTTTGGCTTACCGATGGAATCAATCGGTATCACCACTTCCCTCGGGGTGGATGCGTTGTTACGCGGCCCCGGCGTTACCGGCCGCAGGGTTGACGGCGTGCCCCTGGCTTCCTGGAACTCCCGTTCCCGTTCCGAAATCAATGTCAGGCAATGACGGATATCCGTAAGCGTGGTATCCGACAGGGGGTGTTTCACTCCTGGTGCCGTGGCGGTCTCTTTGACAACGCTGACCAGGACGAACTTCACCGCGTTTAAGATGCGTTCTTCCTTGCTGCGCGTTTCGTTGTCGTTAATGCTCATGGCGATGGTTGTATTTTGTAGGTTATGCCGCTGTCATGCAGCCACACGCACGCTTTTTCATATTTGAGATCGCAGCCGCGTTGCATAAGCTCCAAGCCTCGGGGCAGATCGGATTGGATAATCCTGCCTTCGAAATAGGCCAGTCCCATGGCATAACAATCTGCCGCGATATTGGCATGACAGTTTTGCTCACCCATGCGCGTACCTTTGCGTAGCCAATGCTGCGCCTTGGTATCGTCCTGTTTGAGTTTGCGGCCTTCCAATTCGCCCTTCAGGTAGGCGGTGCCTAAAGCCAGGCATTGTGTCGTGTCCCCTTTCTCGCAACGATCTTCCATGTCGGTCACCCAACCTGCTTCCGCATAGACCGGGGAAACGTTTGTCAGCATCCCCAGACAAAGTGCCAGGTAGAAAAGTTTCTTGGAATTGTCAATCAAGCTATGCGAAAGACAGGAATTAGTCGATCTCATCATGATCCTCGCTATTAATGGCTGATCCAAAGGTCATCAGGATACCATACCTTGCGATTGAAGCCCTTGTCAGCGGTCCATTTTACATAAAAATAGAGTGGCGTGGGCAAATAAAAAATTATTGACTGCAACGATAAAGAAAAATGATAAGGAAAATTTATACAGGTAGTGTGAAAACTCGCTTGAAAATAACCCCCGACAGGCTATGTTAAGGGCCCGGGTTTTCAGATGTTCTGGCCCAGGTGAGCTATTTCAAAAGAAAAAATCCATAATTAGATGCGGGAGAGGTTATGACAAGTCTTGTACCACCACATGGAGGGGGGGACCTAAAGCCATTGTTGCTGGCAGGTGCTGCGTTGCAGGCGGAAATCAAGCGTGCGCAAACGTTAACCCGAATCAATGTAAGTTCCCGTGAAGCCGGCGACATCATTATGATGGGTATCGGCGGATTTACTCCCCTCACCGGTTTCATGACCCGTGCCGACTGGCAGGGTGTGTGCGACGGCATGAAGATGACCAGCGGGTTATTCTGGCCGATCCCCATTACCCTGTCCACGGACAATGCTGCGGCCGACGGCATCAAAGCCGGGCAGGATATTGCTCTCTATGACGATGAGCGCGACGAGATTCTGGCCACCATGACGGTGTCGGAGAAGTACGCTATCGACAAGGCCCATGAATGCATGCAGGTGTATAAGACCG
Source organism: Gammaproteobacteria bacterium (assembly GCA_024641505.1). Lineage (GTDB taxonomy): Bacteria > Pseudomonadota > Gammaproteobacteria > SG8-11 > SG8-11 > UBA6920. Next base: position 85,555 of record JAHECY010000004.1, read on the forward strand.
TCGATCTTGAACATCCCGGCGTCAAGATGGTTATGGAGCAAGGCGACGTCAACCTGGCCGGTAGCGTCAAAGTGTTGTCCCTGGGTGGTTTCCCGGAAGAATACGGCAAGCAGTTTTTGACCCCCGCGGAAACACGCGCGGAGTTCACCAAACGCGGCTGGAGTACCATCGCGGCGTTTCAGACGCGTAATCCGATGCACCGCTCACATGAGTACCTGGCGAAGATCGCCATCGAAATTTGCGACGGGGTCCTGATCCACTCGCTCCTGGGGAAACTCAAGCCCGGTGATATTCCCGCGGAAACCCGCACTCGGGCCATCGGTACCTTGATAGAAAAATATTTCGTGAATAACACGGTAATTCAGGCGGGCTATCCGCTGGACATGCGCTATGCGGGTCCCCGTGAGGCATTGCTGCACGCCCTGTTTCGTCAGAACTACGGCTGCTCGCACTTGATCGTGGGCCGTGACCACGCAGGTGTCGGTGACTACTACGGTCCCTTCGACGCCCATCATATTTTTGATGAAATCCCCGCGGACGCACTGGTAACCAAGCCGCTGAAAATCGACTGGACCTTCTGGTGCCACAAATGTGGTGGCATGGCTTCCATGAAAACCTGTCCCCACGAAGCCGCGGACCGTTTGTTGCTCTCAGGCACCAAGTTGCGTAAGTCCCTGTCGGAAGGCACTGAAGTTCCCGACAATTTTAGTCGGCCGGAAGTGCTGGAAATCCTGCGGGAATATTACGGTAGCCTGAAAGATGACGAGAAGGTGGAAGTGAAATTATCTGGTCATTCAGCCAAGTAAATCTGGTAAGCTTACCCGCTGATAAAAAACAAATAATAGAAATTGAACGTAATAGAAGACGGAGAAAAGAAATGCCAACATATGTGCGCACTGATAAATGTGATGGCTGCAAGGGCCAGGATAAAACGGCCTGCATGTACATCTGCCCCCACGACCTGATGCGTCTGGACAAAGACGGTTCGGAAACCGGTCACGCCATGAAGGCCTATAACCAGGAGCCGGAACAATGCTGGGAATGTTATTCCTGCGTTAAGATCTGCCCCCAGCAAGCGATCGAATGCCGGCACTACGCGGACATCGTGCCGCTGGGCGGCTCGGTACAGCCTCTGCGCGGTACTGATTCCATTATGTGGACGATCAAGTTCCGCAATGGCACCATGAAACGCTTCAAGTTCCCCATTCGCACCACTCCCGAAGGCTCCATTGATCCTTACGGCGGCAAGGAAACCGCGGACATCAAGAAGATTTCCGATAACGGCTTTTTTACCAAGCAGAACGGTTACCGCGCGGGCAATCCCAGCGAGTTGATCAAAGTCTAAAGGTTTCAGGAATTTAAATTAGAACAACGAGGTAAGAACAATGGCAGGAGAATTTGGTAAACCTGAGGTGGTCCAGGAAGAAGTGGACATCCTCATTATTGGCGGCGGTATGGCGGCGTGTGGCGCGGCCTATGAAATTGGTCCGTGGATCAAGGCGTCAGGGCAGAACATCAAGGTCAAGCTGGTGGATAAAGCAGCCATGGACCGTTCCGGCGCGGTAGCGCAAGGTTTGTCCGCGATCAACACCTATATCGGTACCGAACAGGACCCGGCGGATTATGCCCGCATGGTGTCCAATGACCTGATGGGTATCACCCGTGACGATCTGGCCTATGACCTGGGCCGCCACGTGGACGAGTCCGTGCATCTGTTTGAAGAATGGGGTCTGCCCATTTGGAAGACTGACGAAAACGGCGAACGTCACGACGGTTCCAAGGGCCTGCCCGCGCTGAAAGACGGTGGCAAGCCGGTACGTTCCGGTAAATGGCAGATCATGATCAACGGTGAATCCTATAAGTGGATCGTTGCCGAAGCGGCCAAGAAAGCTCTGGGCACCGACAACATTCAGGAACGTATTTTCATCGTCAAGCTGGTCAACGACAAGAACGACAAGAACCGCATCGCCGGTGCTGTTGGCTTCTCAACACGTGACCATAAGGTGTTTGTATACAAGTTCAAGGCTTGCCTGCTGGTGTGCGGTGGTTGCGTCAACATTTTCCGTCCGCGTTCCGTAGGTGAAGGTACCGGTCGTGCCTGGTACCCGGTATGGAATGCTGGTTCTACCTATGCGATGGCCGCTGAAGCCGGCGCCGAGCTGACCATGATGGAAAACCGTTTCGTTCCCGCCCGTTTCAAGGACGGTTACGGCCCGGTAGGCGCTTGGTTCCTGCTGTTTAAAGCCAAGGCCACCAATGCGTTTGGTGAAGTTTACATGGACAAGAACAAGGAGTTGTTAAATGACTATCCTCCTTATGGCCAGGCTGCAGTGCCGGCGTCTTGCCTGCGTAATCACCTGATGCTCAAGGAAATGAAGGAAGGTCGCGGTCCCATCTATATGGATACCGTTACTGCGTTGGCTGCATTGCGTGAAACCTTGTCGGCTCGCGAAGTGAAGCATCTGGAAGCCGAGGCCTGGGAAGACTTTCTGGACATGTGTATCGGTCAGTGCGGTATCTGGGTTGGTGAAAACATCGAGCCGGAGAAGAAGAACTCCGAATTGATGCCCACCGAGCCCTACCTGTTGGGTTCGCACTCCGGTTGCTGCGGTATCTGGGTATCCGGCCCAACCGACCTTGGTGCACCCACCAGCGAAGCGCTGCCTGGCGCCCCCGCGCACCTGCCCAAGGGTTGGAATTGGGGCTATCGCTCCATGACCACCGTACAGGGTCTGTTCACCGCCGCCGACGGCGTAGGCGCTTCCGGTCACAAGTTCTCGTCCGGTTCCCATGCGGAAGGTCGTATGTGTGCCAAGTCCATGGTCAAGTTCGTGATGGACAACAAGGATCACAAGCCCGAGCTTGATACGTCGGTAGACCAATTGGTGGCTGATATTTATCAACCGGTGCGGACTTATCTCGAGCACAAGGATTACACCACTGCGATTGATGTCAACCCGAACTACATCACGCCCAAGATGCTGCAGTTCCGCTTGCAGAAGATCATGGACGAGTACGTCGCCGGTGTTGCCACCTACTACACCACCAACGCCAAGATGCTGGCCCTGGCGGAAGAAAAGCTGGAAATGTTGAAGGAAGACGCCCTCAAGATGCGCGCCAAGGACCTGCATGAATTGCTGCGGGCCTGGGAAAACTACCATCGCATCCTGACCGCGGAAGCCCATATGAAGCACATTCAGTTCCGTGAAGAATCCCGTTATCCGGGTTTCTACTACCGCGCCGATAAGAACTTTGTCGATGAGAAAAACTGGAAGTGTTTCGTTAACTCGATCTATGACAAGACCACCCATAAGTGGACCGTGTTCAAGCGCGCCCACGTGGATCTGGTTGACAAGTCCAAGCTGTTCAAGGCGGCAGCGCACTAAGATCGAGCGTTAGCAGTACACAGAAGTCCGGGCACGCAGGTGCCCGGACTTTTGCTTTCAATGCAGGCAAGAAATTATTGAGTTACCCGGAGTCGTGTTATGAACAAGAAACCTGAAATCCCCGTCAAGAGTCCGATTGAGCCGCGTCAGCTGGAATTGACCAGCCGTATTCAATTCAATTGCCATCCGGGTATCTCCTGTTTCAACGCCTGCTGCCGTCAGGCGGACATTACCCTGGCACCCTATGATATTCTTCGTCTCAAGCAACGTCTGGGCATGACGTCCACGGAATTCCTTAAAGCCCATACCGTTCCTTTCGAAATTGATGCACATGGCACGCCCGGTGTGAAAATGCGCACCCGAGACCATGAGCCGGTCTGCTTGTTCATGGATGAGAAAAGCGGTTGCACCGTCTATGAGGATCGGCCGTCGGCCTGTCGTTATTACCCTGTGGCCTTGATGTCGTCGCGTCGTTCTGACGAGTACACCGACCGCCAGCATTACGCGCTGGTGCAGGAAGAGCATTGCATGGGACACAAGGAAGCCCGCGAAATCACCGTCACCGATTACCGCAAGGAGCAGCAAGTCGAGCAATTTGACGAGTTGAACCGTGAATACTATCAATTAATCCTGAAGAAGAAATCCGCAGGGCCGGCGATCGGCAAGCCGACACCCACCAGTTTTCAGTTTTTTTTCCTGGCCTGTTACGATATTGACCGCTTCCGTGAATTTCTCGCCTCGTCCAGTTTCCGTAACGTGTATCGGATGGATGATGCTGAGTTCGACGTCTTGTTGACCGATGACCTGGCACGCTTGAAATTCGCGTATCGTTTGCTGCGGCAAGTGTTGTTTGGCGAAATGACCATCCCCATGATTGACGATATATTTGAAAAACGCATGGCAGAGCGCGGTGAGATCCTTGCCAAGCGGAAGGAAATGGAAATCGAGATCGCCAAGCAGCAAGAACCGATTGAACGCTTCATCGACGATTAATCCTGTTTGCTGATCCCCTCCCGAGCTCCCGTCCACCTTCCGGGCTATATTCGGCGTTGGATTTTAGCGATTATTTCGCTTCTTGAATCGCTGTAATCGCGCGCAGGACCACTGCTGCTCCGCTATATTCACTCCTTTGCTGCACCTGAGGATAATTATTCTGTGGTTTAATTATGGGCAGCCGATATCCAGTTGTCAGAAAATTGATAAATAAGTTTAAGTAGCTGGATTTTTCCATGCATTAGGTGTGTTTTCGTATGACCGACGACTTTTCTTCCGCGGTACCGCAATCAATTCTTGTCGCGTGTGACAATGGTTATCTGCTGCTCGACGCTGAATGGCGTGTGCTTTATGCCAATCCTGCCGCCTGGCGGTATCTGGGTGTCACGGATCAAGGGTCCCATATCGGTGAAGAGCTCTGGGATATCGTACCGGAGCTTGCGTCTTCCTTTTTCCCTCAGTTTCAAAAAGCCCGGACCCGATCGGGTCGGGTGGACTATACCGGCTATTATCCACCGTTGGATCGTTGGTTTGATATCAAGATCATTTGTCAGGACCAGAATCTATTGGTAACCCTGGTGGATGTCACTGAACGCCTGCGGATGATGGAAATGCTGGGCCAAGGTGAAATGTACTGGAACAAGTTATTTGAAAGTCTCACAGAGGTTGTGATCGTAACCGATGAGCTGGGTACCGTGCTGCGCGCGAATCCTGCGGTGAATAAGGTGTTTGGCCTGCAACCTCAAGATATATTGGGTAAGAATCTCACGCTCTTGATGACCGGCAACGACCAGCAGCATCACGCCGACTACATGCGCCAGTATCTCAAGACGTCGCGTTCCAAAATCATCGGTGTCGGTCGGGAGGTCAAGGGTCGACATGTCAGTGGCCGGGAACTGTACCTGGATCTTGCGATCAATGAAATTCTGTTTGCCGACAAACGTTATTTTGTCGGAGTGTTGCGCGACATAACGGCGCGTAAACAACAGGACGAGCAAATTCGTAAGTTGAACGAAGAGTTGGAGCTACGCGTTTCCGAACGCACCCGGCAGTTGCAGGAAGCTAATGCCGAATTGGAGCGCCTGGCCATGATCGACATCCTCACCGGCCTCGCCAATCGGGGTCGCTTCCAGCAAACTTTGCAGCACATTGCCAAGGACGCCGTGGATCAACAGTTGGCGTATTCGATATTGATGATCGATTTAAATGACTTCAAGAAGGTTAATGATACCTTGGGGCACCATGTGGGTGATCTGCTGCTCAAGGAAGTGGCCAGACGAGTGTTGGGAAATACCCGGGAAACGGATGTCGTGGCGCGCATCGGGGGTGATGAATTCGCGGTAGTGATGCCAAAGACCACGTTACGGGGTGCCGAAGCGGTGGCGAAAAAACTTGCGAAAAGTTTCCACGAGCCGTTTGAGCTCGATATGCGTTATGTGACGTGCGCTTGCAGTATCGGCGTTGCGGTATTCCCCATTCACGGTACCGATGCCATGGAGTTATGTAAATTTGCGGATGCTGCCATGTATCATGCAAAACACACGAAGATAGAATACACGATTTACAGTCCGGGATTAATGGAAAGTTTGCGCGAGCCAAGCAGTTCCCGTGGCATAGTGACCATGATTAAGCGCAAAGAATGATTCCAGCAGATGTGCGCTGCGCAAGAGTTGTCACACTCATGGAAAAGCCGTTACAGTAGGCATAATAGCCGCGGATGGCACGGTGCGCCAGGCGGCGGTTAGCGTGAGATCGCCAATGACAGTCAGCCAGCGGACGCATCCGGTCCAGCCCAAAAAAATCGCCTACTGTGGGTACGATTTCTTCCACGCCTGTCTGCGTGACTTGCTCGAACGCAGTTTCGAGATCGGTTGTGTATTCAGTTTTGAATGTGACAATCGTTACAACTATAACGAGTACCTGCGTGAAATTTGCCGTAACCGAGGGATTCCCCTGTATCTGACGCCAGTGGATGCGAGCTGCGTGCAAGATCTTGCCCGGCAAGGCTATGAGCTGTTGATTAGCGCCGGCTACAAACACAAGCTTCCGGACCTGGCGCCCTTCGGTATTAAAGGCATAAATGTTCATCCCACGTTGTTGCCCCTCGGTCGCGGCGTCTGGCCGTTGCCATGGACTCTGCTAAGCCAACAACCCAGATCCGGCGTTACCGTGCACAAGTTGTCTCCCGTGTTTGATGGCGGCGATATTCTGGCGCAACGTGATTTTGCCGTGTCGCCCGCTGAAGATCTGGAAACGTTGTCGGCAAAGCTGCAAATGCTGGCGGTGGAAGTGTTGGCCGCGGTGGTCGCCAATCTGCAGGACTCGTGGGATAACGCCACGCCCCAGACACACCGTGTCAGCGCGGTTCCGATGTACAGTCAACAACAGCGTACCCTGGATTGGCGCAACCGCGTAGCCGATATCGAACGCATCTGTCGGGCTTTTGGCAAGTTTGGAAGTTATGCGCGATTTGAAGGTCAGGACTGGCTGGTGACCAAGCTCTCGGTCTGGTCGCAAGCGCATGGATTTACACCCGGTACGGTGGTGCACAAAACCAATACTGAAATGATTGTCGCGGCCGGTGACGGTATGGTTTGCCTGCAGTATTTTCAGCCTTTGTAATAGCGACATTGAGCAACCGGCTTGTCGGATCAGGCGATGGGCGTGGTGTCGGAAAGGGTGGCGTTATCTACCAACAATCACCGGAATACCGTCGATGGTCGGGTGCTCGATACCGCACTGAAGATTGTTGCAGCGCGGGGTCTCTTCAAGGCGTTGATCAAGATCAATAATAATATGGCGAATCTATCGCTGATCCCCGTAATCACTGAGCATGATATGTAAATCAGTAATTATAATAAAACTAAATAGCTGATATCACCCCAGCGTTAACTCGGCACTGGCATATACTAAATAAATACTAAAGTTAAGGTAGTCAGCGGACGACTTAATACCAAATGACTTCCTGTCAGGTTAGTGACTCCATCTCGGTCATCAGGTAACGAATAGTTCGGAGAAAGACTTGTGAAAGCTAATCATGGTATGTGGATACTGGTAGCGTCTGTTGTTACGCTGTCGGCCACATGGATGGTGATGCCCTGGGTTTACGGGGTATTGCTTGCCGGTATCGTGGCGGTTTCCGTTTATGCATGGGAATTACGCGCAAGGCTCAAAGTTATCCAGAACCAACAGGAATGGACGCACTATGCCTGGGCCCAGGCCATGGAATTTCTGCCCGATCCCATGTATGTGGTGGACTTGAATGACAAACTGGTTCTTGCCAATGCGGCATTCTATCGGCAGGTCGGCCGGACCAAAGAGTCCTGCCTTGGGCGAGACGTGAAGACCTTGCTGCACCTGAAACCGGAAGACAAGCCGTGTCCGGGATGTCTTGCGCGTTTGGAGCGTCGTGATGCGTTCTTTACCAAGGAAAGATTTGATCACACCAATCCTACCGGCAAACCGATAGAGGTGACAATACGGGTAATCCGTGATAATCGTGACGCGCCCATTGGCATCCTGTCAGGCATACGCGACTTATCTCATTTGCGCGCGGCTGAGGAAGTACTGCGCATCAGTAAAGAACGTCTTAACAGCGCACAACAGTTGGCGCATATAGGCAGCTGGGAGTTGGATTTGGGGGGGCACCAGTTGCATGTATCAGACGAGATGAGCCGATTGCTTGGGTTGCCGTCGGACGCGTCCTGCGTCGATCTGGATACCTATCGTTCGTTTGTGCATGAGGGTGATCTGGCACGCTTCGACCACACCCTGGAGGAAAGTATCGCCAACGAATCCGAGATCCACTTGGACTACCGTTTGCTGATGACCGATGGTGCCTTGCGTATTGTGCATCAGCACACGGCGGCCATGCTGACGCCCGCCGGGAAAGTGCAGGGGGTTGCCTGTACCGTTCAGGATGTAACGGAGCATAAGCAGTACGAGAACGCTTTGTTTGAGCAGAAAGAACGCGCCCAGGTCACCCTGAAATCTATCGGCGACGCGGTGATAACGACCGACGTCAATGGCTTTGTTGATTATATGAATCCCAGCGCCGAGAGAATATCCGGTGTTAGTATCGATCACGCCATGGGCAAGCATTGCCGCAATGTGTTTCAGGTCTCTGATGAGCGGACCAATGCGCCGATCAAGGATATCGTGCTGCGTTGCCTGAATACCCGGTCCGACTGCCTGCATTTGGATCATAATCTGTTACTGCGGCCCGATGGCAGTGAGGTGGCGGTAAAAATCACCGCCGCGCCCATGCACGACAAACAGCGACAAGTCACTGGGGTTGTCATTGTCTTTCATGACGTCACCGAAATGCGTACCATGGCGCGCAAACTCAACTATCAGGCATCCCATGATTCACTTACCGGGTTGATCAACCGGCGGGAGTTTGAGGTGCGCCTCGCCGAAGCGGTGGATAGGTCAACCATTGATCGTTCTGAGAACGTATTGATTTATATGGATCTCGACCAGTTCAAGATTGTTAATGACAGTTGTGGTCACGCTGCCGGCGATGAATTGTTGAAGCAGGTAGCGACACTGTTTCAGTCCCGGGTCCGCGAGTCCGACACGCTGGCGCGCATCGGTGGCGACGAGTTCGCGGTTTTGCTGCATCATTGTCCGGTGACCAAGGCACAGCTTATCGCGAACGCCTTTCTGGCGGATATTCAGGATCATAAGTTTTTCTGGGATAACCGCCACTTCGGTATCGGCGTGAGTATCGGTATGGTGGTTATTGACGGCGCCACGGTGAGTGACCGGGATGTGCTGGGAAAAGCAGATGCGGCTTGCTATGTGGCCAAGGATCGAGGCCGGAACAGAATTCAGTTATTTAAGGATACCGATGGTGAGATGCTGGAGCACCGCGGTAATATGCGCTGGGTCAATGAGATCAACGCCGCTTTTGACGAGCATCGATTCGTGCTGTTTATTCAGGAGATTGCGCCCCTGCTGGCCGGCACAACGTGTTCCCACGCGGAATTTCTCATTCGTATGCGTGATCGCGATGGCAGCATAATATTACCGGGGCAATTCCTGCCCGCAGCTGAGCGCTACGGCCTGATGCGCGCCATCGATAAATGGGTGGTGCAAACCGTGTTCACGGAACTGGCTGTGTTAGCGCGCCAGAAATTACTGGGCAGGAAAATCTATTCCATCAATTTGTCCGGTGACACCTTGTCCGACCCGGCAATGTTGCAATTTATTACGGATCAGGTTGGTGCCGGCGACTTCCCGGCTGAAAATATCTGTTTCGAGATCACCGAAACCGCAGCAATTTCCAATCTCGGCGACGTCACCCGGTTCATGTCCCGGTTGCAGGCGCAGGGCGTGAAATTCGCGTTGGACGATTTTGGCAGTGGCTTGAGTTCGTTCGCTTATCTCAAGGAATTGAAAGTGGATTTCCTGAAAATCGATGGCAGTTTCGTGCGCGATATCGTGGATGATCCGGTGGATTACGAACTGGTGAGCACGATTCACCAGATTGGCAAGCTCATGAATATACAAACTATTGCTGAATTTGTGGAATCCGCCGCAATTTTTGATAAACTGGCAAGTATCGGTGTCGACTATGTGCAGGGTTATCACGTGAGTAAGCCGTTTCTTTATGACGAGACTCGGATCGTTTCGGATAAAGGCCTAACGGCTTGACGATGCGTTCGCACCGGTCGGATCATGTCCGGTTTGTGTTGCCCTCGTATCACCCGGGTGGTCTGGGAACGAGGATTTCGCGCTTGCCGCACGCTGCGGTTTAAAGCGTGGTAACAAGGGTCGTTGAACCCGGGGGATTCCCGTCAAGGCGGGACTGTGCGTAGATGGTTGAGTTGTAAAGTGAATTCCAACGACCCCGACAAATTGATACCCATCAAGAACCTGATTCAGGGAGTGCCGGCGTCGGCGGGTTTTGACCTGTCATCGGTTGGTTTCCGGCCGTTTTTTTTGCTGGCGTGCCTGGCCGCGGTGATCATGCCGGCGCTCTGGATGTTTTCCTATAAGAATTTTCTGACCCTGCCGAGCTACTACACGGCCATCGGCTGGCATACCCATGAAATGATCTTTGGTTATGCCGCGGCGGTGATCGCCGGATTTCTGCTGACGTCGATACGTATCTGGACGGGGCGCCACACGCTGACCGGCTGGCCGTTGTTGTGGTTGGCCATGTGGTGGCTGGCGGCGCGCTTGTTGCCGTTTGCGCCGGGATTGTCTCCCATGGTGCTGGCGGTGGTGGACCTGCTGTTTCTGCCGATTCTCGCCCTGGTAGTGCTGGGTCCGGTAATGGCCGTCCGGCAGTGGCACAATACCGTATTTTCGGCCATTCTGCTGCTGATGGCGGGCGCTAATCTGATGATCCACCTGGAAGCGCTGGCCGTGGCCAAATCAGCCGGTATCGGCATGAAGGTCGGCTTATACAGTGTGCTGCTGTTTATCATCATTATGGGCGGCCGTGTCATACCCTTTTTCATCAGTCACCGGGCTTTTGGCATCAAGCCGCGTTCCTGGCGCGTCATTGAGTATGCCAGCGCGCCCAGTCTTGTGGTATTGGCGCTGGCGGATATCCTGGAATGGCGGGGCTTGCTTTTGGGCCTATGCGCCGGCGTGCTCGCCCTGGTGCAAGCCATCCGACTCAGCGGCTGGTTGAACCGGAAAATATGGGCTGTGCCCCTGTTGTGGATTCTGGTGGTGGCGTACTTCTGGCTGGTCGTGGGATTTGGCCTGTTGGCATTATCCTGCCTGGGATGGGAAAAACAATTTCTGGCGATGCATGCGCTGACCACCGGTGGTATTGGTGTGATGACGCTCGGATTGATGGCGCGTGTGGCGCTGGGTCATAGTGGACGCATGTTGCATGCCCATTGGCTGACGGTCTGCGCATTTGTGCTGGTGAATCTTGCCGTGGTCGTGCGCGTAGTGGTTCCGGCGCTTATGCCCAGCTACTATGTGCTGTTGTTGACCATGTCAACGTTAATATGGATGGCGGGATTCCTGGCCTTTCTGCTGGTGTATGCGCCGATCTTGCTGACTACCGCGAGTACTACCGGTTCCGGTCAGTCCCGAGGCTAGAGAGTTCAAATTCCATGTGACGCTATCCGTGTGAGGATATTATTGTTTTGTCATAGCAGACATCATAAGATAACCCAAAGCTTCGGTTGCTAAGCTGCGCTGGATCGCAAGTACCCGGCGATATCAGTTTCCTGCCGGCCTTGGATGGCCCGGTAGACCGGTGGGCGTTCATCGAGGTGAACGTACCCGGAGTGGCTCCTGTACAATTCCCGCACTATCAAGTGTCTGTTGCAGGGATGCGCGGAAACGGAACACTGTGGTGGCGCGATCTCTACTACGGAGACGACTATGCATAGGCGTGTGGCTGCTATTTTGGGCGCACTGTCGTTGCTGATGCTGTGCGGCGCATCCAATGGCGATCCAGAGGCCGATCGCATGGCCTTTCAACAGTACTTCAAAAACCGGTTTCCCGATGTTCCCATGGCGAGCTTCATCACCGGGATTTACGCCATTGATGGCACGCTGCGCATGCAGTGGGAGGAAAGTGAGGAATTTCCTCCCTACGAACTTGCCATTGCGGAGGGCCGGCGTTTCTTTGATACGCCGTTGGTCAACGGTAAACATCTGGGAGACTGTTTTCCCAATGGCGGCGTAGGAGTAGCGGATCGCTATCCCTATTTTGACGGCGCCCGTGGTGAAGTGATGACGCTGGAGCTGGCCATCAATGAGTGTCTGGCGGCCAACAATATGAAACCGTTGCCCCCGAATAAAGGCATGCTGGCGTCAGTGGAGGCCTACATGACCTTTACCACACGCGGCAAACGGATCGCGGTACTCATCCCCGATGATCCACGCGCCCGGGCGGCCTACGAACAGGGTAAAACGTTTTACTATGCCCGGCGTGGGCAGTTGAATATGGCATGCGCCCATTGTCATGTGGATCATGCCGGGCGGCGCCTGCGCTTCGAGCGTATCAGTCCCGCCCTGGGGCAGGTCAGTCATTATCCAGTGTTTCTTTCGGAATGGGGCGGCGTGGGTACCTTGCATCGGCGATTCGGTCAGTGTACGGAGCGCGTCCGTGCGCGGGCTTTCGCCAGCCAGAGTATCGAATACCGGAATCTGGAATATTTCCTGGCCTATATGAGCAACGGCCTGGTATGGAACGGTCCGGGTACGCGCCTGGCGCAACGGTAGGGAGCACTTACATGGATTTTCGACAGTTGGGACGCACGGATTTGCGCGTCAGCGCCGTTGGTTTGGGCACCATGACCTGGGGGTTTCAGAATACCCAGGAAGACGGGTTCGCACAGATGGACTATGCGCTGGAACGCGGCATCAATTTCTTCGATACCGCCGAGATGTACGCCATTCCGCCCAGCGCCGACACCTATGGCACCACGGAAACTATTATCGGTAACTGGTTCGCCGCGCGGCGTAACCGCGACCAGGTGATTCTGGCGACGAAAATGACCGGGCCGGGTCAATCCTGGACCCGGGACGGCAGCGACATTGACGGCCGTAACCTGCTGCTCGCTGTGGACGACAGCTTGCGGCGGCTGCAAACCGACTACATCGACCTGTATCAGTTGCACTGGCCCAACCGGGGCTCCTACCACTTCGGCAGGACTTGGCACTATGCGCCGCGATTCGACGTGCGCGCGGTGACGGAAAATTTTCTCGACGTGCTGGAGACCGTGCAGAGTTTGGTCCGCGCCGGCAAGATCCGCCACTTCGGCGTGTCCAATGAAACCGCCTGGGGGCTCGCCAAATGGCTGCAATTGGCCGATCACAATCTGCTGCCACGCGCCGTGTCGATCCAGAACGAATATTCGCTGCTGTGCCGCCACTTCGAGCCCGACCTCAGTGAAATCACGCTCAACGAAGACTGCGGCCTGGTCGCCTGGTCGCCCTTGTGCCGGGGTATGATCAGCGGCAAATATCTTGATGGTGTCCGACCGCCCGGCGCCCGGCTCACCATCGAGACGCGCGTCGAGCATCGCATCCATCCCATGACCGACGCGGCAATTCGTCGCTATATTGGATTGGCGCAGCGGCACGGACTCGATGTGTGTCAAATGGCCATAGCCTTCGTCCTGGGCAAGCCGTTCGTTACCTCGGCGCTGGTTGGCGCCACCACGCTGGACCAGTTGCAAACCGATATCGACGCCATTTCGCTTACACTGACCGAAGAAGTGATTGCGGAAATAGAATCCATCAGGCGTGAATACCCCATGCCTTTTTGATGGTGGCATGTTATCCCGGGATGGCGGAGTTCAAACCGGGACGATGGCGTACGGCCCGATAACAATCCTTACCCGCGTCATGACTGGGTACCCCGGTATTTCGATATCTTTCAGAGGGCATGCGCTTCAACCTCAAGGCGCATCATGCCGACATGACTGTTACCGTGCGCGTCAAGCGGACAGGCGGCGATATAAGTGTCGAGCACATCGGCAAAAAATACGTCACGCGTAGCTACGGGCAGGCGGTCGGTATAGGGAAACCAGGTGGTGCGCAGCCAGCCCAGTATACCCTTAACGCTTTCATGAAGCATATCCTTTGGCACCAGTTCTATGCGCACTGGACGAAAACCGCATTCCGGCAACCACTGCCGGTAATCTTCCGTTCCGTAAAAATAATAGGGTGGCGTGAAACGGTGAAAATAGCCGTGCCACTGCGGGCGCGCTGTGACCTCCCGAATTGCTGCGAACACGGCGGCGGCATTGCCCCGGCCACCCATTTGTAACAGCATCTTGCCGCCAGGCTTGAGCACCGCATGTGTTGCGCGCAGTACCGCGCAGTGGTCTTTTATCCAGTGTAAAACAGCGTTCGAAAACACGATATCGAATTCACGAGGCAACTGGACGGCTGTTGCGTCCATGCACATAAACGACAGATTCGGGTGTTGCTCGGCGGTAAAGCGGGTTGATGCGAGACGAATCATGTCAGCGGATAGATCAATGCCCAGTACACGCCCCGCGGATACCAGCGATGCCAGTTGTGCGCTGATCTTGCCGTCGCCACAGCCGATATCCAGTACCGATTCGGTGCCACGCAAGGCGAGTTTGGCGAGCAGTTCTTGCGCCCACTGCAGCTGTGCCGACGAGTTGGTAGCGTAGTCCTGTGCGTTCCAGTTGTGTTGCATCGGAATCCTCAATTTGCATTCTTTTATAGCCGTATCGCTACCAATCAGCATTATGAATATATCCTGAATATTAAAACACGAAACCCATAAAAAATATGTAAAAGTCGGAGAGTGGCCCACAGTAGTAAGAAATCCGGGACTGTTTCAATATTTTCCTTAGACCTGTTTGTCGGAAAAGAAACTATTGCTGCCTATAAGGTTACAGTCATCTATTGCCGACACCCGCTGTCGCGCCTCGGTTTCCAGACCGTGCGCGCCGGTACCGTAAGGAAACGGTAAGGTATTAGTCATGTTCAAATCAGATGTGTCTGGTTTAATGGCCTCAAGGTTGAAGAAAACATCAACCAACAAAATGCCAACTTGAAACAGGAGCAACGCCATGACTAACACCAACATATATATCAGCAGCCCTCGCAATCTGGACCGCAGCCAACAACTGAGCCGCGTTGTTTTAGCCGCCGCTTTGCTCGGCATCACTATCAGCGCGCCGGCTGGTGCCCTGGGATGGCTTAGCGTGTTACCGCTGGTTGCCATCTACCCTCTGGTGACCGGTCTGCTCGGCTGGGACCCGGTATATGATGTGTTCGGTATCGAACACCGACACCAGGATGGCAAGCTGCACGGCAGCAGCCGGATGGAGCTGGCAGTTACCGGTGTTGCATTAATCGGTAGTGTGTTCGTGCTGCCGGAAGTGGTGCATCCGATTTTCTCGGTACTCGCCCTGGCCGGTATTTACCCCGCAGTGTCCGCTCTGACCGGTGAAGATCTGTTGCAGAGCACTGGCACCCGTGAAGTCCATATTGGGGAGCTGCAGTTAGGTGCGCAACCGCGGACAGCAGAAGGCACCCACAGAGCGATGACCGCTATCGATCAAATCCGCAAGGCACGTAACGCCGGGGATCAGAAAAAGGTCGCGTAATACCCGGTAGTCTGATTCCCGCCTGCAAAGATTCAACCTTCCCTGCGCAGCTAACCACTGCGCATTTTTTTATGGCTGACGCCGGTTAATTACGGTTTCAGTATGCCCAACACCGTTGTGACAATGCGCCCCAGATGTTGCTCCGGCGTGCCGGCTTTTGCCATCAATATGATGCCTTGCAGCATCATATTGATGGTGGCGGCGATGGCGATGGCAGCCGCTATCAAACCCAGTGGCAACTGGACGTTGACTACCCGTTGCAAACACATTATCAATTTGTCGAAATCATCAATGGTGATCACGGCGCGGTGCTGGGGGTGGACAGTCTGTTACAGGCGCCACCGGGGCCGATACAGGCGATTCGTCTCGCCGCCCGCAAGGTGGAATACCTGATAACCTCGCCGCTGGAAATGGTGAGGGCAATGCTGGGGGCGCCGCGGGAGGTGGTGGTGCACGGCAGTCATGAGTCGCGCAAGGAAGACGTCACCGTGCTCGGTCTGAAAAGACATGGTAAGGAAATTCTGTTATGGGTGGACAACGGCAGTCATCTGCCGGTACAGGCGACTTACTGGGATTCCAATCCGAGTTACGGCGATACCCAAATCGAGACGTGTTTCGCCGATTGGCAGTCGGCCGATGGCATTATGGTGCCGATGCAGATCGTGCAGTTCTACCGCGACGTTCAACTGCGGCAGATTGACGTGCAATCGGTCAGATTGAATGTCGCATTCATTCAGGGTCCGTTTGCGGTACCGGCGGAGCTGACCGTGCCGCTGGATGACAAGTTGTTCAATATTGGCCTGAAGTATGCCAACTGGTTCCATCGTTATTTGCTGATCGGTATTCCTTATGATCTTGATCAGTTCACACCCGCGTCTGTTTCCTTGCAGCAGGTGGGGCAGGGCGTTTATTACCTGCGCGGCTTCACGCATCATTAATTGATCGTGGAAATGGCGGAATATCTGGCGTTGTTCGATCCGGTGCTGTTGGAAGAACGAACCCATCTGGTGCTACCGCTGATCAAGCAACAATATCTATCAACCGTTACTTTGACAAAGTCGTAAAGCCCGTCAGTGTCCAGAAAACCTGTCTCGCCCCATGAGCTGCCCACCGTAAAGTGGTCGTAACAAATGCTTTGAGTGGAATCACCGGTCATGATCCATGCGGCGAACAGGCTTCCGTAGGAGTCAATACCGATATCCGGATGTCCCGCCGGTTGCGTCAAGTCGCTGCTGATCGTGGCAACGTCACCCCAACCGTTGGTGAAGGCGAATTTTCGTGATTGAATGATGGTGGTAGTTGTCATCAATACCGGATCCGAAATAAATGCCTCGCTCCACGCAGCGAACAAGCCTTCGGATTTGTTCATGACCAGATCAGGCCGTGCGTATCCGTCCGTTACCCCACTGGCAACCTGCTCGGCCGGGCTCCAGCCGTTGATTCCGGAATAGCTGTTGGACCAGAGGCTGAATGCCGTCGGCTTCAAGTCGTGTCCAGACTGTCAATCCTTTTCCATAGTTACTGAAAACCACGTTGGCGGCGCCAATGGAGAATGTATCGCCGGTATCGATTTGCGCCGGGTCACGCCAGCCTGCGCCGGGATTGTAAGTGGATGACCATAGGGACTCGCCGTTGCCCTGGCGACTTTGCCTGATCCAGACAATCAACGCATTACCATCACTATCCATGGCTATCACCGGATCGAGAGATGTGCCGCCGATTCTGTTGCCGATTCTGCTGGCAACGGACCAGCCGATGTCCGGCGTATACTGGCTGGACCATATCTTGTAGGCGGTTTGGTCGGTATCAGCATGCCAGACCGCTATCGCGCTACCACTGTCGTTGATGGCAACCATGGGGGATCCGCTTTGGTCGCCGCTCAAACGCTGGGGGGTTC
>JAHECY010000142.1 GCA_024641505.1 Gammaproteobacteria bacterium
TACCATAGCGCCGGGCATCACCTGGCAGGAAGTCATCACTACCTGTTTCGCACCGCGCAACGACGATGGCCATGACATTTCCCTGAAAGACGGACGTCGCGTGAGCTTGGCAACGGCACCATTACCAAATGCCAAAGGCCAAATGATTCTGATCCAAGATGTAACAGCTTCCAGGGAAATTCAGGAACAGCTCGGTCGTTATCAACGACTGTCGGCTATGGGTGAAATGGCGGCCCGTCTGGCACATCAAATACGCACACCGTTGGCCACAGCCCTACTTTATGCCGGTCATCTGCAACAAGCTACCGTCAGTGATGACAATCGGCAGTTAACCGCAGATAAGCTGGTAAATCGATTGCAACACATGGAAGCGCTGATTCGCGATATGTTGCTGTTTGTTCAGGGTGGCAGCTCGGGCCAGGAAAAGATCAATATCAGCGGCCTGTTCAGCGATATTGCATTGCAATTCTATAATGTATTCGAAACCCGACAAGTGGAATATCGCTTTGATATTCACTACGCCTGTAACGTGAAAGGCAACCGGCATGCACTCCTCAGCGCTTTGGGCAATCTGGTCAATAACGCCATTGAACACAGCCTGCACCAACCTAAACTCACTCTGCGTATCCAGCCGGCATTGAACAACTATGTCGACATCATGGTGATCGACAACGGCTGCGGAGTACCGCAAGATATTCAAGATCGCATCCAGGAACCTTTTTTCACAACGCGCACAAATGGCACCGGTCTGGGACTTGCCGTCGTCGACGCCGTGGCCAGAGCCCATAATGGATGCTTGTGGTTTCAATCGGAAGCGGAACGAGGCAGTGTATTCGCCTTACGCCTGCCGGTCTGCATGGATACCACCCATGCCTTGGAAACTGCAACCAGTAACGCATGAGATAAACAATGGGCCATCCGTCTATTCTGGTAGTGGAAGACGATCATCCATTGCGTGAAGCCTTGTGCGACACCCTGGAAATGGCCGGCTTTACGACGTCCGGCACTGACAACGGAGTCAGCGCCCTGCAGTTACTGGGGGATCATGAATTCGCCATGGTGGTGTCCGATGTGCAGATGGCCCAAATGGACGGCCATGCTTTGCTGCAGCAGATCAAAAGCCGTTATCCGCGCATGCCGGTTTTGTTGATGACCGCTTATGGCAGCATCCAGAAAGCCGTGGTGGCGATGCGCGACGGCGCCGCGGATTACCTGGTGAAACCTTTCGAAGCCAAACTGCTGGTGGATACGGTAACACGCACGGTTAGCTCCGCACACGCACTTGACAGCATGCCGCTGGCGCAAAATGCCGCGGCCCTGGAAATTCTGGCGATGGCGCGTCGCGTCGCGGTCAGCGACGCCACCGTATTGATTACCGGAGAAAGCGGCACCGGCAAAGAAGTACTGGCCCGATACATTCACGAGCAGTCCCCGCGCAGCCATCTGCCATTCGTCGCCATCAATTGCGCCGCCATCCCGGATACGATGCTGGAAGCCACCTTGTTCGGTTATGAAAAAGGCGCTTTCACCGGGGCAGTCAAGACTACACCCGGTAAGTTCGAACAAGCCGGTGGCGGTACCTTATTGTTGGATGAAATAACCGAAATGGATCTTGGCTTACAAGCAAAACTGTTGCGCGTATTGCAGGAAAAGGAAGTGGAGCGCCTGGGCGGCAACAAGCTGATACCACTACAAGCCAGGGTACTGGCGACTTCAAATCGTAACTTAAAGGAAGCCGTCGCCAGCAATGCGTTTCGGGAGGACTTGTATTACCGCCTGAATGTATTCCCTATTGGGGTACTGCCATTGCGCCAGCGCCCGGAAGATATCCTGCTCCTGGCGCACCAATTATTGCACCGGCACGCGGACGCCATGCGTCGGCAAGCGCCGGTGTTGAATACCGCGGCACAAGCCAAATTGCAGGCCTACCACTGGCCTGGAAACGTTCGCGAATTGGACAATGTCGTGCATCGAGCGCTCATCCTGCAAGGTGAGAACATAGTCGATGCCGCGGATATTCACCTGGAAACCACCCAGGAGGCTGCGCTGCCGCGCTCTACCGCGACCACATCAATGGACTCGCTGCCGCAGGGCGTGAAACAGCATGAATACCAGATGATACTACAGACTTTGCAGGAGTGTGCCGGCAACCGTAAGCAGACGGCGTCAAAACTGGGGATCAGCGAACGCACCCTGCGTTACAAAATGGCCGATATGCGCCGTGCCGGCCTTGAATTAGATTGAACACAAATCCGGCAGGAGACAATAAATGATCAAAGAAATTACAGCGCAGGATTTGCTCAAGCAAATTGAAATGCTGACGTCACAAGCCAAAGGCAACGTCGGCGCAGCGACCGAGTCGACATCCGCAAGCAATTTCGGCGACCTGTTACGGCAAACCGTCAGCCAAGTCAATGAAACACAGTTGCAAGCCAGCGAGTTGGCGAAGTCATTCGAATTGGGCGCGGCTAATGTCAGTTTAGAAGAAGTGATGATCGCACGCCAAAAAGCGGCATTGTCATTCCAGTCGGTTTTACAAGTACGCAATAAATTGATCGAGGCGTACAAGGAAATCATGGCAATGCAGGTTTGATGATGAGGTAACATGAAATGGCGTCACCGGTAGTCGGAGATCAAGCCAGGCAGGCGGTACCGGCGGGGCAATCCACCCCGGCCGGTCGTGTGCTGTCCAATATGAGCGATTTGCCCGTATTGCGGCAGGGCGCTTTGTTATTGGGTCTGGCGGCCAGCATCGCAATCGCCGCATCGGTGGTGATGTGGGTGTGGGAACCGAGTTTCAGCGTGCTGTATTCCAACTTGAACGAAAAAGACCTGTCCCTGGTGATGGAAGCTCTGCAGCGCGACGACGTGCAGTTCAAGGTGGAAGGCAGCGGCACCATTCTAGTACCCGGCGCCAAGGTACACAATCTGCGCATTCGTCTGGCGGCGGACGGTATTCCTAAGGGCATGGCTTCGGGCTTCGAAAGTCTCCAACAGAGTCAGGGGTTCGGCGTCAGCCAGTTTATGGAAACGGCCCGGTATCAGCGTGCTTTGGAGGTCGAACTGGCGCGCTCTATCAGCACCATGAACAATGTTGAGAACACGCGTATTCATCTGGCGCTGCCCAAACAATCCGTATTCCTGCGTGACCGGCAGAAACCCTCCGCCTCGGTGATTCTGAATTTGTATCCAGGACGAACCCTCGAGCCCGGGCAGGTGGCCGCAATCACGCATTTGGTATCATCCAGTATCGCTAATATGGAAGCCAGTCAGGTTACCGTGGTTGACCAAAGGGGAAATCTACTTACGGACACAGAACGGGATGAAGCGCTGCAGGTAAGCCGCACGCAACTGGAGTACAATCGACAACTGGAGAAAGACCTCAACGACCGGATTCTCACCATTCTGGAACCGGTAGTCGGCAAAGGCGCGGCGTACGCTCAAGTGACCACGGAAGTGGATTTTACCGATACCGAACAAACTCAGGAAATATACGATCCGGAGAAATCCGCGTTACGCAGTTCGCAATCCACGGAAGAGCAAAATTCCGCGCAAAGCAATGGCGGTATTCCGGGCGCATTATCCAACGAACCGGCCGTAGCCGCACCCAATGCACCGGCAGCAACACCAGGCCAGGGAGCCACGCCAAGTGCCGCGACATCGCCAACCAACACCAGACGTCGCAATATCCAGAATTTCGAACTGGACCGAACCGTTAGTCACACCCGCTATAGTGTAGGCCGTCTGCAGCGATTGTCCGTTGCGGTAGTAATCGACGACAAAACGATTAACGATCAGTCTGGGGAGGTAACACGTCAATCCTATACGCCGGAAGAAATCATGCGCCTTACCAATCTGGTCAAGGAGACCGTGGGGTTCAACGAGCAGCGCGGCGATCGGGTAACCGTGGTCAATGCGCCGTTCTCTACCCCGGCACCGCTAATCATTGATGTCGTACCTCCGGCATTCTGGGAAGCACCAGGGTTCTGGGATCAGGTGATCAAGATCGTGGGCGTGGTGCTCATTGCCGGTATCATGTGGAAAGTTTTCCGTCCAGCCCTGCAATCCCTGGCGCAGCCAAAACCGGTATCGGTAGCGTCATTGTCGGCGTCGGGCGCCGGATACATGATGTCCGGTGGTGAAGATAACATTGCGCTGAACGCTCAATTCGGCAAACAGACCGCGGAGCGGCTGTTGGAAGCGGCCGGTTCCCAAGCGGATGTGGTAAAACATATGGCCACCAATGAACCCGGTGTTGTGGCCCAAGTGATCAAATCCTGGGTAGCGGAAGGCGGATAATGAGCGACAAGGTCAAAAAGGCCGCCATTCTGCTACTGGCAATGGGGAAGGATGCCGCCGCTGAAGTACTCAAACACATGAATCCCAAGGAAGTCCAACGGGTCGGGCAGGCCATGACCGAACTGAAACTGGTCACGCGTGGTGAAGTACAAACCGTGATGACCGAATTCGTTGAAACCGTGGAGCAGTACACGGGGCTCGGCGTCAATACCGATGACTACATTCGCACCATGCTGGTAGGCGCGTTGGGCGAAGACAAGGCGACCACGATCATCGATCGCATTTTACTGGGAGGATCGACCAAAGGCCTGGAAACCCTGAAGTGGATGGATCCCCGGGCGATCGCCGACCTGATCCGTAACGAACATCCGCAGATAATCGCCATCGTCATGTCCTATCTGGAACATGAACAGGCCGCCAGTGTATTGCAGTTGTTTACCGACGTACAACGGGCGGATATCGTTATGCGGTTGGCCACGTTGGACGGAGTGCAGCCGGCGGCGTTGCAAGAACTGAACAATATCATGGAACGGCAGTTTATCGGTCAGAACAATATCAAACAGTCGAATATCGGCGGCATTAAATCCGCGGCGAACATTCTCAATTTCATGGACAGTTCCATAGAGGCGATCATCGTCGACAAAATCAAGGAAAACGATCCCGAACTGGGTCAGAAGATACAGGATTTGATGTTTGTTTTCGAAAATATCCTGGAAATGGACGATCGCAGTGTGCAATCCCTGTTACGTGAAGTATCTACTGAATCTCTGGTAATTGCCCTAAAGGGTGCCGAAGAAAATCTGCGTGAAAAATTCTTCAAAAACATGTCCAAACGCGCGTCCGAAATGCTGCGTGAGGATCTGGAGTCGAAGGGTCCGGTAAGGATAAGCGAAGTAGAGGCGGCGCAGAAGGAAATACTGGCCATTGCCCGTCGGATGGCGGAAGCAGGGGATCTCATGCTGCAGAGCAAGGGTGGCGATGATTATGTCTAAAATCATCAAACACCAGAGCGCAAGTTACCAGAAAGTGGAACTGCCGGAAATGACCGAAACCGGGGGGCGCTACACACCACTCAGCCTGCAAAATCTCACCGCACTTCAGGAGCAGGCATATCAAGAAGCTTACGAGCACGGCCACGATGTTGGCACCAAGCAGGGCATTGCCAATGGTGAAGCTCAAATGCAACAGCAGCAGGAAGCAATGCGACAACGTTTGGAGCAAATTGATCAATTGATGATGATGTTAAACGTGCCGTTACAACGCCTGGATCAAGAGGTCGAAAATGAGTTGGTGACTCTAGTAATTGTTCTGCTACGACAGATGTTCCGGCGTGAGATTAATGTCGACCCCGGTCAAATCGTTGCCGTAGTACGCGATGCGGTTACCCTGCTGCCGATTAATAACCGGGAAGCGAATTTGGTGTTACACCCCAAGGACGTGGACATGGTGCGCAATGCGTTTTCGGAAATCGACCGAACCACCGCGTGGCATATTGTGGAAGATTCCACTATCACTCCCGGAGGTTGTCGTGTGGTAACACGCGATTCCCAAGTGGATGCCACCGTCGAAAATCGACTGGCAACGTTAATTGCACAGGTGTTTGGCGATGACCGGGAACACGATGGCCCCTCCTGAACTGGCACGCGGCAACATTTGGCGCCAGCGTCTCAATAAATATCAACAGCGTGTCGGCGACACCAGGAGCACCTGCATCGTATCCGGCCGCTTGACTCGGATGATTGGACTGACGCTGGAAGCGGTAGGATGTCAGGCCGCCATTGGTGAATTGTGCCAGATCATCGGTGCTGACAACCGGCGGGTGGAAGCGGAGGTGGTGGGCTTCGCGGATGAAAAAATTTATTTGATGCCAACCGGCGATACTCACGGCATCACGCAAAATGCGCGTGTAGTCCCCACGGGTCGTGCATATCAGGCCCATGTCAGCGACAAGTTGCTGGGTCGTGTCCTGGACGGCACCGGCAAACCCCTGGACGGACTGGGTCCGGTCGTCACCCACGCCAGCATTCCCCTGACTGGTTTGGCCGTAAACCCCATGCGCCGCCAGCCCATCGACAAACCTCTGGATGTGGGCGTACGTTCCATCAATTCATTGTTGTGCGTCGGGCGTGGACAGCGCCTGGGTTTATTTGCCGGCAGCGGTGTCGGTAAAAGTGTGTTGTTGGGAATGATGACGCGTTACACCAACGCGGATATCGTGGTCGTAGGCCTGATCGGCGAACGTGGTCGTGAAGTGAAGGACTTTATCGAGAACAGCCTGGGCGAAGCAGGACTGGCACGTTCGGTGGTGGTGGCGGCGCCGGCAGACAGTCCACCGGTGATGCGATTGCATGGCGCGGCCATGGCAACCAGCATCGCGGAATATTTTCGAGATCAGGGAAAACATGTTTTATTATTGATGGATTCCCTGACACGTTATGCCCAGGCGCAGCGGGAAATCGCGCTCGCCGTGGGTGAACCACCGGCAACCAAAGGCTATCCACCGTCGGTTTTCGCACGATTACCGCGCCTGGTGGAGCGGGCGGGCAATGGAGCGCCGGGTGAGGGTTCGATCACAGCGTTTTATACGGTGTTGACCGAGGGCGATGATCCCAATGACCCCATCGCCGACGCGGCACGGGCGATTCTGGATGGACATGTAGTGCTGTCCCGAAGTTTGGGAGAAAGCGGTATCTATCCCGCGGTGGATATAGAGGCATCGATCAGCCGTTTGATGACGGAAATTTCTTCGAAAGAGCATATCCTGGCCGCGCGGCGCTTCAAACAAATGTATTCCTTGTACCGTCAAAACAGCGATTTGATCAATATCGGCGCTTATGTGGCCGGCAGCAATCCGGAACTGGACAAAGCCATTGCGCTCTACCCCAAACTCCTGGCGTTTTTGCAGCAGGACATGCATGAAGCCATCAAACTACCGGCAAGCATCCAGGCGCTGCATGCGTTGTTGGCGTAGGACGCGTATTACGCACCGGCTCTTGAAAACGAGAACGAAGAACCGTTATTAGGTGGCTCCGATGTGGATTACCCACCCGCTATCCGTAGCGGTGGGGGTACCGTTGCCGGGAACGCCGTGAACCCATCCCTGGAGGCTCGCAAGCGCCATCCCTGGCGCTTGACGTCCCGGCAACGGCACCCCCACCGCTACCGCAGGCGGGAAATGCTGATGGGTAACCTACGTTTTTATCACGACCGCAGAACGTAATGTCGATGCGTAACCTACGTTTTTTTATCACGACCGCAGAATGTAATGTCGATGCGTAAGGTACGTTTGTATCACGACCGCAGAGCGTAATGTCGATGCGTAACCTACGTTATTTTATCACGACCGCAGAGCGTAATGTCGATGCGTAACCTACGTTTTTTTATCACGACCGCAGAACGTAATGTCGATGCGTAACCTACGTTTTTTTATCACGATCGCAGAACGTAATGTCGATGCGTAACCTACGTTTTTTTATCACGACCGCAGAATGTAATGTCGATGCGTAACGTACGTTTGTATCACGACCGCAGAGCGTAGGGTGCGTATTACGCACCGTGTTTTATGTTTAAAAAGACTAACGGTGCGTAATACGCACCCTACAGTTCATCGGTGCAGGTATCACGAAAAAAAAGCCCGATGGACATGAATAATCAATCGGGCTTGCGTTCAGAACGCAGACTTATTGGTAACGGTCAGGGTGCAGGGATGTCATTTTGTCCCTCATTCCAATAGTACCAGTTGCTATCGCCATAATGGTTAAGATTGGTGATCCGTCCCGCTTTGCTGGCGCTGTCCCATTCGATTTCAGTCAAATTGTTGCTCAACTCGACATTGTAGATATGATAGTAACTGTCATAGGGACTGAGACCGGTCACCGCATACTTGACATAGGTGCCATTGCCCGCATCACCGG
>JAHECY010000005.1 GCA_024641505.1 Gammaproteobacteria bacterium
CCAACGCCGGAACTTCCGGCGCCTCCACGCTCAGAATATTGTAATCTCCGTAATTCATCACCGTGACGCATTGTTGTTTGTGCAGCTTATGTTTGCTCGCGGCCTGCGTTAACACCTGAACGCGTTCGGCAGGCGTAGCCCAAGGGATAAACTCGCAAAATTCAATTCCGGGTTTAGCGCCATCGAAATCGATCATCGCCAGGCTCAGGCCATCGGCGGCAGGCACCACCGCGGTTAATGGCGAGAATCTGCGTCGGGAAAGAAAGGCCGGCAGCTGCATGGAAAACCTCACTGTTCAGTAAGAATCATTATTAAGGCACGATTTCGCGCCAGCTCAGCAATTGCGGCGATGCGCTGCCACTGGGCGCGATCGCCAGACCCACCATCGCCCAGTAGGAACTGCCAAGAGTCCAATTCATGGTAACCAGCCCGGCCGGGGTTTTGGGACCAAAGGTCGAGCCCGCGCCGCGGACCACACTGCCACCGTTTGTGGCGACCTGATTCCAACGCACTGTTTGTCCTCCGCCCACCACCGGATTGGCATTGGTCCTGGCCGCCAAGGCCGCGACCACCCAGGCATTGTTGCTGACGGTGGTCACCGCTACCGCGGGATTGCTACTGTTGGCTTTGACGCCGTTAACGGCCTCGGGTGCCGCCGGTTTCACCCCGGTAAAACCGATCGAGCCCCCGACGGATTCCACTGCGGCGTTAAAATTGACCACCACAGGATGATTTCCGATATTCGGATTAATCTGGTACCACACCTCAACGAAGGTATCGTTATTGGGGTTGGGCGTCGTTTCACGGCGCAGGAACTGCATGGGGACACTATCGTAAGTCACCCCGGTTACGGCCGCCGCAGCGCCATTTCGCACGGACACCGCCACCACCAGGAAGCGGTCGACACCGCCATTGCTGATCCGGTGATTCCAGATGTTGTCGTTCCGATTGCCACGCTGTCGACTGGATACCCGGTCTACCGCGACCACACCTCCGCCGCTACCCGCTTGCGACACCACCTGCAAAGTGCGTACCGCATTACTGGCGGTCACGGTTCCGGTCACCGTCAATCGACACTGATTTGCCGGAAGGCCGACAGCGTCCGAGACGATGGTGAAGCGGCGGCCGGAACCGGCCACCAGCTCCACATTAACTTCCCCCAGGTTGTTACCGGTACATAATGCCGTATTATCACTGAAACGACGAATCGCACGCTCGACACCGCTTTCCGCCACCATCAACGCATCCGATGCCGCTTCCTGCAGCATGGTATCGATAGTACCGGTAGTTACCATTTCAGTGGCCGTAGTCAGCAGGAATAACACCAGCACCACCAGCAGCATCACCGCGATAACACTGGCCGAGCCGCGCTGTTCATGAACAGAAATGTGTATCGCCGCAGCCGTCACCGTCAGTTCCTCACCGCCACACGGGTACGCGCGGCAGTGGTACCGGCACCGTGCTGCACCACTAATGAAATCTCGACGAACGCCACATTAAACGCGGTAGCCGGCTCGGTGACACCATCATCCTCATAATAAGTAAACACCAGGCTCGCAACGTTATTCGCAAGCGTATAGGTGCCGGCGACACTGCCATAGCCAATGGTGACATCCGTGCCCACCAGGGACAGAGCGACTTGCTCGGAATCGGATTTGGTAAACATCACACTATCGGGATTCATGGTGGTGAACGCATACTGTCCACCGTTGAACCACACTTGACGCAACTCGCGGGCGATACGCTCCAGGGCATAACGCTGCTTGGCCAGAACCTCAATGGCGTCCGTGGTGGCGGAATACACCGAAACCCCATTGCTGATGACCATACCGCCAATACTCGCGAGCACCCCCAGCAACACCAGAGCGATGATCATTTCCAGCAAAGTAAAGCCTGATTGCCGGGGGTGCATACCTGTTGCAGCGCGCTGCGTGGCCGTTAACACCATGCCTGACGCCGATCGCGCTTTTGAGTTCGTGAGCCTCATTGCACCACCATGAAACTGGTGGTTGCCAACAACCGACCACCACCCGCCAGGTTGACATCGACCGTGACCAACTTGCAGAGTCCGGTATTCGGGCAACCATTCAGGGAAACGCTGGTATGATTTACGATCGTTACCGTACGATCATATCGGGCGTAAGGTGCCGCCAACACCGTCAGCGTAATCCCCGCGTTCAACGACGGATCGGCAAAACCAAGATTACGCTTGTCCGCCAACAGATTCTCGGCTTGCTCCTGCACCAGTTGCAACGCGATCTGACCATCCTGACTCACTTCCAGACCACGTCCTACCTGATTGAAACCTCCCAGAATCGGCACCGCGGCCACACTCAGCAGCACGATCACCAGGATCAACTCCAGCAAGGTGAAACCACCACAGCGTAATCCGCTCGCGGCTGGCCTCGTCATGGCGTGACCGTGACAAAACCGGATACCGGCGCTATCGTGACCACGCTGGTTTGACCGCCGGCGGTGAGCGTGCAGGATCGGGGCGCGGCCGCCAATACGGCACCATTCAAAGGTCTGCCCAGACCGTCAAATCCGGTATCGACACCCGCAATCACGGTATTGGTCGCCAGCACTACCGTGAACGGCGCGCCGGTCACCGGATCGGTAATGACATTATTGAGAATATCTCGCACCTGGTAGCGGTCATTGGTCACTGGAATATGAAGGGTGTAGCGTTGCCCCTGGGTCATTGCAAGAATCTGAAGATGACGGATATCGGACGCCAGTCGCGCCCCTTGAGGTGCGACGCTGGCAGCTTCCTGGCTCCAGCGCGTCGCCGCGTAGACGGCCAGAATTCCGATTAACAACAATACCAGAATCAATTCCAGTAACGTGACGCCCCGACATTGGCCTGTAGTAACGGGTTGCATGTGCTTAACGCGGGCCATACCATTCTCGGCAAGGCCCGCGCAATATCTAGACCAAATGACGTTATTACAAGTCAGTGGGTCTGGTCAGGGTGCCGGCAGCATATGCCGTGGATACACAATATGTCGTCGCGGTGCCAAATGTCGACGTTATACTGATGTCCGTACCCGAGGCAGATGCCAGGGTAACCACTGGTGCCGCGCCGCATGCTGCGGCTACCGCGGTAAAACTGCCGGCGCCATCGAATTGCGCGATGACTTGCGCCGCGGTCGGGGCGCTGGTTTTATTGGTCGCCTTAGCCACCGATACCGCGGAATTCATCGCGCCGATCGCACCCCAAAACGCCCCGCGTCGGGCGGCGTCTTCGCTGTTACCAAACTGGGGCAGTGCCGTAACCGCCAGAATACCCAGCAGCACGATCACAATAACCAACTCGATGAGCGTAAAACCGCTTTGTTGCTTGTACATGTTCTTCTCCAATATCTAATCCTTGGCCTGATACCACCCCGGCACCGATGACCTGCACCGCTCGGAACTATCGCAACCGATATTTATCGCACTGTGTAGTTATACGGTTATCGGTCAATACGG
This sequence comes from Gammaproteobacteria bacterium, assembly GCA_024641505.1. Classification (GTDB taxonomy): domain Bacteria; phylum Pseudomonadota; class Gammaproteobacteria; order SG8-11; family SG8-11; genus UBA6920. The sequence continues at coordinate 3,472 of JAHECY010000005.1, forward strand.
TTAAACACTATTGGCGTAACGACCTTAACCACCGGCCAATTTTTGGCTTTTTACAATTGTTTACCCGTGGCGCGCCAAATCCGCCATACTCCACATTGGCAGAAACACTCCCAGCGCCAATATCAACACCATGCCGGCGATGGCCACGGTCAGGATCGGCTCGATTGCCGCGCCCAACCGGTTAACGTCGTACTCCACCTCCATGTCGTAGTACTCAGCGACCTCGTGCAGCAACTCGTCCATGGCCCCGGTCTGTTCGCCAACGGACATCATCTGCAACACCAGACTGTCGAACATGCCGGTAATTCTTGCGGTCTGGGTGATACTCTCGCCACGCTCCAGACCTGTCTGCATCTCCAGCACCCGCTCTTCCACATAGCGATTGTCCAAGGCGCGCGCCACCACGGTCAATGCCGTAATCAAAGGCACACCGGCCCGCGTCGACATGGAAAACAAGCGCGTGAAGCGCGCCAGAGTCGCTCGATGGATAATGCGACCCACCAGCGGCAGTTTGAGCTGTAATTTGTCCCATCGGTAACGACCTTGATCGCTGATCAGGTAATAACGCACGCCCACGACGGCGCACAATGTGGTCACCAGCAAAATTGGCCAGTAATGAGTCATAAACTGCGACGACATAATTAACATCTTGGTCACGAATGGCAAATCCGCACCATGACTGGAAAATATTTTCGCGAACGCCGGAATGACGAACAGATTGATGATCACCAGCGCGATAACGACCGCGCTCAGCACGAAAATCGGGTAACGCAACGCCGCCTTGATCTGGTCCCGTGATTTCTTGTCGCGTTCCAAATAGTGAGTGAGTTGCAGAAAAATAGCATCCAGTTGACCGGTAGTTTCTCCGACCCGAATCATGCTGACGTAAAAAACACTGAAGATTTTCGGAAAAGACCCCATGGCGTTGGCCAGATCACGACCTTCTTCCAGGTGACCACGGATACCGCTGATGCCATGGGCCAGCACCGGATGTTTGGTGGTTTCCGCCAACCCCGCCAAGGCCTGCAAAATGGGTACTCCCGCTTTGGTGAGGCTGTACATCTGCCGGCTAAACTGAATCATGTCTTCTATCGTCACCGAGTGGGCGAACATTGACCACTCAGAGATACGGCGGGATACGGTAGCATCAACCTCGAAGATATCGACTGGCGTTAAACCGGTATTAAATAATTGGGTGGCGACCGCAGTGGAGGATGACGCATCCATTACCCCCTCAATGGCATCACCTTGCTTGCTTCGGGCTTTGTACTGAAACGACGCCATACTCAGTCGATCCAGCCACTGATGCGTACTACTTCATCCAGCGTAGTGATGCCAGCCGTGACTTTTTCCATGGCGTTTGCGACCAGCGGACGATAGTTCCGCTGCTGGCGCACCAGTTGCTCAAACACCTGGTAGTTCCCGGAACGCAACGCCTCCGCCAATGCATCATTAATCGCCGCAAACTCGTGGACCGCGACGCGACCCCGGTAACCCGTCTGGTGGCAGGATGGGCAGCCGACGCCACGCCGCAACTGCACATTGGTTTGTGCGCTTCCGGGATTGGCCTGTAACCATTCCTGTTCACGCTGGGTGGGCTGATAAGGTTCGCTGCATCGGTCACAAATCCTGCGCACCAAGCGCTGCGCCAGAACCGCTTGCAAGGCGCTGGCAACTACGTAGGCTTCGACGCCCATATCCATTAATCGGGTAGCGGTGCTCACCACGTCATTGGTATGCAAGGTTGACAATACCAAATGTCCGGTGATCGACGCACGCAAGGCGATTTCCGCGGTTTCACGATCTCTTATTTCGCCGACCAGGATGATATCCGGATCCTGGCGCAACGCCGTACGCAGCACACGGGCAAAATCCAGGCCTATCTTGTTACTCACCTGCACCTGATTAATGCGCGGCAGACTGTACTCTACCGGATCTTCCACGGTTATGATCTTTTTTTGCGGCTGGTTGAGTTCGTTCAGGATGGAATAAAGCGTTGTCGTTTTACCACTGCCGGTGGGACCGGTCACCAATACCAATCCATAGGGTTTGTGGATCACTTTTCTGACGTCATCCAGCAAGCCGTCCGACATACCCAACTGCTCCATACGCAGCACACCGCCGGATTGATCCAGCAGACGCATCACCACGGCTTCGCCGTTCTGCGTCGGCATGGTCGATAAACGAATATCAACATTGGCGTCTGACACGCGTAGATTGAACCGCCCATCCTGAGGCAGTCGTTTCTCGGAAATATCCAAACCCGCCATCAACTTGAGACGTGACACCAAGGCGGCGGAAATTTGCTTCTGATCGACGATTTGTTCCTGCAACACGCCGTCGACACGCTTGCGAATACGCAACACATCGGCATCCGGCTCGATATGAATATCAGACGCACTGGCGGTCAACGCTTCCTTGAACAGGGTTTCCAGCAATCGCACGACCGGTGCGTCGGAACTGGTACTGGCCTGATTAAGCAAACCAAGATCATAGGCGTTTTGCGCCAGCTCCTCGCCAAGTTCGGTCGCCAGGTTTTGCACCGCTTCGTTGTGCTGGTAGACCTGATCAATAACCTGCAGCAATTCACTTTCCTTAACCACGGCCAGCCGAATCGGTCGCCTTAAAATCCGCGAAATCTCGTCATACGCGAAAATGTTGGTGGGATCCGCCATTGCCATCAGCAGACCGTCCGCACTGGCTTCCAGAGGCAGCACTCGGTAACGACGCGCCAGGGTCTCGGGTATCATGCGGCACACATCCGCGTTGACATCGTAGCGGGTCATGTCGATATAGGGAATATTGAGCTGCCGGGCAAGCAAGTTCAACAAATCATCTTCCTTGACGAAACCATTTTCCACCAGCACCCGACCGAGTTTACGCCCGCTCTTTTTTTGCTGGTCCAATGCCGCTTCCAGCTGCCCCTCGGAAATCAACTTGTTTTTCACCAACAAGTCGCCGATGCGGATACGTTGCGGTTGGGTCATGGTCGGCTACCGCTTGATTGAGCGCAGGGCATATAAACGCTGTTCACTATAAGCGCGTATCGCCGGATCGGCTATTTGGCTGGCCATTGCCTGGGCATATACCGCCGCCGCCCCTGACCGGTCACCAGCCGCTTCCAGCGCCCGTGCCTGACCGGTAAGCCATTGACCCTGGTGCGGTTGCAGTTCGAACAAACGCCGGTACAAAAGCGCGGCATCCTGATAGTTACCGGCTTTCTGGTGCGCCCCGGCCAGTAGCGCGAGATGTGCCGGTTTGCCGGAATCCAGCGTACTTGAGCCACGGAGCACCTTGAGCGCTTCGATACTGTGCTGTTGTTCCAGCAGCATGCGCGCATACAGCAATGTCAATTGCGCATCCAGCACGCCCTCCGAATATCCTTTTTCCAACAGCACCATCGCCCGCGACACGGCGCCTGTCTTTAACAGCAAGAATACCAGCAAGGTGCGCGCCGGCCGCAGGTTGCCGTCCTGCGCCAATGCGAGCTCCAGTGCGTCGATCGCCTTGTTATAATCCCCCGTGTGATAAAAGCCAATCGCTTGCGTATAGGAGACAGCCGCAATCGACGAGGCGCTTACCGGGCTGAGTTCTTTCTCCATCATCATCTGACTGTGAGGCTTGAGGCCAAATTTGGTTCGCTTCCCTGTTACCGAGGCTGGAGCAGCCAAGGGATCGGCACTGACGTTAGTGGTTACCAGCACCAGCATGCAAACCAGGATCGCCGCCGCGATCGTCCAGGACAATTCTTGATAGCGGCGCCACATGCTATTTTTCCTGATCCGCCAGGTGATTGCGCATGAGGTTGGAGCTTTCCTGCACCAGGTTCGCCCAATCCGCCCCATCCTGCACCACCACCGGCCGCAACAACAGGACCAACTCACTCTTTACGGAAACTTGCTTAGTATGGCGAAATAGCGCGCCCACCACGGGCAGGGACCCGAAGAACGGTACCGAAACCACGGTGTCCTGCACCGTGTCCTGCATCAATCCACCAACAACGACCACCTGACCGCTCTGCGCGCGCACAATACTGTCTGATTCGCGGATGGTGCTCAGGGCCAGCGGTACCGTCAATTGATCTGTAGAGGTCACATTAATTTGTTTGATCTTTTCCCGCACCTCGCTTACCGAAGGATGGATATGCAAGGTTATGCCATTTTGCTCATCGATCTGCGGGATCACATCCAAGGCGACACCGGAAAAAAACGGCGTCAGTTCGACATTTACACTTTGGCTTGTGGCCACGCCGGTAGCGGCGGTGTTGGATTCGCTACTGACGTCGGTAACAAAAAACTCATCCTGTCCGACCTTAATGACCGCTTTCTGATTGTTGACAGTGGCGATGCGCGGGCTGGAAAGGACATGCACTTCGCCCTGGCCTGACAGCATTTCGATAAACGCCGTGAAATCTCCGGCATTAACCGCCATGGAAAACATGCCGCCAAACGCGGATGTGGCGGTACCCGACACCATGTCCAGCGCGCCGGGATTCAAATTCCCGCTGGCACCACGCGTTTCACTGTAACCCGCGCCGTCAAACACGGTACCACCGCCGGTCTGGCCGAATACTGCGCTGTTATCACCCTGGTGTCCCAGTGCCGCCCAATTGATGCCCGCCTGAAACCCATCGCTTAGCCTGACCTCAAGGATTTTCGCTTCCAGAATTACCTGCCGGCGGATGATTTTCTGAGTGGACATCAAATAGTCTTCCACTACCCGTAATTCGGCGGGCATGGCGCGCACAATGATAATTCCTGACTGGGGATTTACCACAACCTTACGGCCGTCGGCATCGCCGATCAGTGTACGCAAAGCATCCTTGAGCTCTGCCCAGAAATTCACATCCGATGAAGTATCCACACGGCTGCCGGACAGGATGCTTTTGCTGGCGCTGGACTTGCCGCCGCCATCATTCCCGGTACTGCTGGTGGTTTCTGAAATTTGCCCGGAACTCACCCGGATCTGCGACTCCCCCCTGCGACTGAGATTGAGATAGTCGATCTTGAAAATGCGCGCCCGCATATTGGATTCAAGGACTTCAAAACCATGGCCACTGCGACGGTACTCATACCCATACACACTGCGCACCGCCTCCATGACCTCGGGTACCGTCACCTGCTTCAACGCAAGACTGACGGTACCGGACACGCCCGGATGCACCACCATATTGTAAGAAGTATCACGCACCAAACTCATGAAGAATACCGCTGCCGGCGCTTCCTTGACGGTCAAATCGAAACGCGGTTCGGCGGGGGACAAATCACTTTCCCGTAACTCCAAGGTTAACGGCGGCAACAACGCAGTTGTTATTTCCGGCTCCGGCTGACCCGCCGGCACGGCGCGCGCTGCTTGCGCTTGCCGAACGCTCGCAGCCAGCGATTCCGACATATAACCGGTATCATAAGGAGCGCGCGCCGGTGCGGACTGGCATGCCGACATCCAGACCACCACCCACCCCAGTCCAGCCCAGCGTAAATATTGCATACTGCTCATGGCACATTGCCTCTGTTGTCGGTTCTGGTATTGCGCTTTATTTGATCCGTCAATCCCAAAGAAAATTTTCTATTACCCTGTTGCAGGGTAACCCTGGCGGCCTCCACCGATATCACACGCGCGCCACCCACCATGTCACCGGCTGATAGCGCAATTCCATTGATGATAGCAATGCTGCGCTCACCGTTGATCAATATGGAACTCAACTCCCATGACGCCGCTTTGCTGCTACCCGCAGTCGGCGCAACGCTGTTCACGGCCGGCGGTCGCGTCGGATCATTAAATGCGGTAACCGCGCCCGTAACGCCCAGCAACAGCGCCAACAACAGCGCCCTACACACCGAGTAACGCCTCGCTTAGGCTGAGCGTATGTATCACCAGACGAATTCGCGCTTGCGGATATTCCTGAACCTGATAACCTGCAAAATCCCAATGAAACTTCCAGGGCAACGACTCCAGTTTGCGGAAATACTGCAAGGAGCTGTAGTAGTTCCCCAAAAACTCTATGATCACGCCATGTTCATAGATTTTCAAAACAGGCGTCTGCCCCGCATTCTTCGACTCCGGAAGCGACAGGGGCCGAGCGGGTTGACTTTGGACCTTCAAAAGCGTGAGCTCCGGCATCCGAATAATCAATTCCTTCAACACATCGACCATTTCCCGGGGCGGGATGAATTCCACAAGCGCCTTTCCCTGGCTGCTCTCCAACTCGCGCATGGCATTTCGAATTGATTCAATCTGCCGTTGCACGCCCTCCACGGCGGCTCCATCACGTTCTTCCATCAAAGTACTGATATGTTTTTCGATACCTGCCAGCTCAGTGTTCATGTTGACAACTTCCTGACTCGTGGCCTGTCGCGCATCATAGACAGACGGCATCACCAACCGGTGCCAGATCATATAGATCACCGCCAGCGCCGCAGCCCCAGCCAGCACCCGCTCGCGCACCTGGAGCGCGTTAAATCGCTCCCTGGTGTAGGTTATGCGTTTTTGCATTGCCTTCATTCCATCCCCCTGGAAACTTCCGTATCCGTGCTGAGAATAAAATCCACCCACTGTTTACCGGCGTCGACACGCTCGATCTGCAACATCCGAAATTTCATGGTCGTCAACACCGGTACGTCCGCAAACGATTGCACGAATTCGGGAATCGTGTGCGGATCACGTGCCCCGCCACGCAGCTCGAGATCCCGACCGTCACCGCTGGCACTGAAACCCGTCAGCCACATGCCTGGCAATGTCTTCTTTGAAAACGCTTCCAAATATTCAGAAAATCCGTGGCTGTGCAGTTGACCAATATTCGACATGCTTTCCAGAAGCTGTTTCCTCGCCGCATACTCCTGCTGCAATTCCGCCAACACTCTATCGGCCGGCAGCGCATCCTGCGGCCGTGCCTGCTCATGCTGCAGGCGCTCCAATAGCAGCAGCTTCTCCGTCTTCAAATTGCGTAAACTCGCGGCGGTTTGCTGTAAACGATACCCGCTCCAAACACCATATTCGTAAACCAACGCCAGCGATACAATCGCAATCAAGATAATTTGCAACAAGGCATCGAAGGACAATAACTTACGTTCCCTGCGAAAGATCGGTTGGTATAGATTAATCTGTTGGTTGATCATGGCATAAGCTGTTAACTATTGTTTTCCGTTATCGAAGACAATTCACGCAACGCTTCGTCACAAACGCAACATGCATGCCAATATATCGACGCAACCACAGTAATATGTCGCTGCTAATTGTGAATTATTGATAACGGAAATTGGCAGGCAAACGTCAAACATCGGCAGATGCAAAGCTAAAGAGTTGCGCTGCCAGCAACCACCTTCACGGCATCGGCGCATAGGTCGTGCATAGGTACGCGCACCGCCCCGAAAGAGAGTCACATATGAAGAAATATGATTGAATGAGGGCGTGCGGCTTAAAGACCGTGCAGGGCATCCATAAAGTTCGGGAGCCACAAAATCAACCCGGGAAACAGACTGACCAGCACCAGCACCAGCACTTGAATTGCCACGTAGGGAACGATCCCGACATAGATTTGGCTGCAGCTTATTTCCGGGGGCGCCACCGCCTTAAGATAAAACAGAGAAAAACCGAACGGTGGCGTCAAGAAAGATGTTTGTAAATTGACTGCAATGAGTATCGCAAACCATAACAAATCGATACCGAAATGGCTGGCAATCGGCGCCAGAATCGGCACTACAATGAAACATATTTCCAGAAAATCCAAAAAGAATCCAAGCATGAACAACACCAGCATACTGACTGCCAGAAAGCCCCACTGCTGGCCCGGCAAATTGGTCATGACTTCATGCACCAGCTGGTCGCCCCCCATGCCTCTGAAGACCAGACCAAAAGTCGTCGCCCCGATGAGTATTAAAAATACCATGCTGGTGAGGCGTGCGGTTTGATACAACGCCTGGCTGAGATTTCCGGTATTCAGCTTGCGGCGCATTACCGCCAGTAATATTGCCCCGGCCGCGCCATAGGCCGCGGATTCCGTGGGCGACGCAACCCCGAAAAAGATGGTGCCCAACACCGCCCCCACCAATACCACGGGCGGCAGCATACTATTCACCACCTGCTTGAGGTTGACGGACCGTGACCTACCCGCGTCATCGACTATCGGTGGCGCCCACTGGGGACGAAGCCAGGCGACGGTAAACAAATAGACAACGAACAAGACCACCAGCAACATACCCGGCACCACGGCGCCCATGAACAAACGACCCACGGGCACGCCCACAACATCACCCAACAGCACCAGAATGATGCTCGGCGGTATGATCTGACCCAAGGTACCGGCGGCGGCAATGGTACCGGTTGCGAGTTCCGGTTGATAACGGTGTTTCAACATGGCCGGCAGCGCAATGATGCCCATGGTGACTACAGTGGCGCCGACCACCCCGGTGGTAGCGGCAAGCAACATGCCGACAAACATGATCGATACCGCCAATCCACCGCGCAATTTACCGAACAAGGCGCCCATGGTCTCCAGCAGCTCTTCCGCCAACCCGCTTTTTTCCAGAACCACGCCCATCAAAATAAAAAGGGGTACCGCAAGCAGCGTAAAATTGGTCATGATGCCCCAAATCCGCAGCGGCAACAGGTCGAAAAATCTCAGCTCAAGAAAGATACCTCCAAACAGGAGCGCGACCGCGCCCAGCGTGAATGCCACCGGATAGCCGACCAGCAGCAGAACTACCGCCACCAGCAACATGACCAATGCCCAGGCTTCCACTATGCCCTCCCTGCAGAACCATGGGAGCGAATCACCCGCAAAGCGCGTATCATGATCGCGATACCCTGCAACGACAACAGGCCAAAACTCACAGGAATCGCCAGCTTCAACAGGTAACGATAAGGCAAACCGCCGGGGTCCGGCGACCCTTCGACGAAGACGTAGGCATTGTAAACAAAGGGTACCGAGGTATAGATGATTAATGCGCAAAACGGCATCAAAAACAGCAGCGTGCCTAACAAGTCAATCCAGGCCCGGTGATAATCGGTAACCGACCGGCCACGATAAAAAATATCGACGCGCACATGGTCATCCTGCTTGAGGGTGTACGCCGCCGCCAGCAAAAACACCAGGGCGAACAGGTGCCATTCCAGTTCTTGCAGGGCCACGGACCCCCACAGAAACAAATAGCGCATGGAGACATCGAAGACGATGATTGCCACCATGACCAAGATCAGCCAGGCGACGATTTTACCAAGCACATCACTTATTCTTTCGATTTGCTCGGCTATACTGTGCCACATGGTTGAATACACCCGTAGTTTGGTTCCTGCCGATAGTCGCGTGACCGATATTGTACATGCCCAGGGCTCAATTAACAAAAAACTAAGGGTTTTACCTCCGTTTGGAATGATTTGAACGGATACAGCCGTTGCATTATCATGGAAAACTTTTCAGCTACCGGGGCGCAATCGGCACTTAGGTTGCATAGATTCAACGGCAATGACATTAACGACAGGGTCCACATTAAAGACTTCTGGCACCCAGCCGAAGCTTATTACTTGAAGTCAGCAAAGATTCACCCGCGGCTATTGCTAGGATAATTTCCAACACAGGGTGGAACAGATTAATTCCTGGAGGCAAAATAATGAATAAGGTTTGGTTTTCCGCATTGTTGGCAACACTGGCGTCCGGCTCCAGCATGGCGACCCCGGTTTACCACCCTCCCGGACCCAACCTTATCTACGGAGCCATCAGCAATAATCAGTCGATCATGTCGGAAGTGACCAATCCCGCGGCAGGCGCCTCGGCGCTGCTGGAAGAAAAAAGTCGTTACCGGTTTGGCATTCTCAGCTCTATCGGATTTGGCTATGAATTTGGCAATGTGACTGACTTATACAACGAAATAGACAGCACTACCACCACCTTGGTGGACCAGCAATCCGCCAGCCTGGAAACCTGGGTGAACGACCCTGCGAATATCGACACTACCCAGTATCTGCTCGACGCCAGCTATCGCTCCCAAATACATGACAATATCGCCAATCTGATCAATACCGGCACCATTGATCCGCTAAACCAATTGCAACGAAAAATCGACGAGGATGGTTACTTCAAGGGCTTTGCGTCCGGCCATGTGCCCTTGATGCCGTTCGTGGTCAGTCATCGCGGCTTAGGCGGCAGTTTCACCCTGGATGCCAATGTCACCGTCGCCGGTTTCCTGGACTATCTCGCCGCGGATATTCCCCAGCTCAACGGCAGCTACCTGGAGACCAATGCTGACTTGCAGAATGTACTGACTAATTACATCAACGGTACCTCCACCAACGCCACCGTGCTCTATGACATGCTGGCAAGCGATTCCACTTTACTGGTGAAGGGCGCATATGTTACCGAACTGTCCCTGGGCTACAGCTGGATCGCCATGAACCACGCCTTGGGCAATCTGTTTACCGGGGTACGTGCAAAATATTACCAAGCCAAATTGACTCAATATGCGCAACGACTGTCCGATCTCTCCTCCAGCCAGAATTCAAAAGACACCTTCAATAACCAGAAAGGTGACAATTATGAAACGTCCACCGCTCTGGGTCTGGATTTCGGCGCCCTGTGGGTAGCCGATCATTATCGGGCCGGCGCCACCATCGACAACATCAATAAGCCCAGCTTTAAATATCCCACTCTGGCCTTGACCGACTCCCTGGGTAACATGAATTACGATACCAGCGGCACGGTCTACAACGATTTGCGCAAGGGATCGACCTATGAAATGAAACCGCAATTGCGTCTGGAAGGTGCGCTGTTTACGCGCAATACCAACTGGGTCACGGGTGCCGCGCTGGATGTCAACGCCGTGGAAGATCCCTTTGGCCAGGAATACCAATGGGCAACGCTCAGTGCCGCATACGCCGCCAGCAAATTTTACATTCCCAGCGTACGCGTGGGTTACCGCGCCAATCTGGCGGGCAGCAAGCAGGACTACATTGGTATGGGATTCACCTGGCTGACCATAAACTTCGACGTCGCGTACGGCCTGGACGAAATCACTTACACGGAAAACAACAAGCAAAAGAAAGCGCCACGCTCCGCCATGTTCAACATTGGCTGGGCCATGACCTTTTAGCGCCGCGCTGGCCGCCGGCCAACGTACGGCGCCAAACTGCGATATTTATCTCACGTCAAGACGTCAAGTGCGCGGCGGCAGGATTGCTTCAACTCCAGGAGTTACTGCGCCACACACTTGGCGCCTTGGCGCGAACGCGGAGGTTAAAACACCGTCGCCTTACCCGCTATCGAGCCTGGAACTCTGCTTAGAACTGTATATTCAGATGGGCGCTGGCTCCAGTTACACCCCGGCCATTTTCAATCGCCACATCCAGACGATGCCCTCCGATATCGATACCGCCACCGCCGGTGAATACCAACTCCTGTTCGCCGACAAGATTGACCTTCATCCCCGCGCGCAGGCTCAAATGATCGCCGACGGCGACTTCACCGCCAAACGCCGCATAACGGCTGCGGCCGACAAAAGCGACTTCAGGGTTAGAGGTCAAGTCCACGTCCACGACGAAAGTGCGCTCCTTGCGTTCATACGCCAATCCGACGCGCGCCTGAGGATTCACCACCACCCGCTCACTGCCGTCTGAAATGTACCGGAATGACATGGGCAACAAATTGCGCACGGCAAATCCCAGGGTGGTGAAACGGCTGAACTCCTTAAGCACGCCCACATCCACATTGAACGCGGAATTATCGTTGGCCTCACTGGCCGTCAGCACTACGTTGCTGGACGCGCTGCTGATTGGTTCCCGATACAATGTGGAACTTACCAACAACAACTTGGGCACGAATCCAACCACGACGTTATCGATCAAGCCCAACAACGAAAGGCGGTATTGCGCAAATCCGACTCCATGTTCGGTAACATCCATGGCTCTCTTCTCCACGTAGGAGTTCACTTGCACCCGTGTCGGGTCGGAGGCGTCAACCACTATGCGCTGCCCGCGAAACTTGTCCTGCAGTAGATACAAACCACCGCCGAAAACATCACTGGGCACCGTGGCCACCAGGGCGGAAAATTGATGATGCGTGCTGGTTTTGTCGCTTAAGCCCAACAATTTGTTCGCCGCAGGATTGGCCTGGTAAGCATCCAATGATCCCGCGAAGTCGTTCACATCCATTTGCTGCCACCCGATACTGGGCAAACTCAAACTCCAGTCCACGAACTCACGCGCTCGACCCGCCAGCGCCATGTTCTGTACTGCGGCATAGCGATCTGACAACGCCACGGCCGCACCCCCCATGGCAGCCGCGCGCGGATCGTAGACGCCATAAGGCATCGCCAGCAAACGCAGTGGCGCGCATAACAGCAGCGCCGCCAAGATCCAGTGACCACCGGCGCCCCAACCCAGCGCTTGCCGTGATAGCGACGCAGACGCCAGTCGTCCGCACTTTTCTGTTACTTTATGGATTCTGCGCATCGGGGCTATCGACCTATTTGATTTCACTCACCAGATTTTGTGCCATGGTTTGCGCCTGACCGAGATACGACGCGCCAAACAGATTGACGTGATTTAGAATATGATAAAGATTGTATAACACCTTGCGCAGCCGGTACCCGTCATCCACGGGGTAGGCTTCATGATAAACCCGGTAAAAAGATGCGCCAAATCCACCAAACAATTCAGTCATCGCCAGATCCGCTTCCCGATCACCATAGTACACCGCGGGATCAAACACCACCGGCTCGTCATTCACGAAACCATAATTACCGGACCACAAATCGCCATGCAACAAACTCGGGACCGGTGTGTAGCCTGCGAACAGGGCGCCAAGATTGGTCATCAAGAACTCAATCGTAGACCGCAGCCGGTGCTCACTGCCGGTGCGTTGCATCAGCTGCAGCTGAAATCCCAGGCGGCGGTCCCGCCAGAACTCCAACCAATTGTCATTCGCTGTATTTACTTGCGGTGTCGATCCAATCGTATTATCCCGATACCAACCAAAGTGTTGCCCATGGATCCGATGCATGGCCGCAAGCTGGCGCGCCAGGAACACCATGCCCCGATCATCATGTCTGCGCGTCAATGGTAAGTATTCCAGCACGATATAGGCGGTACCGCCGGCCTGGCCAAAGCACAACGGTTGCGGTACGCGCAAGGTCGCACTAGCGGCGATTTCGTTGAGTCCCGCGAATTCCGCGGCGAACATTTCGACAAAGCGCTCATGATTACGCTTAACAAAGTAACGAATACCGGCATGCTCGACAAGGTAACTGTCATTAATGCTGCCCCCTGTCAAAGGCGTCAGCCCAACGGCAGCAAAATGCCGACCAGAGGCAGCGGTGATATGTTCCGATATCTTATTCCAGGCAATATCCATGGACCTTCCTTAGGTCTTTCTTTCCTGTGGATAACTGTGTGGACTAAATCCGTTAACGAAAGCTTGCCGAGACCTTACGCCGTGAGAGCGTACGGACGGCAAATTCCTTCACTCATTATTATTCTTATTAATCATGCAATTACAGAGAACTGCAAATAATTAACATCATGTATCTTTGCTAACTGATAAGGATATAACTCAATGCGTTAATGTGTATAACTGCCGGCCCCATAAAAAAAGCCGGCCATCATGGCCGGCTTTCTTTTAGTACCTGTGTATTCTGGAATTATTTGCCCAGAGACAGTACGAATTCAACCAGACCTTCGATGTCGGCATCAGCTACACGGGGGGAGTAGGGAGGCATTGGCACTTCGCCCCATACGCCTTTACCACCGGCTTTAACTTTGGCTACCAAGCGGGCTTTTTCGTCTTTGCCTTTGTACTTGTTACCAACGTCCTGCCAAGCAGGACCAACAACTTTCTTTTCGATGCTGTGGCAAGCCAAGCAACCGCTTTTCTTGGCCAGTTCCAGTGCCGCAGCTTGATCCATGGCTGCATTAGCCTGGCCAGCCATCATCATAACCGCTGCTGCGGGAACTGCGATCCAACGTAATTTCATTTTCAATCCTCCGTCATTTTTACAAAACTACCGCTCCCTTGTATTAGCACCTGAGGTAAACGGCTTGCTCTACAATCTATAGGAGTTATTTTGGTTCAACCCCCCATCCTGTAATACGCTTAACATAATCCAAGCATGCGCCGCGCACAGGTTGAGGCTTTATGCCACTTAGACCGTACCCTGTCAAGGCCATGTAATAAAATTAGCGTAGCGCGAGCTGCATGCGCCGCGACACAAACTCGAAAATTCTCCGCATCAATTGCCGGCAATCAAATCCTAGCGCTTTGAATTATCGACATTAACAGATCGTAGACTCGATCTTACCAGCGCAATAAAACCCAGGACGGCGCTCGGAAACCACGCTCCAATTCACTGCGCCGTGACTCCATACGGCCATCCCCATCGGTGTCCAGCAAATAGTAGGGCTTACCCTTGGAGGGCTGAATTTCTATCATGTAAAGCTGGCCTTTGATGCGGTATTCCTTAACCACCAGGTTCTGTTCCTCGGTAATAACGATAGCAGGCTCTTCGACAGTCGATGACGGTGCATCGTCAAACAGGGGCGGTTCCGCCTGCACGGACTCCTGCGCCAGACCCGGGGACATGTACAGCCACACCGGCCCGAGCAGCCCCAGCACCAAACCTTTTATCCATTGCATTGTTAAGGCCCCTTCTGCCTCTACCACTATTAAATGTCCAGCGAAGAAAAATGGCGACCATGTTCTCCCCGGAGCTATTGGTATTTTAAACAGAATCAAGTCCCGTTGACCATTCATATACTCCCACGTCGGCAACTTTCCGCGTTGTGCATACATGCTTGCCGCCACCAACAATCGCGCATTTTCTGCGCAACACCTGCTAATTTCTCGAAACCATCGACAAACTCCGCCATAATCTGCAAAACTTTCCAGGATGCCCACATCAACAGGGCGACATCAACGGGAATTACCCTGGATGGAAGTGCCTGGCCACACTCGCCCCTAGCTTCCCATTAAATTACTAAAGGATGCGATGTTTACTGAAAAAAAATTTGTACTGGTCGACGGCTCATCATACCTGTATCGAGCCTTTCATGCCTTGCCGCCCCTGACCACCGCCAAGGGTCAGGCCACCGGCGCGGTTTATGGTGTCATCAACATGTTACGCCGGCTGCTCCTGGACCAGGCTCCTGACTACATGGCGGTGGTATTCGATGCCAAGGGGAAAACTTTTCGTCATGACCTGTATGACCAGTACAAAGCGAATCGCCCGCCGATGCCCGATGATCTGCGCAGCCAGATCGAGCCTCTACACGAAATCATCGAAGCCATGGGAATTCCCCTGCTGGTGGTCGAAGGCGTAGAAGCGGATGACGTTATTGGCACACTGGCCCGTCAGGGCGAAGCACATGGCATGCGAACCCTCATTTCCACCGGCGACAAGGACATGGCCCAGCTGGTTGACGACCATGTCACCCTCATCAATACCATGACCAATACGGTGACCGATACTGCGGGGGTACGCGAGAAGTACGGCGTGACTCCGGAGCAGATCGTGGACTATCTGACACTGGTGGGCGACACGTCCGATAATATTCCGGGAGTCCCCAAGGTCGGCCCGAAGACCGCCAGCAAGTGGTTGCAGGATTACGGCAGCCTGGATGAGGTAGTGGCGCACGCCGCTGACATCAAAGGAAAAATCGGCGAACATCTCCGCGCCGCACTCGATCAACTGCCGTTGTCCCGCGTTCTGGCTACGATCAAGTGCAACGTGCCGCTCGCGGTCACGCCGGAACAGCTGTCATTGTCGCCGCCGGAACAAAGCCGGCTCGGCGCGTTGTTCACACAGTTGGAATTCAATACCTGGTTAGCTGAACTTAGCGCTCAGCCTGCCCCGCCGACAATGGCGCCAACGCAGGCCACCGCATCAACGGTGACCTATGAAACGATTCTCAGTCAAGTGGATTTCGAGCGCTGGCTGCAACGTCTCGCGCGCGCCGAGCTGATTGCTTTCGATACCGAAACCACCAGCCTGGATTACATGGAAGCGCAAATCGTCGGCGTTTCTTTTGCGGTGACGCCAGGCCACGCCGCTTATGTGCCGCTGGCACACGATTACGCCGGTGCCCCGCAACAACTGGCGCGGCATGAGGTACTGAATGCGCTCAAACCGCTGCTCGAAGATCCGCAACGCTTGCTGCTCGGGCAAAACCTGAAGTATGACATGAATGTACTGGCCAACTACGACATTCACCCGGCGGGCATTCACCACGACACGATGCTGCAATCCTACGTACTCAACAGCACCGGCAGTCGTCATGACATGGACACCCTGGCACTGAAGCACCTGAACCGGCACACGGTGCATTACGAAGACATCGCCGGTAAAGGGGCTAAACAGATCACCTTTAATGAAATTGATATCGACACTGCAGCACACTATGCTGCCGAGGACGCCGATGTCACTCTGTGCCTGCACCAGGCGCTGTGGCCCAAATTGCAACAGGAACCGTTGCTGCAACACGTGTATGAAGCCATCGAAATCCCCTTGATTCCGGTATTGTCCCGCGTGGAACGCAACGGCGTGCTGGTCGATGCGCGAAAACTTGAGGAGCAAAGCCGGGAGATCAGCGCCAAGCTGATCGTCCTGGAAGACCAGGCTTATCAACTGGCCGGCGGGATGTTCAATCTGGGATCACCGAAACAGATTCAGGAAATCCTGTTCGAGAAACTGGGCCTGCCGGTACTGCAAAAAACGCCGAAAGGCCAGCCCTCGACCGCGGAAGGGGTATTACAGGAATTGGCGCTGGACTACCCGCTGCCACGGGTCATCATGGACCACCGTGGCCTCAGCAAGCTGCGCTCTACCTACACCGACCGCCTGCCGGAGCAGATCAATCCGGGTACCGGCCGCGTGCACACCTCCTACCATCAGGCGATAGCCTCCACGGGGCGCCTGTCTTCCAGCGATCCAAACCTGCAAAATATTCCGATTCGCACCGAGGAAGGACGCCGTATCCGGCAGGCATTCGTGGCGGCTCCCGGATACAGGATTCTGGCCGCCGATTATTCGCAGATTGAATTGCGCATCCTGGCCCATTTGTCGGAAGATGCCGGTCTGTTACAGGCATTTGCCCAGGGCGCCGACATTCACCGCGCCACCGCCGCCGATGTGTTCAATACCACCCCTGACCGTGTCAGCACCGAGCAGCGACGCAGCGCCAAAGCCATTAATTTTGGCCTGGTGTATGGCATGTCCGCCTTCGGCCTGGCAAAGCAGTTAGGCGTTGACCGCGGCACCGCCCAGGAATACATCAATATGTATTTCGCACGTTATCCGGGCGTGAAACTCTTCATGGACCGTACCCGCGACCTGGCCCGTGCACAAGGTTATGTCTCCACGGTATGTGGACGGCGCTTGTACCTGCCGGAAATCAACTCCCGTAACGCACAGCGCCGCCAATACGCCGAGCGCACGGCCATCAATGCGCCCATGCAAGGTACCGCCGCGGACATTATCAAGTTGGCCATGATCGCGACTGACCAGTGGTTAACGCAAGAAAACATCAACGCACGCATGATCATGCAAGTACACGATGAGCTGGTATTTGAGGTCGCAACCTCTGCCGTGGACACACTGCGGGAGCAAGTCAGCGCGCTCATGAGCGGTGTACTGCAACTAAACGTGCCGTTGGTGGTCGACGCCGGTGTTGGCGAAAACTGGGATCAGGCCCACTGAAGACGGCCGGCCGCCAACGGCCACGACGCACAGTTGCCACATACATGAACTTTTTTCAGAACTTTTTCCCAAAGCTCGCGTCAAACGGGTTCTGTGTGTCTCCACAGCCCGTTTGGCCCCCCCGAACGGCGCTGTTCCCGGTCCCCTAAACCGGGTATTACTTCAACCCCCGGCTCACCCCTCTGGCCGGGGCTTTTTTATGTTAACCACGACAACAGACGCGCCTCCAGGTCTTCGATGCCACTGTGGTCATGCGCGGAGAATAACTGCACGCTGGCATCCTGCCCAAGGGTCTTCAAGTGCTGCTGCGCTTTGAGCAGTGCGTTCTTGGCGCTGCCCCGGGTCAACTTGTCCGCCTTCGTCAGCAACACATGAACATCCAGCCGGTACTCGGCGCACCAGGCCAGCATCTGCTCATCGGAATCCTTGAAGGGGTGCCGTATGTCCATCACCAGCACCAAACCGCGCAGACTTTGCCGATGACTGAAGTAGTCCTCCAGCAGTCGATGCCACGCCAGTTTCTTCTGCGCAGATACTTTCGCGAAACCATATCCCGGTAAATCCACCAAACGTCGCCCGGATTGCCATTGGAAAAAATTCAAAAGTTGGGTGCGACCGGGTGTCTTGCTGGTCTTGGCCAATTTTTTATTGGCGGTCAATGTGTTGAGTGCACTGGATTTTCCTGCATTGGAGCGTCCGGCAAAAGCCACTTCAACACCCTCATCCCCTGGGGCCTGAAATAGTTGCGCGGCGCTCAGCATGAATTCCGTGGAATTAAATTTCCGAGAGCTCACGTATATTATTTCCTGTTAACCCGTTGCAAAGCATAGCGATCATGGTTACTGTTTAAGGCTCAATTAACAATCAACTAAAAATACCAAACAATTATAAGAGGGCGCTGTTTAAGCGCGTTTACTGATATACACGGTGAAAAACCGGTGATGTTTGATGTTTTCCAAGGCTAGCACATGAAAATTTTTTTTAATATCAATCTATTGATGTTGTTCTTGGGGCTCGGCCCAGTTCTCGCCCCCAACGCCTGGGCCGCAGGCGACATTGAAACAGGAAGAACCAAGGCCGTCGCCTGTCAAGTGTGTCACGGCAAGGGCGGCAAAAGCACCAACCCTCTCTATCCAGTGCTCGCCGGCCAGCATGCGCAGTACATCATCAAGCAACTACGGGCCTTTAATGCCGGCACCCGTAAAGATCCCATCATGAATGGCATGGCTGCGCCCTTGAGCGAACAGGACATGGAGGATCTGGCGGCATTCTTCCACAGCAACCAGGCGCCCCAGGAATAACCGTTACCGCTTGCCAGGCCCATAGAAATATTGGGAGTATGTGGCGACATCCATCGTGACCCGACGAAACAGATGATCAAGACTGACGATCGCGTGTTCCAGGAGGTTTACCGCGATGAACGGATGCTCGATGCGCAAACGTTCATATTTTACCCGCGTCAGTTTAAGCAGCTGTGTGTTGTCGCGTGTGGCCCGCATTTGCACGGAGCGGGGTTTGCGATCAAAAAATGACATTTCGCCAATCAGCTCGCCCTCCTTCATGCGCCCGACTTCGGTCTCGGCGTCAGCGCCGCCGAATATCAGGACCGCTTCCCCGGTAATCACAAAATAAAGCGCCTCGCCCACATCACCGACATCCGCAATGATCTCCGATTTGCGGTAACTCACCAGTTCCGTGTAATCCAGCAATATCTGGACTTCTTTTACGGTTAATGCTTCACACAGGTATTGCTGATTTAGAAAAGCTGCCAGGTCGATTTTTCCCGATGTCATGCTACGGCTCCTGATTTCGACATGCGTCCACGATGCATGCACTGTTTCTCATTCATTGACGCGCTGCCCATTCCAGTTAAGGGTACACAGCCCCTGCGCAATCAACAAGAGCGCGGATAAATTTTCCGGCTTGCCATCTCCAGGGCTAACACGCTTTCGAAAATGCCGTATCATAGGACAGATCCGAGTCGCGCAGGCAGCCCGGTTGATCGAAAAACAAGAGCCATACAGGATTGAGGTTTCATGGCATGCTGGTTATTTGCTAAATTGCCCTGCCAGGGAACAAAGCGACGACCGCAAACTCTAATTCCACCACTTTACTATGCATATACAAAAACTGGATCACTACTCCGGAGGAAGCAATGATAAACAAAGCATCAATACTCGCTGTGCTCATGCTCAGCTCGACCCTGCTTTCCGTCAGCGTTGGAGCAGCCGACTATATTGAGGGGAAGCACTATGAAGTCATCTCTCCGGCTCAGCCGACCAGTACCGGAGCCAAGGTGGAGGTACTGGAATTGTTCTGGTATGGCTGCCCCCATTGTTTCAACTTTGAGCCCTACATTGTCAGGTGGTTAAAAACCAAGTCGCCACAAATCGAATTTGTGCGGATGCCCGGAATTCTCCGACCCGAATGGGCATTGTACGCACGGGCATATTACACCGCTGAAGTCCTGGGTGTTCTGGACAAAATCCACGAACCGCTGTTTGAAGTCATTCACGAACTGCGTCAACCACCCAAGGATGAAGCGGCACTCAAAGGCTTTTTTAAGGAACATGGCGTATCTGAAGAGGACTTCACCAAGACCTTTCGTTCCTTCACGGTGGAGAGCAAAGTACGCAGAGCCCAGGACATGAGCCAACGCTATGGTGCCAGCGGTGTTCCCACCATGATAATCAATGGCAAATATCGCACCAGCGGCTCATTGAGTGGCGGGCCCGCAGATGTATTGAAGGTCGTCGACTACCTGGCGCAAAAAGAGGAAAAAAAATAGTCCCGGTAACGCCCGGCGCAGCGGTTCGGAAGCCAATCCCACGCCGCTGATGCACCACGCCGGGCATACCTGTTTTGTCGTCTGACAGACATCGCGTCTGAATCGGCATTCGCTCTGGAGATGATACCCGTTATGACGAGCGTTACACGTGTCCATCATTGAATCTCAAATTCAACCCCGCGCCAGTACCGACAGGATAGTGCGCTTGCTCTCCTATAATATACAGGTTGGTATTTCCTCAACCCGCTACCATCATTATCTGACGCATAGCTGGAAACATGTCCTGCCCCATGCCCAGCTTTATGAAAATTTAAACCGTATTGCCCATCTGATTGCCAACTACGACATTGTCGCCTTGCAAGAGGTGGACGCGGGAAGCGTACGCAGCGGATTTATCAACCAGACCCAGTACCTGGCGGAGAAAGGCGGCTTTCCTCACTGGTATCACCAAGTGAACCGGAATCTGGGTCGTTTCGCCCAGCATAGCAATGGACTACTGAGCCATTTCAAACCCACGGAAATCGTCGATCACAAGCTGCCGGGCATCATTCCCGGGCGCGGCGCGATGTGTGTCTACTTCGGCGCCCTGGACAATCCCCTGGTACTGGTCGTGATCCATCTCGCGCTGAGTAAGAAAGCCCGCTACCGGCAACTCACCTCGATCGGCGAAATTGTCCGTAAACATGAGCACGTGGTAGTAATGGGCGACTTGAACTGCCAGCCTAACAGTCAGGAAATGGCCATGCTGCTGTCCACCACCCACTTGTGCGAACCCACACACGGACTCAATACCTTTCCCAGTTGGCGGCCGCACCGAAAAATTGATCATATTCTGGTCTCACCCAGCCTGGAAGTGGCGGACATCCACGTGCTCAATTATCCATTTTCAGATCATTTACCCATTGCCATGGATATCGTACTGCCGGAAAGTATCGACCTGCAGGCGTGAACTGGCAGTAAGGGCGACGCGACATTGAACACTATGACGGCTTCCTCGACGACACCCACCGGTATTAGAATCGACAAATGGTTATGGGCGGCCAGATTTTTTAAAACCCGCTCGCTGGCTGCGCAAGCTATTCGCGGCGGCAAAGTTCACAGTAATGGCGCCCGCGTCAAAGCCAGTAAGGACGTGACTCCCGGCATGCTGCTGGAAATTAATACCGGCGTCGTTACCCGGATCGTGGTGGTTACCGGTGTCAGCGAAAAACGCGGTCCCGCGGCCAGCGCCCAGTGTTGGTACCAGGAAACTGAGGAAAGTCTGCTGCGTAACCAGCGATTGCGGGAACAACATACTCAGGCCGCCCTGGCCGCGGCAGGACCGGACAGCAAACCCACGAAACGGGATCGGCGCCGCATCGTACATTTCACACGTAAAGGAGAATGAACATCGAAGACCAAACCACCACCCCGCAACCGATCAACGAACAGGGTAAACAACGCTTGCGCCTGTATGTTCGCTTGATGCGCCTTGACAAGCCGATCGGCATTTTCCTGCTGCTCTGGCCTACCCTGTGGGCATTGTGGATCGCCGCGCAAGGCGTACCCGATTTGTTGGTGTTATTCGTGTTCACTTTCGGCGTGATCCTGATGCGCTCCGCGGGTTGCGTCATCAACGACTACGCCGATCGGCATCTCGATCACCAGGTTGCCCGTACCCGACTGCGGCCGGTGACCACCGGCCAAGTCTCGGAAAAAGCGGCGCTCACCTTGTTCGTGATACTTTGCCTGAGTGCTTTTGGCCTGGTATTGCTGATGAATACGCTGACCATCTACCTCTCGGTGGGCGGTGCATTGCTGGCAATCGTCTACCCGTATATGAAGCGTCATACTTATCTGCCACAGGTAGTATTAGGCGCCGCTTTTGGCTGGTCGGTACCCATGGCGTTTGCCGCGCAAAGCGGCGAGATTCCACCTACCGGCTGGTTGTTGTACGTGGCAACCATCGTCTGGGCTACCGCCTATGACACCATGTACGCCATGATCGACCGCGAGGATGACCTCAAAGCCGGGATCAAATCCACGGCCATTCTCCTGGGAAATGCCGATCGCCTCGCGATCGGCATATTGCAGATTACCCTGTTCGTCATTCTGGTGCTGGCGGGACAACGATTGCAGCTTAGCTGGTGGTATTTCGGCGCGCTGGGCTGCAGCGCATGCACCAGCTTGTACCAGCAGTATTTGCTGCGATCGAATGATACGACGCGTTATCATTTGGCCTTCCTTAATAACAACTGGACGGGCGCCCTGGTATTCATTGGCCTGTTGTTGCACTATGTCATGCAAAACTTAGGGAGCTGAATTTTTTAGCGCCGTGACCGCTTTGTCATCCGGCATCTCCCGAAACCAGGATTTCACGCTGACACCCAACGATAACCACCATGCTACTGAGCTGGTTTGCACTTTTTTCCGGACTTGTCCTGCTGACCGCGGGCGCTAATCGTTTTGTCCTGGGCACCGCCGCTACCGCCCGCAACTTGGGTGTATCACCCCTTATCATTGGCATGACCATCATGGGATTCGGCACATCAACGCCGGAAATGCTGGTCGCGGCCATGGCCGCGCTTGAAGGCAATCCCGGCCTGGCACTGGGGAACGCCATCGGTTCGAATATCACCAACATTTCCCTGGTCCTGGGGATGGCGGCCATGTTATCGCCCATGGTCGTGGATTCCAACACCTTGCGTCGGGAGTTTCCGTTATTGTTCGCCATTATGGCTGGCGTATTCGTCATGCTCTATGATGGCTACCTTAGTCTGTTGGAGTCCTGCGCTCTGCTGGTCGCCTTCGTCTGTCTGCTGCTGTGGATAGTATTCATGGGGGTAAGCGACCAGAAAAGCGATCCGTTGCCCGCGGAATATGCCGCGGAAATCCCGGTAGACATGGCCACCAGCAAAGCTTTGTTCTGGACCCTGGCCGGTCTGGTGGTGTTAGTGCTTGGCAGTCGATTGTTGATTTGGGGCGCGGTAAATATTGCCCATGCATGGGGTATCAGTGATCTGGTTATCGGTTTGACCATCGTCGCCGTCGGCACCAGTCTGCCGGAACTGGCGGCAACCGTAATGAGCGCCATGAAGCAGGAGCACGACTTGGCCCTGGGCAACGTGTTGGGGTCTAATATGTTCAATTTATTGGCAGTGCTGGGTATTCCCGGCGTAATTTCCCCTTTTACCGTGGACCGGGAGGTTATTTTTCGGGATTTTCCCATCATGCTGCTATTAACCGTCATGCTGTGGATTTTTTCCTATGGATTCCGCGGACCGGGCCGCATCAACCGGATCAAAGGCGGGTTATTTCTGGTATTATTCGCGGGTTACTTGATTCTTCTCTATGTGGTCACCATTGCAGACTGACAGGACCTTTCAGACACCATGACCAATCACGACATCACCGATACCGGGCTGAAAAAATTGGGCCGGGCCGTTATTGAAATAGAAGCACGGGAGGTGGCCGACCTGGTACAGCGGGTGGACGATGCGTTCGTTGCCGCGTGCCGTTTGATGCTGTCCTGTCAGGGACGCATTGTGGTATTGGGCATGGGCAAGTCCGGCCACATCGGGGGCAAGTTGGCCGCCACCCTTGCCAGCACCGGATCCCCGGCGTTTTTCGTACATCCGGGAGAGGCGAGTCATGGCGACCTGGGCATGATCACCGCGCAGGATGTGGTCCTGGCGCTGTCGAATTCCGGCGAGACCCAGGAAATTCTGACGATTCTGCCGTTGATCAAACGCCTGCACGCACCGTTAATCGCCCTCACCGGGAATCCTAACTCCACCCTGGCCCACAATGCCGACGCGCATATCAATATTGCCGTCACCCAGGAAGCCTGCCCTCTGGGACTGGCCCCCACCTCCAGCACCACCGCCACCCTGGTGATGGGTGATGCCTTGGCGGTTGCGCTGTTGGATGCAAGGGGTTTTACGCGGGAAGATTTTGCGTTATCGCATCCCGGCGGCAGCCTGGGTCGACGTTTGTTATTGCATGTACGTGACATCATGCATACTGGCGAGAGGATTCCGCGCGTCGCGGAGCGTGCACCGGTGAGCGAAGCGTTACTGGAAATGTCGCGCAAGGGACTGGGCATGACCGCAGTGGTGGCAACCGATGACCGGTTATCGGGCGTATTCACTGACGGCGATCTACGACGCCTGTTCCAGGATAAGGCTGTCAACGTACACACCCTTACCGCTGGCACCGTCATGACCGCCAACTGTAAAACCGCGCAACCGCAAATGCTGGCGGCGGAAGCCCTGGAAATGATGGATCGCTATAAGATCAACGGACTGCTGGTAGTGGACACGGACAATAAATTGGTAGGAGCCCTGAACATGCATGATTTGTTGCGAGCGGGAGTAGTATAGCCATGCAGGATATCATCGAGCGAGCGGCGCGAATTCGCCTGGTAATTTTTGACGTTGACGGAGTATTAACCGACGGCAGCCTGTTCCTGGGCGATGGCGGTGAGGAATACAAAGCCTTCCATTCACGGGACGGTCACGGCATGAAAATGCTGCGCGAGTGCGGCGTCGAGATCGGCATCATTACCGGGCGCTCTTCCGACGTGGTGCGTCACCGCATGGCCAGCCTGGGCATCGTCCACGTATATCAGGGACAACATGACAAGCGCGTGGCGTATGAAACGTTGAAAACCCAGTTGCACTTGACAGATGAAGCCATCGCCTATGTCGGGGACGATGTCGTGGACCTGCCAGTGATGGGGCTGGTCGGCCTCGCGGTGGCGGTGCAAGATGCCCATGCGCTGGTGAAGAAACACGCCCATTGGCAAACACCCCATGGCGGCGGCAGGGGCGCGGCACGGGACATTTGCGAATTAATCATGGAGGCCCAGGGCAAGCTGGATGCCATGCTGCGTCAATATTTGACATGGGGGGCCGACCTGCCCGCGTAGCACTATGCCTGACCGAATCCGAGGATAAACGAAAACGCCATGTCATCCCTGTTCATGCATCGGGTACTGCCGATTGCCTTGCTGCTATTGCTGGTATCTCTGACCTGGTGGATTCAGGTCAAGGTGGCGCCCGGCATCCGGCAAGTGGCGCAGTTGCAACGTCACGACCCGGACTACATCATGGAGAATTTTGAGGCCACTACTATGAACACACAGGGTAATATGGAATACCGGGTGACTGCGCGCAAAATGTCTCACTATCCTGACGACGACAGCACGGTTGTGGAGCATCCCTTGATCACGACTTATGTCGATAGCCTTGCCGCCTGGCAGGTACAGGCAGACCGCGGCGTGGCGCGCGCCCAGGACGAAGAAGTGTTACTGGCGGGCACCGTGGTTGCTAACCGGCTGGCAACGGCGGAACAAGGAGCCGTCAGCATCGCCACCAGCAATCTGACCATCAAGCGCGCGCAGCAGATTGGTGAAACCGCGGATCCGGTGACTATCACCGAGACGCACGGCACCACCCGCGCCACGGGCATGCGGATTTTCCTGAAAGAAAAACGCCTGGAATTACTTTCTGAAGTGAGAGGTTCCTATGCCACGACCAACTGACATTATCTATCTGGCAACACTGTTGATTGCTGTCAGCGGCACGGTATTCGCGCAACAAGATCCGCAGGAACGCATCGAGCTGGAGGCGGACCGGGTGGAGATCGACGAAAAGTCCGGCTTCAGCACCTACCTGGGCAATGTAAAAATGGCCAAAGGCGCTATCACCATCAACGCGGAAATGATGACCGTGTACAAGCAACAGGATAAGTTGCTGAAAATCGTGTTCCAGGGCAAGCCCGTAAGTTTCGTGCAACTCCCCGGACCGGACCGTAAAGCGGTCAAAGGCCAGGCGGACCTGATCGAATACAGCGCTGCCGAAAAAGTCGTCGTATTGTCGGAACATGCCGAATTGTGGCAGGAACAGGATCGATTCAGCGGCAATATCATACGCTACAACATTGACCAGGAGCTGGTAAGCGCGCAGAAAAGCGAGACTGGACGTGATCGGGTGAAGGTCATCATCCATCCCAAGACGGACAGCGAACCTTCCCAATAGCGGCGACCATGAGCATACTCAAAGCACAAGATCTGGCGAAGCAATTTTCGTCGCGCAAAGTCGTGAAATCCGTAACTGTTGAAGTTCACAGCGGGGAAGTCGTGGGCCTGCTCGGACCCAATGGTGCCGGCAAGACCACCTCGTTCTATATGATTGTCGGCCTTATTCCCTGTGACCAGGGACGCATCCTTCTGGATGATCACGACATCACCCATTTTCCGCTCCATGCGCGGGCGCGCCTCGGTATCGGCTACCTGCCCCAGGAGGCATCGGTATTCCGCAAACTGACCGTCGAGGAAAATATAATGGCCATCCTGGAAGTGCGCCCCGACCTGAGCCGGGCCGCACGGCAACAGGCCCTGGACGATCTATTGCAGGAATTTCATATTCACCATATTCGTGATACCCGGGGCATGAGTCTGTCAGGGGGGGAACGGCGCCGGGTGGAAATCGCGCGAGCGCTGGCGGCGGAACCCAAATTCATTCTCCTGGATGAACCTTTCGCCGGCGTCGACCCCATATCCGTTATCGATATTCAGAAGATTATCAAACACTTAACAGAGCGGAATATCGGCGTTCTGATTACCGACCACAATGTGCGCGAAACCCTGGGTATTTGCGATCGCGCCATCATCATTGTGGATGGTAGCGTCATTGTGACGGGCGCACCCGCGGATATCCTTAATAATGCGCAGGTTAAAGAAGTGTATCTCGGTCACGAATTTCGTCTCTGAGATCTCGATTATTTTCGTCAGGGTGGGTGTTATATGGCTGATACCGGCCGCTACTTAAGGCAACAGGACCAGTTTCTGAACGGAAATTCCCGGACCGTAACAGCGCCTATCCGGCCGTGGCGAGCTTGCGTATGGTAGCGCGCCTGTCATTTGCCTGTAACGAGGCCGGAAATAAGGGTAAAATGGCTCCAGTTCGAGCCGCCAAGCCTTGGCGCGGAAACAATTAATTTTTATGAAACAAACTCTTCAGCTAAAGATCAGCCAAAACCTCACCATGACACCGCAGCTGCAGCAGGCGATACGCCTGTTGCAGTTGTCAGGCGTGGAATTGCAGGAGGAGATACAACAAGCGATCGAATCCAATCCCATGCTGGAAATGCCGGAAGACGATGGCCCACGCACCGATGAACAGATAAACGCGCACGAAAATCCGCCGGAAGATCTCAAGTCCGAGGACCCCCAAGACAGCGCGCTGGACAACAGCCAGAGCACGATCCCCGAAGACCTGCCCGTGGACAGTAATTGGGAGGACACCTTCGACAATACTTATCTTTCCGGCAGCAGCGGCGGTGGTGAAGACAGCGATCGTGATTTTGAAGTGCAAGGCCAGAACAGCGAAAACCTGCATGAACACCTGATGTGGCAAGTTGAGGTATCACCCTTTACCGACAAGGATGCCACCATTGCCATGGCCATCATCGACGCCATTGACGACGACGGCTACCTCACGCTACCACTGGAAGAGCTACGCTTGGGATTACCGCCGGAACTGGAAACCGAACTGGACGAGGTGGTCGCAGTGCTGCATCGCATCCAGAATTTCGATCCGGTCGGCGTGGGCGCGCGGGACTTGCGTGAAACCATGTTACTGCAGTTGCGCCAACTGGAAACCGTCAGCCCCTGGCATGAGCAGGCGACCCTGTTACTGCGCGATCATTTCGACATTCTTGCCAATCGGGATTATGCGCAACTGATGCGCAAACTCAAACTGACGGAAGAAGAACTGCAGCAGATCATCGGCCTGGTACAATCGCTGAATCCCAGACCGGGTAATGCCGTTATGAGCGGCCAGACCGAATACATCGTGCCAGATGTATTCGTCAGTAAAAAAGACGGCAAATGGCTCGTGGAACTGAACCCGGACGTAACGCCAAAACTGCGCATCAACAATCTTTATGCCGGCATGATAAAACGCGCCAATAACAGCACCGATAACGTGTACATGAAAAATCAACTGCAGGAAGCACGGTGGTTTATCAAGAGCTTGCACAGCCGCAGTGAAACCCTGCTCAAAGTAGCCACTTGTATCGTGGAACGCCAGAAGGCCTTTCTTGAATACGGCGAAGAAGCCATGAAACCGCTGGTCATGTTCGATATCGCCGAAACCGTGGAAATGCATGAATCGACCATTTCGCGCGTTACCACCAAAAAGTATATGCACACTCCCCAAGGGATTTATGAGCTGAAGTATTTTTTTTCCAGCCATGTCAGCACCGCTAACGGCGGCGAATGTTCGTCCACGGCAATACGCGCTATGATAAAGAAACTTGTTTCCGTGGAGAAACCGGGAAAGCCACTCAGCGACAGCAAGATCGCCCACATGCTTTCGGAAAAGGGCATTCAGGTGGCGCGGCGCACCGTAGCCAAGTACCGGGAAGCCATGGCGATTCCACCGTCCAACGAACGTAAACGATTAATCTGAATAACTCAGGAGCCTTACCATTATGCAAGTCGACATCACCGGACATCACGTGGACGTTACCGACGCACTGAAGGACTACGTACACAGCAAAATGGAACGCGTAAAGCGCCATTTCGACCAGCTAATTTCCGTGCATGTGGTCTTGAGCGTAGAAAAATTGAGACACCAGGCCGAGGCGACGATTGCGGTCAGTGGCGCCAATCTGGTTGCGGTTGCCGAGGATGCCGATATGTATGCCGCCATTGATGCCATGACCGACAAGCTTGACCGGCAGGCTATCAAAATAAAAGAAAAAAAATCCAATCACCGTTGATAGCCACTGCCGCGGAACACGCTAGGATTGCCAACAGCCATGGACGTTAAAGACATTATCGTGCCCGAACGTGTCACCTGTCGCGCCAACGTATCCAGTAAAAAACGCGCACTGGAGTTGCTCAGCGAACTCTTGGCGCACGACAGCGCCCTCAACTCGCAACAGATATTTGAAAGCCTGCTAACACGGGAAAAACTCGGCACCACCTCCCTGGGACATGGCGTAGCGTTACCGCACGGACGCCAGCAGGCCAGCGAGCAGACAGTGGGCGCTTTCGTAATGCTGGAACAGGGGATCGACTACGATGCCGTGGACGGTGTGCCGGTAGACTTGCTGTTTGCTTTGCTGGTGCCCAAGGATTCCACAGATCAACACCTGCAACTCCTGGCACAACTGGCTGAAATGTTCAACAACGAAGTATTTCGGCAACAGTTGCGCGACGCAAGCAATAACCACCAGGCTTACAAGCTGCTCACCTCCGGCCCCTAGACTCCCATGCCTGCCATCACCTTATCTGGATTGGTGCAGCGGGTCGATCAGCGCCTGGAGCTGCAATGGGAAGCGCAACTCGCCACCGACCCGGTACTGACGGACGGCGACGCCGGAAATGACGCCATCCATTCCCTGGTTGGTCATATGAATGTTATATATCCCCACAAGATCCAGATCCTGGGCCAGGATGAAATAACTTATCTCAAAGCCTTGCATGCCGCCACCCTGGAAGACATCCTGCAACGGCTCACCTCGCACAACACCACCGCCATTATTTTCGCTGATGACCAGGCGCCCGACGCGCGCATCACCGCTTCGGCGTCCGCCAGCAATATCGCCGTGCTCAAATGCCGCCAGACGGCCGATGAGGCAATTGAACTGATTCAGCAACTGCTGCGGGATCTGATTACCAACCAGGTGATCGTGCATGGTGTATTCATGGAAGTGATCGGCATCGGTGTATTGATTACCGGTGCCAGCGGCATCGGTAAGAGCGAACTGGCGCTGGAATTGTTAAGTCGCGGACACCGGCTGATAGCCGATGACGCACCCCAGTTTTCCAGCGGAGCTCCGAATAGTGTCACTGGCACCTGCCCGCGCGCCCTGCAAGACTTCATGGAAGTGCGCGGCCTGGGTATTCTCAACGTACGCGCCATGTTCGGCGACAGCGCCATCAAACGCAAGAAGGATCTGCGCCTGGTCGTGGAGCTGCAGGAAATGTCCGACAAACAACTGGCACACGTAGAACGGGTCTCCGTGTCCCAGAAACGCAACATCCTGGGCGTTGACCTGCCATTGGTAACCATACCGGTTGCGCCCGGCCGCAATCTGGCTATTATTGTGGAAAGCGCCGCACGAAATCAAATACTGCTGAACAAGGGCTACAATGCGGCGGAAGCGTTTTCTCGCCAGCAACGGAGCATCATGGAGAACCCTGAATCATGATTCTGGTGGTCGTCAGTGGTCTGTCTGGATCCGGCAAGAGTACCGCATTGCATGCGCTTGAGGATCTGGATTTCTATTGCATCGACAACCTCCCGGTTGGGCTGCTACCGGCATTTTCGGATCACATTCTTGACCCCGGCAAGCATTTTCCCAAACGTGTCGCACTGGGTATCGACGCGCGCAACATCATCGACGATATCAGGCAATTTCCTACCACCCTGGATACCCTGCGCCAGGCGAACATCACCTGCGATGTGATCTTTCTTAATACCGACGACGATATCTTGATCAAGCGCTTCAGCGAAACCCGGCGCAAACACCCGTTATCCAGCGCCAAGCTGTCCCTGGCCGATGCTATTACCCGGGAACGCGAGATCCTCGAACCGATTACCGACTGCGCGGATCTGTTTGTCGACACCAGTTACTACAATGTGCACCAATTGCGCGAAGTGATCATGAACCGCCTGGGTAACCGGCGTCAGGAGGAAATGTCGATCCAGTTCAAATCATTCGGCTTCAAACACGGGGTGCCCTCGGATGCAGACTTCGTGTTCGATGTGCGCTGCCTGCCTAACCCCCATTGGGTCGCCGCCTTGCGCCCCTACACCGGGCTGCAACAACCGGTTATCGAGTACCTGAAACAACAGCCCGCAGTGGATGAAATGTACCGCTATATTCGTGATTTCCTTGAAACCTGGATACCGCATTTCGTGAAGGAAAATCGCACCTACATGACGATCGCCATCGGTTGTACCGGCGGCATGCACCGGTCGGTATATCTCACGGATATGCTCGCCAGGCACTTTCATGGCAAATACCCCAAGGTCATGGCGCAACACCGGGAACTGCCATGAGCGTCGGCCTGTTGCTCGTCTGTCATAACAATATCGGTAACGCCTTGATCGACACGGCATTATCGCTCATGGAAACCGTTCCGCTGGAGATCAAGGTCCTCAACGTGTACCGCGACAGCGCGCCGGAACACATCGTGGAAATGGCTCGGGACATGGTATTGGAAATGGACACCGGGGATGGCGTGCTGATTTTGACCGATTTATTCGGCGCCACGCCCAGCAACATCGCCGCCAAACTTTACGGAGGCCATCGCGTCGCCATCATCGCCGGACTCAACCTTCCCATGCTGATTCGCACGCTTAACTATCCGACACTGGACCTGGATCTGCTTGCGGAAAAAGCTCTGACGGGTGGCCGGGACGGCATTGTCATGTACAAAACAGATAGCACACACTGATGATCGAACAGGACATTACCATATGCAATAAATTGGGCTTGCACGCCCGTGCTGCCGCCAAATTCGTCACTCTGGCGTCCACCTTTCTTTGTCACGTCACCGTGCGCCGGGACAAACGCACGGTGAACGGCAAAAGCATCATGGGCGTTATGATGCTGGCCGCGTCCAAAGGCACCACATTGCAGTTGCAAGCTGACGGCCCCGACGAACAAGAGGCCGTCATGCAATTGGTAGCGCTGGTCAATAACAAATTCGAGGAAAGCGAATAGCCATGGACCCACCGGGCACCCCACAATGCCACTGGCACTGAACGGCAGCGGCATCACCAATGGCATCGCCATTGGTTACGCGCACATCATGCGTCAGGGCGTCGGCGATATCGCACGTTTCGACATCGCGCCCGAGGACTTGGACAATGAAGTGCGCCGCTATCTCGCCGCCGTTGAACTTGCCATTTCACAACTACACACCATTCGCGCCGACATTCCCAAACATATTCCCAAAGATGTCGCCGCCTTCATCGATACCTATTTGCTCATGCTGGACGACGACGCCCTCAAAACCGGGCCGGTGCACCACATCCAGGAGCAGCACTGCAACGCCGAATGGGCGTTGCAGATACAATGCAGCGCCATCGAAAGTGTATTTCAGGAAATGCAGGACCCGTACCTGAAGACCCGAATCGACGACATCAATCATGTGGTGAACCGCATTCAGCGCATCCTCGCCATCAGCGAAGATTCGGATCGGACCGAAACCATTCTCCCGGCGCAAACCATCATCATCGCCGACGACTTGAGCCCGGCTGAGACCTTGACATTTCTTCATGATCAGGTGGCAGGCATTGTGCTTCAGGGCTGCGCGCCCACGTCCCATACCGCAATCCTGGTGCGCAGCCTGGGCATACCCACGATCATTGGCGTTGACCACGCGCTGCAACTGTTGCAGGAACGGGAACCGGTGGTCATTGATGCCCGCAAAGGCGTGATTCTGGCGGGTCTGGATATCGAGCAAACCGCACATTACCGGTTGCTGTTGCGCCGAGAGAAAGCCGCGGCGCAAACCGCGCTCCGCAGCGTTCGTCTGGCCAGTGTCACCCTGGACGGAATCAAGGTAGCGCTGCGCGCCAACCTGGAACTGCCCCATGACCTGAAACTCGCCCAAACCATGCACGCCGCCGGCGTGGGCCTGTATCGCACGGAATTTCTTTATCTTGGGGGATTGGTGGCCTCCGAAGCGGACCAACTGCGTGCCTACAGCCGGGTGCTCAAAGCCATGCCGCGCCAGCCCGTTACCATCCGCACCCTGGATATCGGCGCCGACAAGAATTTTGAGGATGCCGCGACCACCAGTAACAGCGCCTTGGGCCTGCGCGCAATACGCCTGTGCCTCAAGGATCAGGCCATGTTCAAAGTGCAGTTGCGCGCGATTCACCGGGCTGCGGTTTATGGTCAAACCCGTATCCTGCTGCCCATGGTGACCGCCTTACCGGAAATTCAGGACGTGAAACGATTGATCCGGGAATGCGTTGCCGAACTCGCGCGCAAAGGCATCAAACATAAATCCCGGTTGCCCCTGGGGTGCATGATTGAAACTCCCGCCGCCGCCCTTACCGCCGCCCAACTGGCGCCGCACATCGATTTTTTTTCCATCGGCACCAATGATTTGATCCAGTACACCCTGGCCGTTGACCGCACGGAAAGCAGTGTCAACTATCTCTATGACAATTGTCATCCCGCGGTGCTGGGCTTGCTGGATCACGTATTGAAGGTCGGCACCCGCACTGGTAAATCCGTGGCACTTTGCGGCGAAATGGCCGGCGATCCGTTCTTTACCCGTTTTCTGCTCGCCATTGGTTTACGGGAGTTCAGTCTCCACCCCATTAACCTTCCGGAAATCAAGAACATCATACGCACCAGCAAAGTCAGCGGCATGCAGCGCATGGCACGCCGCATTATTAACGCCGCCAGTCCTCAGGAAGCCCGATTTCTGATACGCACTCTCAATGCGTCCTGATGTCATAGATCCCAGCGCAGTAGTGATGCCCAGTTTAAAGGTGTAAGATGGGCGCGCCCCCAAAGCGCCATGGCAACCATGCGGATCATTGAAATGGCCAGTGAACAGCAGAAACAGAACACATTGGAAGAATTCATGGCGCTGCTGGAATCCGGCACCCTGTCCCATGTGCGCGAATCACTGTCCGGCATGCACGCCGCCGACATCGCCCTGATCCTCGAGTCGCTGCCCACCGAAGACCGCCTCACCATTTGGGAACTGGCACCCAAGGACAAATACGGCGACACCCTGGCGCACGTCAATGAAGCGGTGCGTGCCCAACTGATCCAAAAAATGGCCGCCCAGGACCTGATTGACGCCACCGAAGGTCTCGACACCGACGACTTGGCGGATATCTTTGAAGACCTGCCGCACCAGGTTTCCAAGGAAGTGCTGCAGTCCATGGACGAGGACAATCGGCAGCGTCTGCAGCAGGCGCTCGCCTTTCCGGAGGACAGCGCCGGCGGTTTGATGAACTTTGACTACATCACGATTCGACCGGACCTTAATGTGGAAGTAGTGCTGCGCTATTTGCGGTTTCGCGGCCAGATTCCGCCGAGCACCAATAAACTATTTGTCATTGATCGCAGCGGCCTGTTTCTGGGAGAGGTGATGCTCGGTAATTTACTGGTGGCGGACCCGGAAACCGCGGTCGACGACATTATGAAGCGCGACACTGATCCGGTACGGGTCACCACCCCCGCTAGAGAAGTGGCCAGCCTGTTCGAGCGCAGAGACCTGATTTCCACCGCCGTACTTGATGAACACGGCATCATCGTTGGACGTATTACCATCGACGACGTGGTCGACGTCATTCGCGAAGAAGCGGAACATGAGATGATGAGCCGGGTTGGTTTGAGTGAAGACGATGACATGTTCGCGCCGGTGGCCGCCAGCTCACGGCGCCGCGCCGTATGGCTGGGTATCAATCTGCTTACCGCGTTGCTCGCCTCCTGGGTAATCGGCCTGTTCGGCAAAACCATCGAAAACATCGTGGCCCTTGCGATTCTGATGCCGGTGGTTGCCAGCATGGGCGGCATCGCCGGCAGCCAAACCCTGACCCTGGTGGTGCGGGGCCTGGCGCTCAAAGCCATCAGCGAAAGCAACGCCCGCAGCATTATGCGCAAGGAGCTGGCGGTCGGCATTCTCAACGGCATCATCTGGGCCGTGGTCGTCGGCATAATCGCCATGTACTGGTTCACCGATGCCAACCTGGGCGTCATCATTGGGTTGGCGATCATCATTAATCTTATCTGTGCCGCGGTGGCGGGCACCATCATTCCCCTGGCTCTCAAGCGCATGAACATCGATCCGGCATTGGCCGGCGGCGTGGTGCTCACTACCGTCACGGACGTGGTGGGTTTCTTCGCGTTTCTTGGCTTGGCGACCGTGTTTCTGATTTAGCGCCAGCACCATGCCCGCACCCATCACACCACCGATTGCCGTCGACGCCATCATCGAACTGGTGGATCGGCCGGAGCGACCTATCGTACTCATCGAACGCCTGAATCCCCCACCTGGCTGGGCGATCCCGGGCGGCTTCGTTGATATCGGCGAAACCACGGAACAAACCGCGAGGCGCGAGGCCCGCGAAGAAACCTGTCTGGAGATTGAATTGATCACGTTACTGGGCGTGTACTCCGATCCGCGGCGTGATCCCCGGGGACACACCATCGGAGTCGTCTATGTCGCGCGTGCCTCTGGCATGCCGCGCGCCGCCGATGACGCCGCCGCCGTCGGCATTTTCGATCCCAGCGCACTGCCCGCGCCACTGGCCTTCGATCACGAGCGCATCTTGGAGGACTACCTGCGTTTCCGACAAACCGGCCGGCGGCCGGACTTAAGTTACGGAACTCATGTCCTTTCCGATTGACCCACTGCTGCCCGAATTACTGGACCGGCTGAGCACCCATCCCAATGTGGTGCTGCAAGCCGCCCCCGGGGCCGGCAAAACCACGCGCATTCCCATTGCGTTATTGGACGCGCCCTGGCTGGCGGAAAAAAAAATGGTGATGCTGGAACCGCGGCGCATTACCGCGCGCGCCGCCGCGCGCTACATGGCCGCCAGCCTTGGACAGCAGGTCGGCGACACCGTCGGTTATCGGGTGCGCCAGGACAGCAAAGTCGGTGCGCGTACCCGTATCGAAGTGGTTACTGAAGGCATTCTCACCCGCATGCTGCAACAGGACCCCGCTCTGGAACAATACGGCCTGGTGATCTTCGATGAATTCCACGAACGCAATCTCAATTCGGATCTGGGTTTGGCGCTGTGCCTGGATGCCCAACAGGGATTGCGAGACGATCTGCGCCTGCTGGTGATGTCCGCCACCCTGGATGGTGCTTCGGTCGCGCGCCTGATGCAGGACGCACCAGTACTCAACAGCACCGGTCGCAGCTTCCCCGTCACCGTGCACCACCGGCCATTGAAAGCGAGTTTGCTGCAAGACAAACGCGCTTTTCTCCAGGGTGTCGCGCACACCATCGCCGACATATTGCGCACCGAACATGGCAGCGTACTGGTATTTCTGCCCGGCGCCGGGGAAATCACCCAGATTCATGCACTGCTGCGACATTTGCCATTGGCAGCGGATGTCATACTGGCGCCGCTTTATGGTCAACTGAGCCCACAACAACAGGATCAAGCCCTGCTGCCGGCGCCGGCCGGGATGCGCAAAGTGGTGCTTGCCAGCGCCATCGCGGAAACCAGCTTGACCATCGAGGGCATTGGCATCGTCATCGACAGCGGCCTGATGCGCCAACCCCGGTTCGATGCTAACACCGGCCTGACCCGTCTGGTCACTTTGCCGGTATCCCAGGCCAGCGCCGAACAACGCTGCGGACGCGCCGGGCGCTTGTCTGCCGGCACCTGCTATCGGTTGTGGCCAGCTCAACAATATTTGCTACCGTATACCGCCCCGGAAATTCTGGCGGCGGACCTGGCGCCATTGGTGCTGGAACTTGCTCAATGGGGCGTTCCGGATTACCGGCAATTGCGCTGGCTGGACGCGCCGCCGCAGGCCCATGTGGCACAAGCCCAAACGCTGCTGCAAGAACTCGGCGCATTGGACGGCAACGGTCGCATCACCCGCCATGGGCAGGCTATGGCGCAATGGGGCGCTCATCCCCGCTTGACGCACATGATGCTGCGCAGCACCGCGCTGCATCAGGAAACGCTGGCCTGCGAACTCGCTGCGTTGCTCAATGAACGGGACCCGATACGCGGCGGCGCGGGGCGCAGTTGCGATTTACGGCTGCGCATCGAACTGCTGCGCGCCCCACAACCCGGCGCTGACGTCGATAAAGGCGCCCTCACCGCCATCCGGGATACCGCCCGGCAGTGGCGACGGCAACTACCCTCGAGTGACGCGCGCCCCACGGGCGACCTGGATGATATTGGCGTGATGCTTGCCTACGCCTATCCCGATCGTGTGGCACGCCGGCGTGACAGCGCCCGCCCCCGCTATTTGCTGGCCAATGGCCGCGGTGCCTGGCTACCCGAAGACGAACCCTTGGCCCGGGAAGAGTATATCGTCGCCGCACATTTGGACGGTGAACGTGAGGCTCGGATTTTTCTCGCCGCCGCCATCGATAAAAAACAATTGCTGGAATTTCATCAAGATCTGATTCAAGAACACCATAGTGTGCTCTGGGATGACCGTAACGACTGCGTTCAAGCCCGCAAGTACACGCGCATCGGCCAGGTCGTACTAAGCGATGAACCGTGGCAGCAAGCTGACCCGGATGCCGTGCACCAAGCCTTGATACAAGGTATCCGCCAAGCGGGTAGCAGTTGTTTGCCCTGGACTGACAAGGCGCGCTCACTGCAGGCGCGCTGCAACTTTCTGCATGAACACATGGCTGCCGGCTGGCCGGATTACAGCGAGCAGCGACTCCTGGCGACCTTGGAATCCTGGCTGTCACCTTACCTGGGCACCGCATCACGCCTGTCACATCTGCATAAAATCGATATTTATGGCGCATTGCTGGCGCCCTTGACCTGGGAGCAGCAACAACAACTGGAACAACTGGCTCCCACCCACCTCACGGTGCCCAGCGGTTCGCGCATCGCACTTGACTATACCGTGTTTCCGCCGGTGCTGGCGGTACGCATGCAGGAGATGTTCGGCCTCTCTGACACACCGCGCATTGCCGGCAATCGCATCAGTGTGTTGCTGCATCTGTTGTCCCCGGCCCGGCGACCCGTGCAAATCACCCAGGACCTCGCTGGATTCTGGCAAACGTCCTACCTGGAAGTAAAGAAAGAGCTGAAAGGACGCTACCCGAAACATTACTGGCCCGATGATCCATTGCAGGCACAACCGCGCACCGGGATCCGCAAGAAACCCTGACCTTCCGTCCGCCCGCAGTGAAATCAGAATCTGTCGACGGCCACCCTGAATTCAAAGAAACAGATGCGCGCTACTCCACTGAGCACGCCCAGAATCATGGCGCGCAGGGCGTCGACGGGTAGCGTCTGACATCGGGCACAGGCACAGCATGGCGCTGCTGTTTGTTACTGGTCGCCGGGTTTTTCTGACGTGCTTATTACCCTGGCGCACATCCGCAGTTGCTGGCCACATTATCGGACGGCACCGGATTCACGACGCAGCAACAGGTTCCCCTGCGTATCGCGCCGGCAGCGCCAGCCGGACTCGACGAGGGTAGTGGCCACCGGCTCGGTAACCAGCAGCGGCCCGCTGATTTCGGACGACGGCACGGCATTACGCTCATATACCGGTACCGGGCGGGTGTGGCCATGAAGCTGTGTGTAAGCCGCCGGACCGGCACCTGTGACCAGCGCATCGTCCGCTTCATGATGAAACCGTATTGACGGGCGATGGCCTGATAAGCGCAATCGCACGTTGACCAACTCCACCGGCAAATCGAGATCATGGCCATAACGCCTGCGATGCAGCTCATGGAACAATGTCGCGCTATCATTCAGCCCCTGCCACGGCACATTCAGACAATACGTCTGCCCCTGGTAGCGCAAATCCAGACTCGAGCGCACCTGCAATTCCGACTCGCGCACACCTTCGCTCGCCAGCTCGGGTTGCGCTTGCCGCCTCAGCGACAGCATGAGGTCTTCGATCCGAGCCTCGGTCGTGGCACTCAACAAACCGCCCACGGTGAGCGACAACTCGCGCGCAGGCGGCGCCACCAGCATGCCCAGCGCCGACAGCACACCGCTGTGCAAGGGCACGATGGCCTGGCGCATTTCCAACGCATCCGCCAGCGCGCACACATGCAGGCCGCCGGCGCCACCGAAACATACCAACGCCATGGTGCGCGGGTCGGCGCCGCGCTGCACGGAGATAACACGCAACGCCCGCGCCATGTGTTCATTGGCCAGTTGCACCACACCCAGTGCCGCCTGATGCACGGTCATCGCCAATTGCTCCGCGAGCAACGCCACCGCCCCATGGGCTTGCGCCACATCCAGCACCATGCGTCCTCCGAGAAAACGATCCGGTAACAACCTTCCCAACACCAGATTGGCATCGGTAACCGTTACCTGGGTACCGCCCTGGCCGTAACAGGCCGGCCCCGGTGACGCCCCCGCCGATGCCGGCCCCACTTGCAACATGCCACCCGCGTCCACGCTGGCAATGGAACCGCCACCGGCACCTATGGTATGCATATCCACCATGGGTACCGCGACCGGATAAGGACCGATATGGCCCTCACTGGTGAGTTGCAACTCGCCGTCGATTAATGCCACGTCCGTCGAGGTGCCACCCATATCGAAACTCAACACGCGCCTCTGACCCGATAACGCCGCCATATGACGCGCCCCGGCAAGA
Organism: Gammaproteobacteria bacterium; assembly: GCA_024641505.1. GTDB lineage: Bacteria > Pseudomonadota > Gammaproteobacteria > SG8-11 > SG8-11 > UBA6920. Next base: position 43,252 of record JAHECY010000005.1, read on the forward strand.
CCACCGGCCGGACCGGATAACAGCAGGCGCACCGCGTGGCGGCCGGCTTGCCGCGCATCCATGGTGCCGCCGGTACTTTGCATCACCGCCAGCGAGACATGGGGCAGCTCCGCTTGCAGGTGCGCCAGGTACCGGGCCATAACCGGCCCGATCCAGGCGTTGAGCCAGGTGGCGATGCCACGCTCATATTCCCGGTATTCGGGCAGCACCTCCGACGCACGGCTGATGAAAATATCATCCCCCAGCGCCGCCGCCAGCGTCTGTTCATGCCGTGCGTCCAAAAACGAAAATAACAGATTGATCGCCACCGCTTCCGGCCGTAACCGTGCCACCGCGGCCCGTACCGCCGACACATCATCGGCAGTCAACGCCGTGATCTGCGCGCCATTCGCCCCGATACGCGCGCCCACTTCCACGCACAAGTCCCCGGGTACCGGTGGTATAACCGCGGCAGGCTCTAATTGATAAAGATGGCGCCGCGCCTGACGGCCCAGGGTCAAAACATCTTTAAATCCACGGTTGGCCACATACAGCGTACGCACGCCTTTGCCTTCCAATACCGCATTGGTGGCAACCGTGGAGCCATGAACAATATATAAATGGGCGCCGTGGCCGTCCAAACCCAACTCGTTGATACCTTGCAGAATGGCCCGGGCGGGATCGGCAGGCGTGGACAATACCTTATGAATGCGTACCGTGCGACCATCAAAAACCACGAAATCAGTGAATGTTCCTCCGGTATCGACACCCAGGAATACCCCTGACAATGGACTACTGCTCTCATCGTTCATATAAAATCCAGAATATAGCGCCTCGCTGATCATCATGTGCTCAGAATATGGCCACCGCGCAATCCTCTCTTGCCAGCCGTCCCGGCATTTCAGAGAATGCAGTTTAACAAGTAAAGGAACGCCTGGTCCGACCGAGACCGCTGCCACGCTCCATTGTCACCTGGCCACCGGTGATCGCAAGCCGGTGTAGGTTAAATGTAAGGCGTAACGGCTATAATCCCCCGATCATTTAGGGAATTTAATTTACTCAACCATTACGATGCCATGATCAGACAACGACTCACTACCCGGTTTTTCAGCACCATCACCTCGATGGTCCACCGCTACAGCCACCTGGCCGCAAGCTTGATGGTGGCGACCCTGCTGCTCAACGCGTGCGCCAATCAAGACGGCCATAGCGCGAACCAAGGTGAACGGATAATGCTGCCCGCCAGCACCCAGGTCCTGGGCTACTTGAAAAAAGGTGAAAACTTCTTTATCCGGCTGATTCTCGACGGCAACAGGGATACGGCGACACTCTTTACCGACTTATCCGTTGACGGCAATGAAATTTCCGGCAACCTCAGGCTACAGGTACATCAGGGTAATCATTCATTCCAGCTGGAATACTTCGTCATCCTGGACGATGCTGAAATCATCATCGCCACCTCCAAGCTGAAAGAGTACTCCATCAACCCCGGCTCTACGAATGTCATCAACTTCATCGACGACAGCGACGCACTGAATCGGGGCCTGGATTACGATAGCCACGACGAAGACCAGGATGGCCGTTCCAACATCGATGAAATCAACAATCACTGGAATCCCAAAAAAGCCAATCCCCCGCAACCGCAGAATGTGCACGTCACGCCCCAGGACCGTAACATTCTTTTAACCTGGGACGCCGTTGATAATGCCCTCGATTACACCGTGTACATGGCCTCGGAACCGAACGTGACCGTCGCGAATTACAACATCAAAGCCCGGGGTATGACCCATCCCGGCAGGACCGAACTCTCGTTTCAGCATCCGGACGCGCTGGAAAACGATGTGACCTATTATTTTGTGGTGACCGCGCGCAATGAATTTGGCGAGAGCCTGGAATCGGCGGAAGTCGCGACCACTCCGCAACCCATCGGCAGCACCGTGCCGGCAGCGCCCGCGGACGTCACCGGCAGACCACTGGATGGTAACGTCGAACTTACCTGGACGGCGGTTACGGGTGCGACCTCTTATGTCGTTTATATGGCATCAACAACCGGTGTCACCAAAACCACCTATGCGGAACTGAATGGTATGGCTCACACCCTCACCGCGCCGCCCTGGAACCACCCGGCACCCGGCCTGGCCAACGGTACCACCTGGTACTTCGTGGTCGCTGCCGTGAACGCTGCCGGCGAAAGCGGGGCATCCAACGAAGTCCGCATCGACGTGCACCCTCCCGCGGCGGCACCATCCGCACCGCGCAACCTGTCGCTGTCCACTGGCGACGGCCAAGCCATGGTGTCATGGAGTCCACCGCCGGAGCCGCTGGCCAGCTATGCGGTTTATTACCGCAACCAGCCGGGCGTCACCAAGGCCAACAGCACCCGGATCACCGTGGGTAACGCCAGTGTCACCAGCCTGCTGCTGCCGCCCCTCACCAACGGTAAAACTTACTACGTGGCAGCCAGCGCCAGCAACAGCGACGGCGCGGAGAGCGGGCTTTCCACGGAGGTCATGGGCACACCCCTGGCACCATGGCAGGAAAAGAACATTGATGCGGCTTTGATCGGCTCCAAATCCGAATCCGGGTCAAGTTTCACGATTATCGGCGGCGGTACGGACATCTGGGACAACACAGATGAATTCTTCTATGTCTACCAATCGTTGCCCAACAACCGCATGATCACCGCCAAAATCACCAGTCAAACGGTCAGTCATCCCTGGGCCAAGGCGGGCCTGATGATTCGCCAGTCTCTGACCGGCAACAGTAAGTACGCCATGGTGCTGCAGACCGCGCAGAACGGTATCGGCCTGGACTACCGTGCGGAACCCGGCGCCGTGTCCCAGCATGTAACCGGCGAGCCCGGTACTTTACCGCGCTGGCTGCGTCTGATCCGGTATGGCAACAACATCGAGGCCCAGAAATCCGATAACGGCACGACCTGGCGCTTATTCGGCGTCATCTCCTATCCCGTATTCAGCGACCCGTTGCTGGTCGGCATGGCGGTGACTTCTCATGATGCGACCCAGACGAGCACCGCGGCATTCGAAAATGTCACCATCACGGACGCCAGCGACCTGAATATCCAGTTGCCGCAGAACCCTACCGACATGACCAATAAATTGCCGTTATCCCAGAACAGCGGGCTCGCCAATCGGTTTTACGTGGTCCACAACCTGACCGCCAACACCAAATACTCGGTGGAAGCACGCAATCCCTCCGAAGATGTCGATATCATGGCTTATGATAAAACGACGGGTGACCTGATCTGCGGTTCGTTTATCGATGGCACGGTGAGCGACTCCTGCGTCGCCACCGCCGACGCTGGCGGCGATATTTACCTGCGCACCAACGGCTCCAATGCCGCGACCGCGGGCGGTAACTACACGCTCAATGTCGTGCCTTACAATCCCAGCGTCGTCGCTCTGGGAACCACGGTGTCGCACCAAATCGATCACACCTTCAAATATTATGAGGTGCGCGGTGTTACCCCGGGCACGCTTTACACCATCAACATCAGCAACCTGTCGGATGACGTAGATCTCTACATCTATGCCGACGAGTTTAAATCCATGCAGTATTATCAGGTCAAAACCGGCACCACCGTGGAAAAGTCCGGTCTTATCGCCCGCAGCAATACACTTTATTTTCGCATTGACGGTTCGAATATCGGCGGCGCCACTGCAACTTATGATCTTTTGGTGCAACCCTAGCGCATAATGGCCGCGGGTAGGCCGTCGTTAATCGTTGTCAGGGAGCGCTGACAGCGCCCGGCACCTCGCGCTTAGCGCACTGCCGACAAGCTCCCGCAAACGTCACCACCGGTGCGCGGACTCCATGGCCGATGCATAAAACGCCACCTGGTTGCGACCGCGCGCTTTCGCCTGGTAGAGCGCCTGATCCGCTCTATTGATTATCGTATCCACGGTATCCCCGGGTTGCGCGTGGTACAGCCCCAAACTGATGGTAATTGAAATACGTTGTTCCCGAATATTGATCGGCGTGCTCGCGACACGCTGCACGATACGCAGGGCAATGTCCCGTGCGATTTCCGGTTCAGTGGCGACAAACAGCACCATAAACTCCTCACCGCCGTAGCGACTTACCGAATCCTGGCGCCGCACGGTGGCTTTCAACCGCCCGGCTACATCGCGCAACACCACGTCACCCACCTGATGTCCGTAGTTATCATTGATTTGCTTGAAATGATCAAGATCCGCCATGATCAGGCACAGGGACGCACCACTGTTCGAGGTATCCTCCCAAGCCGCCGCCAGGCGCTCCATGCCGCATTCATGGTTACATAAACCGGTAAGGGAGTCGGTATTGGCCAGCAGCCGCAAGTAGTCGTCTTCCCGACGCAGGAAATTGATGGAATCATGCAACCGATTCATATTGACGGTATGATAGGTCTGCGCCGCCAGCGACATATCCAGCGTCATTATCTTTCGGATAAATCTGTAGAGAACGTCCCGCAATACGGGATCCGTGCGCCGGCTGTCGCTGATAACATTGTATATGGCCTGCTCAAGAAGCCGGGAAGCCTGAAGATACAAGCTCAACGGCACACCCACCCGGGCGTGGACCATTCCCACCCGCAAGCGATTCTCGAAATACTCCAGAGTGTCGAAATTCCCGCCGAGGGACAGCACATACGCCGCCTGCATGACACGCAAGCGCTGCAAGGTAGCATCATCGGTGATATATTTGCTGGCGGGCGTAATTTGCAGCAGCTTGCTGTAAAATTCACCAACTATTCGGTCAACGTTCGGCGCAATGACTTCCGAGTGCAGGATTTCCGACAATTCCCTGTCGGTAGCTTCCAGCTCCAATGCCGTCAGACAGGCCTGGATCGACCCATTGTCAAAACCAAAGAGTTCACAGTTGCTTAATGTCATGTTGTTAGTCGAACTCGCATTGACCTTTGCACCGATACCTCTATCATAAGCGACAATCAAAGCCTGACGGTAATTTCCGGAAAATCTATGTCATCTGAACAGGTTCTTGTCAAACTCGAGCAGGTATCTCGCTACTACGGCACACACACGGCCGTTGATAGTATCAGCTTTGAAGTAAGACGCGGCGAAGTATTGGGGTTTCTCGGCCCCAATGGCGCCGGCAAATCCACCACCATGCAGATATTGACCGGGAATCTCGCCCCCAGCGCGGGCCTAATCCTCATCAACGACATTGATATCTTGGATCAACCAAAAGCGGCTAAAGCCCATATCGGGTACCTGCCGGAACAACCGCCCCTGTATCGGGAACTGACGGTGCTGGAATATCTCGATTACTGTGCGCGCCTGAACCGGATCCCCAAAAACCAGATTAACAGCGCAGTCGATAAAGCCATAGAACGCTGCGCCCTGGGCGAGGTTCGGACGCGCCTGATCAGCAATTTATCCAAAGGATTTCAACAGCGCGTGGGTATCGCCCAGGCGATTATTCATACACCGGCCATCGTCGTCCTCGACGAACCCACTGTCGGCCTGGACCCCATACAAATCCGCGAGATCCGCAACTTAATCAAGGAAATTGGTGACGATCACAGCGTGATACTCTCCACGCATATTTTGCAGGAAGTACAATCAGTGTGCGACCGCGTGCAAATCATCAGCCGCGGTAAATTGGTGTACGCCGATACCATTGCCGGATTGCGTACCCACATCGACACCACTGCCATCATCGTGCGCCTGGAAATGCCACCCGAAAGTAAAATTTTGCAAGCCCTTCCCGGCGTCCAGGACGTGCGTGAACTGTCCGCGAAAAAATTCCGGCTGCAATACGGGGAGACCAATCCCACGGAAGCGCTGCTGGCCGCGGCAGTCACCAACCGCTGGCAGTTGACGGAACTCTACCCGGACCGCTTGAGTCTGGAAGACGTATTCATGGAAATGACCGCGACCGACCATACCAGTGGCACCGCGATGCAGGAGCTAACGCCATGATCTTCACCATCGCCTCCCGGGAACTGCGCAGCCTGTTTTTTTCGCCCCTGGCCTGGGTCATGCTGGCTATCGTCCAGCTATTGATGTCCTACTTCTTCCTCATCTATATCGAACGCTACACCCAGATGCAATCGAGCCTGGCGCAAATGGCCAACGCGCCCGGTGTCACCGAAGTGATCGTGGCGCCGTTTTTTGATACCGTCTCGGTAATTTTACTGCTGGTGATGCCGATCATTACCATGCGCCTGCTCAGTGAAGAATACCGCAACCAGACGCTGCCCTTGCTGTTCAGTGCGCCGGTGTCCATGACCGAAATCGTACTGGGAAAATACTGTGGTATCCTGTGTTTTCTCGGTTTAATGGTGTTGTTGTTATGCGCGATGCCGTTGTCGCTGGCACTCGGCACCACCCTCGACGCGGGCCTGTTGCTGGCCAACATTATTGGCCTGCTGCTGCTGGTGGCGGCCTTTGCCGCGGTCGGGTTGTATATCTCCGCGTTGACTGCGCAACCGACGATCGCCGCGGTGGGCACCTTTGGCGCACTGTTGCTGTTGTGGATCATCGACGCCGCGGCCACCACCGGCAGCGACGGCACCAGCGTGTTGACCTACCTCTCGATACTGAAACACTACCAGAGCTTTCTACGCGGTGTCTTCAACTCCACTGACGCCCTGTACTACCTGCTGTTCATCGCCACTTTCATCGTACTGGGAATTCGCCGCCTTGATTCCCACCGGCTGCAGGATTAACGTCTATGCGCATCAACGCCCGTTACCGCACCCACCTCAAGGCCCAAAACGCTTCATTCGTGATCCTGTTTCTGGCCGTGGTTTTTCTGCTGGCGTGGTTCAGCCGTCAATACAGCGCGGAGTGGGACTGGAGCAGCAGCAGTCGCAACACTCTTTCGGTGGCCAGCACCCAGTTGCTGGACACCATCGACGGCACCATTACCATCACCGCTTACGCCACGGAAAATGCCCAATTGCGTCAGGGCATCACGGAACTGGTCGGGCGATACCAACGGGTGAAGCCCGGTATCGCGCTGATTTTCGTCAATCCGGAAAAGGAACCGGACCAGACCCGTGAACAAGGCATCAAGCTGGACGGTGAGCTGCTGCTCGCTCTTGGCACGCGCAGTGAGCACATCAGCACACTCAACGAAGAAACCATCAGCAACGCCCTGCAACGCCTGGCCCGCGACGCAAACCATTGGGTAGTGTTCGTCGAAGGTCATGGAGAACGCAAACCACGCGGTATCGCCAATCATGATCTGCAGACCTTCACCAATCACCTGGAACAGAAGGGTTTTAAAATACAATCGATAAATCTGGCCCAAACACCCGCCATTCCCACCAATACCAAGGTGCTGGTCGTCGCCAGCCCCCAAAGCGCGTATCTGCCGGGTGAAGTCGCATTGCTGCAGCAGTTCATCACCGACGGCGGCAATCTGTTGTGGTTGCTGGAACCCGGTCCGACGCTGCAAAACCTGGAACCCGTGGCGGAACAACTCGGCATCGAGCGCTTCCCCGGTACTGTGGTCGATCCCACCACTCAATTATTTGGTCTGCAGGACCCCCGCTTTGCCCTGGTCAGTGAATACCCGCCCCACGCCATCACCCGGGATTTCGAACTCATCACTTTGTTTCCTCAGGCCGTTGCGCTTGACATAATCGAAAAAGAAGGCTGGCGTAAGGATGCGTTTCTCACCACCGTTGACCGCGCCTGGTCGGAAACCGGACCCTTGAAAGACCAAATTGAGTTCACCACCGGCAGCGATATCCCCGGCCCGCTGAATATCGGCGCCGCCCTGCAGCGTGATGTCGACAGCGTGGCCCAAGGCAATGTCAAGGAACAACGGATTGTGGTGATCGGAGACGGGGATTTCCTCACCAATACTTACCTGGGCAATAGCGGCAACCTTGACCTGGGCCTGCACATCTTCAACTGGCTGAGTGCGGACGATAACCTGATCAGCATTCCCGCGCTGACCCGAGGCGATACCAAGCTGGAACTGGCGCAAAGCAGCCAATATCTCATCGGCTTCGGATTTCTGATCGCCCTGCCCCTGCTGCTCGCCGGCGCCGGCATCAGCATCTGGTTACGGCGCCGCAAACAGTGATGGCCGGGCCATGAATACCCGCAACCTGCTCAATATTTCGCTGCTGATCGTGGTTGTGCTGTTAGCCGTGATCGCCGTGTTTGCGCCCCAGAGCAAAACACCCCCGGCGGACTATTTGGTTACCGGTGACGCCGCGGCCGTTGACAAAATCAGCATCCGTCAAAATACCGATACCGTGAGCTTTCACAAACAGGATGCCCGTTGGTTCATGGACACTCCCTACCATACCCGGGCGAACGATGCGCGATTGGAAACGCTACTGGAAATCTTCACCACGCGCGCACTATCCCGTTTCAGCGCCGGCACCGATCTCGCCAAGTACGGTTTCGACGCGCAAACCGCCAGGGTAAGCTACAACGATATTGTCGTTCAGTTTGGCGATACGGAACCGTTGCAACACCGGCGTTATGTGCTCTATCAAAACGAGATCGCGCTGATTGATGGTGACTTCAAATACTTGCTTACCCAGGCGCCGGAAAATTTCCTGTACCGAGGCCTAGTGCCGGATCAGGCATTGCCGGTTTATTTCGCTCTGCCCGAACTGACCCTGGAACTGGACGCTGACAGCTGGCGCGTCACCGGCACCGGCATCTCCTACAGCCAGGAACAAGTGACCGCGCTGGTGAACGAATGGCGCTACAGCCAGGCGCAGCGCATCTCCCGCGCGGCGCAGGACAAGACGGATAAGAGCATCGACATCCGCTTGGCTGACGGCAGCTCACGGCACTATTTATTAACGGTCAACGACCAGGAAACCCGCTTTATCGATCCGGCACTCGGCGTGCAATACCATTTCGGCAACGATATCGCCAAACGTCTGCTGACGCCGGCCGCACCCAGCCCATAGGGTGCGTAATACGCACCCTGCGCACGCACAGGATTCTTGTATATACACCGTTCAAGTTCCGGACAGCGCTTTGAGCCGGGTGGCGATTTCATCGGCCAGCACGCCCGTCCACTGGTTGTAGTTTCCGTGAATGTACTCCAGACCGGAGCGCTCCAGGTATTTCATGTTGATACTTTCCTTGTAACGGAAGGTCACGGCGTCACCGCTGAAATCGATGACGATCTTGATCACATGCTTGCGAATCGCCAGCGTCGCCACCAGCGCGTTGTTCTCCACTTTACCCGGCTGCCACCCCCGATAGTCCATGGCCGCCAATATCAGTTCCCGCACCTGATCCTTGTGCGCAGCCGCCGGCAATGGAATCGCGGCGGGGTCCTGCAACAGGGTCGCGCCAGTCACCGCAAACCAGCATAGCAGCGCAAACAGCGCTGGAAATATTCGTGTACGATACGTTTGCATGCGAGTATCAGGCACCAGAAACCGAGATTGACGTAGAATCATTGCTTAATAACCCGGTCTTCGTCAATTGACCTGGCACCGCCTTGAGGTCCACGCCACGCACCTGCCGAATCAGCCGGCATTGCGCAGCAACAGGGTGCCCTGGGCGCTGACCGCTTCCGCTTCCAAAGCAGGCGTCAGGCGCGTATAGACACCATCCCGACCCAGGATCCAGGCCTGACAGTTGTCCCGCAGGTTCAACTCAAGGTCACTGATGATACGATCGCGCAGCTTTTTCGGTTCGACCGGAAACGCTACTTCCACACGGCGAAAGAAATTACGTTCGATCCAATCGGCGCTGGCGCAGAACACATGGGGATCGCCATTATTGTGGAAATAATATACACGCGGATGCTCGAGAAACCGGCCGATAATGGAACGCACCGTAATATTTTCCGAAATACCCGGCACGCCGGGCCGCACCGCGCACATGCCGCGCACGATCAAGTCAATCTTCACGCCCGCCATCGATGCCCGGTACAAAGATTGGATGATTTGCGGCTCCACCAGTGCGTTGACTTTGACAATGATATGCCCATTACCGCCCTGTTGTTGATACTTGATTTCACGATCGACATAACTGAGCAGGGTTTTATGCAAAGTAAACGGCGACTGCAACATTTTCTTGGATTCTGAAAACCGACCCAGGCTCGTCAATTGCCAGAACACCTTGTGCACATCCTCGCCCAACACTTCATCGCTGGACATCAAGCCATAGTCGGTATAGACGCGAGCGGTGCGCGAATGGTAATTACCGGTGCCCAAATGCACATAGTTACGCAGACGCTTACCCTCGCGCCGGATCACCAGAATCATCTTGGCATGGGTCTTAAATCCCACCACACCATACACCACATGGGCCCCGGCTTCCTGCAACCGCGTGGCGAGATTGATATTGGCTTCCTCGTCGAAGCGCGCGCGCAATTCGATGACCACGGTCACTTCCTTGCCTTTCTTCGCCGCATCGACCAGAGCATCGACGATCACCGAGCCGGAATCGGTGCGGTACAGGGTTTGCTTGATTGCCAGCACCTTCGGGTCGCGCGCCGCCTGTCGGACAAACTCCACCACCGGCAGAAATGACTCATAGGGATGGTGTAACAGAATGTTTTGTTTACGCAACACTTCGAAGATACTGCCGGCGTTTTCCAGTTTCGGTGGAATCCCCGGGGTGAACGAGGGATACACCAGATCCGGCCGATCCACCAGATCGGCGACGCTGAGCAGGCGATTGATATTCACCGGACCGTCGACCATATACAGGTCTTCCGGCTGCAGCCGAAATCGTCCCTGCAGGTACAACGCCAGGTCTTCCGGGCAATTGTCCGCCATTTCCACGCGCACGGTATCGCCATAACGACGCGCCGCCAGCTCCCCTTCCATGGCGATCAACAGATCATCCACTTCCTCCGCATCCACGAACAATTCGCTGTTGCGGGTAGCGCGGAACTGATAGCAACCCTTCACCGTCATCCCGGGAAACAATTCGTTTACGTAGGAATGGATTATCGATGACAGAAACACAAACCGGTAACCCACTTTGGCGATATCACCGGGAATTCGAATGATGCGCGGCAAGGCGCGAGGCGCCTGAATGACCGCCATGCCACTGTTGCGTCCGAAAGCATCCTTACCCTGCAGCGCGACGATAAAATTCAAACTCTTGTTCAGAATGCGCGGGAAAGGATGTGCCGGATCCAGACCGATAGGACTCAGCAGCGGAAACACTTCCTGCTGAAAATACTCCTGCATCCATTTGCTTTCCTCATCCGTCCAGTCGCCGCGACGAATGAAATGAATATTTTGTGCGGCCAGCTCAGGGATCAGCAGCTCATTCAAGACACGATACTGTTCCGCCACCAGACTGTGCGCTTTGGCAGCGACCACATTCAGCACATCCTGGGGCGTCATATTGTCGGGTCCGGCATGCACCGAACCCAAGGCCGCCTTTTGTTTCAGGCCGGCAACGCGGATCTCGAAAAACTCATCCAGATTGGTACTGGAAATACACAGGAAGCGCAGCCGTTCCAACAGCGGCGTGGCGCTATCCTTGGCCTGTTCCAGCACCCGCCGGTTAAATTCCAACAAGCTCAGTTCACGATTGATATAAAGATCCGGTTGTTTGAGATCCGGTTCAGGCACCGCGGACATTTCGATTTCCGTACTGATTTTAGGATCCAGACTTGGCATAAAGGCATGCGATTCTAAATGATGGTTTTCATAGCGACGTCGCTAAACATAATCCCAGACTTCCAATCATGTTACCTGATATTTCCCGAACTATGATGACATTTTTGTGACAGAGAAGCAGTAAGGTGCCGGCACAGGCTCTCGCCAAAGCGTATCATGGAGCGGTTTTGAGCAATTTACTCTCCCGCAAGACCTTTGGTCTCGCCACTTCGATCAGCTTGCCCTTGCCCCGATCCAGTTGCCGCCATTCATTTTCCACTGTGACATGAGCAACATTGGCGGTGGTCATCAATTTACCCTGCTTGGTTAAGGGTATCGGATCTGCCACCAGAAAATTGAGTAAATGTTCCAAACCGGGATTGTGCGCGACGATCAGCAGGCTGCCATGGGCATTGCCATGCTCATGAATAATACTCACCAGCGTGGAGCGATCCGCGAGATACAGTTTTTCCAGAAACTGAATCCGGTCCCGAGATACTCCCCAGGCGTCGCACAAACCCTCGATGGTGGATTTAGCGCGCAGCGCCGGCGATGCCAGAATCGCACCCGGCATGATGGCTTTCGCCTTGAACCAGTCGGCGACCACCGGCAAATCCTGGACGCCGCGCTTCGCCAGCGGTCGGTCAAAATCCTTCAGCGCATCATCTTTCCAGGACGATTTCGCGTGGCGCATCAAAAACAGATTTCTTGGCATGCTTTTCCCTCTCAATGCCGGGTCCGCGGTACAACCGGCGAGACTTCGGCGGCGAATAACTGTTCCACATCAACGCGATCAAAATCATACCGTTGATTGCAGAATTCGCAATGTACGGTAACCGCACCCTCTTTTTCCAGCACCTCATCGACGTCTGCGATACCCAAAGCACGTAACATATTGCGCACCCGCTCGCGAGTACAGTTACATCGGAAACTGATCGGCTGCAACTCGAATAAACGCAGGTTTTCCTCATGATACAGGCGATACAATAAATCCGCATTGGGCAATGTCAGCAACTCTGTCTCGGTCAGAGTCTGCGCCAAACGCGTAACCCGATCCCAGGCATCGGGGTCGGGACTGTCACCGGGCATTTTCTGCAACAATACGCCCCCGGCGCAGGCGCCATCGGCAGCCAGCCACAGCGTAGTTGCTAATTGCTCCGACTGCGTCAGGTAGTTCTGCAGCATTTCCGCCACGGTGTCACCGCTCAGGGGCACGATGCTCTGATAGCGATGTGCCGACTCGCTCTGGTCGATGGTGATCACAAACTTGCCATCGCCCACCAGTTCCTTGAAACTGCCCTGCGTGACTTCCTGCCAATGGGCGATGCCCCGCAAGGTATGTTCATGGGTATACTCCACCACCATCAGGGTAATCGGCCCACTGCCCTGTACCTGCAAGGTCAAAGAACCACGGTATTTGATGGTGGACGCCAGCAGCGCCGCCGCCGCCAACAATTGCCCCAGCAAACCGCGAATCGGTTCCGGATAGGCACGACGTTCCAATATCGCTTCCCAGGCGGCGTTCAAATGCACCATGCCGCCGCGCACGGGAAAATCGTCGAAAACAAACCGCTGTAATAGGTCTTTGTCCATCGGCCCGTGTTCTGTATCAGGCATGAGTGAAATTACGCGACAATACGCCGCGCATTACTGAAGTTTTTTACGCAACAAATCGTTTAATTGCTGCGGATTGGCTTTACCCTTGCTGGCCTTCATTACCTGCCCCACAAAGAAACCGAAAACTTTTTCTTTTCCCGCCCGGTACTGTTCAACCTGCTGCGGATTGGCGGCGATAATCTCATCAATCAGCACCTCAATGGCACCGCTATCGGTGACTTGACGCAAGCCCTGATTTTCGATGATCTCGTCCGCGTCACCGGCGCCACCCCACATCGCCTCAAACACCTGCTTGGCGATCTTGCCGGATATGGTGTTGTCGTCGATGCGCTTGATCATACCCCCCAGCTGCTGTGGCGTAACCGGGCTGGCGCCGAGTTCGAGTCCGGCACGATTCAAGGCGCCAGACAGCTCGGTAATGATCCAGTTGGCGGCAAGCTTGGCGCTGCCGCCGGCGTCCAGGGTGCGCTCGAAATAGTCGGCCAGTTCCCGGGAAGATGTAAGAATACCCGCATCGTATTCCGAAACAGCAAAAGTTTCGATAAACCGCCGCCGTTTGGCGTCAGGCAACTCCGGCAGACTGGCGCGCACGGTATTCAAAAAAGCATCGTCCAGCGCCACCGGCAGCAGATCCGGGTCCGGAAAATAGCGGTAATCCATCGCTTCTTCCTTGCTGCGCATGGCGCGGGTCTGGTTGTTGTCGGCGTCGTATAGGCGCGTTTCCTGCACTACCTTGCCGCCACTTTCCAGGATATCGATCTGGCGCTCCACTTCGATATTGATGGCTTTTTCCACGAAACGAAACGAGTTGATGTTCTTGAGCTCGGCACGCGTACCGAATTCGCGCTGCCCCTTGGGACGCACGGACACGTTGGCGTCGCAACGGAAAGAACCCTCCTGCATATTGCCATCGCAGATTTCCAGATAGCGCACCAGGGAGTGAATTTTTTTCATGTAAGCCACCGCTTCCTGCGCGGATCGCATATCCGGTTCGGAAACAATTTCCAGCAGCGGCGTACCGGCGCGGTTGAGGTCGATACCGGTCATGCCGTGGAAATCTTCATGCAGCGACTTACCCGCATCCTCTTCCAAATGCGCCCGGGTCACGCCAATGGTTTTATGGGTGCCGTCTTCCAGTTCGATCTGTACCTTGCCGCCGGCCACGATCGGCAATTCATACTGGCTGATCTGGTAACCTTTGGGCAAATCCGGATAGAAATAATTCTTACGTGCAAATATCGACCGATGCGCAACGGTGGCGCCGATCGCCAAACCGAACTTCGCGGCCATGCGCACCGCCTCTTTGTTTAACACCGGTAACACGCCGGGCAGACCGAGATCGACGGCACAGGCCTGAGTGTTCGGTGCCGCGCCATAGGCGGTGGCGGCGCCGGAAAAAATCTTGCTGCGGGTCTGCAACTGGGCATGGATTTCCAAACCGATTACCGTTTCCCATTCCATGATATCTGTTACCTTCGCTGCGCTTACCGGGCAAATGCCGGCGGAACTTGTTGGTGCCAGCCGGTCATTTGCTGGTATTGGTGCGCCACGTTAAGCAGACGCGCCTCCTGAAAATAGTTGCCAATGAGCTGCAACCCCACCGGGCGGCCCGCAACAAACCCCGCGGGCACCGACATGCCGGGCAGACCCGCCAGATTTACCGCGATCGTGTAAATATCGGACAAATACATCGTGACCGGGTCCTCAGTACGCTCGCCGAGATTGAAAGCAACGGTAGGGGATGTCGGCCCCATGATGACATCCACCTGCTTGAAGGCATGCACGAAATCTTCACTGATCAACTGCCGCAGTTGCTGCGCCTTCAAATAATAAGCATCATAGTAACCGGCCGACAATGCATATGTTCCAATCATAATGCGGCGTTTGACTTCCGCGCCGAAACCCTCACCGCGCGAGCGCCGGTACAAATCGAGAAGATCCGCAGGCTCCTGGCAGCGATAACCAAAACGCACGCCGTCGAAACGGGAGAGATTGGAAGAACATTCCGCCGGCGCCACCACATAGTAGGTCGGCACCGACAGCTTGCTGTTGGGTAGCCGGATATCCACCAGCACCGCGCCACGCGCCTCGAACGCCTTGAGAGCGTCGCGAATCACCTGCTCCACACCGGCATCCAACCCCTGCTCGAAGAATTCCACCGGCACGCCGATTTTCAAACCGCGAATGTCGCGATCAAGCGTGGCCTGATAGTCGGGCACCAACCGTTCCAGACTGGTGGAATCCCGGGCATCAAACCCCGCCATCACCTGCAGCAGCATGGCGCAGTCGCGTGCGCTGCGCGCCATCGGTCCCGCTTGGTCGAGACTGGACGCGAAGGCGATCATGCCATAACGGGAAACCAGTCCATAAGTGGGCTTCAATCCGGTAATGCCGCACAAGGCCGCCGGCTGGCGAATGGAACCGCCGGTATCGGTGCCAGTGGCCACGGGCGCCAAACCCGCCGCCACCGCCGCCGCGGAGCCGCCGGACGAACCACCGGGCACCGCCGCCAGATCCCAGGGATTTTTCACCGGGCCGTAATAACTGGTTTCATTGGACGAACCCATCGCGAACTCATCCATATTGGTTTTGCCCAACACCACCATATTGGCCTGGTAACACCGGGTCACCACCGAAGCGTCGTAAGGCGCAATGAAATTGTCCAACATGCGTGACCCACAACTGGTACGGATACCATCGGTGCAGAAAATATCTTTATGGGCAATGGGAATGCCGGTAAGCGGTCCACCACGACCAGACCGCAACAAGGTATCCGCCGCCGCCGCCTGAGCCAATGCTTTCTCCGGCGTAACCGTAACATAACTATTGATTTCTTTATCGAAACGCGCGATGCGGTCCAGATACATCTGGGTCAATTCCACGCTGGTGAACTGTTTAGCGTGAAGCCCGGTGGCAAGCTCGGCAAGGGTCTTGTTCTGCATAGTTATCGCCCGGTTCCCTGTTATTCGATGACTTTGGGCACAAGATAGAGGCCATTTTCTACACTGGGCGCATGTTGTTGAAAATGTTCCCGCTGGTTATCCTCGGTCACTACATCCTCACGCAAGCGCTGCACGGTATCCAGCGGGTGCGCCATCGGCGTCACCTGCGAAGTGTCCACAGCACTCATCTGCTCGACTAATTCCAGAATATTAGACAGGTTTCGCGCATAATCCGGAATACTCTCGTCGTCAATCTGCAACCTGGCCAAATGGGCAATGCGTTCCACGTCGGCGCGCGATAAAGACATAGTAATAGGGCTCCAAAAAAAAGCTAAACATTATCATAGGCTCTGCCGTTAAACTACGGCAAATAAATTGCATTAGAAACACCCGGAGCCCATCAACTCCGGCTCAGGGGCCTTGGAGCGTCAAATTCACGACCCTTGCACCGACAAAACAGGCAGAATTTATTGTACGAGGTAGCAACGACAGCCCATTGAGCGTAGCACGGCGCAAGTAAAGAAATCCGGACCGACCCTTGCAGCCGACTCTAAGCTCGCTCATAATCCTGCCGGTTGCTTAATTACTTTTTTAACTAACAAATCCGGGGCATATAAACAAAATGTTTTCAAAAATCTTCGGTATCTTTTCGAACGACCTTTCGATCGATTTGGGTACCGCAAATACGCTGATATATGTTCGCGGTCAAGGAATCGTCTTAAATGAGCCCTCAGTGGTCGCTATTCGCCAGGAGCGAGGGCCCGGCGGTCCGCGCAGTATCGCGGCGGTAGGCCATGAAGCAAAACGGATGCTGGGCCGCACTCCGGGCAACATTGTTGCCATCCGCCCCATGAAAGACGGCGTTATCGCTGATTTCACCATCACCGAGAAGATGCTGCAGACCTTTATCAAGAAGGTACACGAAGACAAGTTTCGCTTTTTTCGACCCAGCCCACGCGTGTTGATCTGTGTGCCATGCGGCTCCACCCAAGTGGAGCGACGTGCCATTCGGGAATCCGCCGCGGGCGCCGGTGCCCGGGAAGTCTATCTGATCGAAGAACCAATGGCCGCGGCCATCGGTGCCGGTTTACCGGTGTCCGAGGCGCGTGGCTCCATGGTATTGGACATTGGGGGCGGAACCACGGAAGTGGCGATTATTTCGCTGGCAGGCATCGTGTACTCGGCCTCGGTGCGGATCGGGGGCGATCGTTTTGACGAGGCTATCATCAATTACATTCGTCGAAATTATGGCACTTTGATCGGCGAAGCCACGGCGGAACACATCAAAAAGAACATTGGCACCGCCTACCCCGGCGACGAAGTGCGCGAAATTGAAATCAAGGGGCGCAACCTGGCCGAAGGCGTGCCGCGCAGCTTTATTATCAATAGTAATGAAATTCTCGAGGCCTTGCAGGATCCGCTGGCCGGTATCGTCAGCGCGGTTAAGACCGCGCTGGAGCAAACACCGCCAGAATTGGGGTCCGACGTCGCAGAGCGGGGCATGGTATTGACCGGCGGCGGCGCTCTGTTACGCAATCTGGACCGGCTCCTGACCGAAGAAACCGGGTTACCGGTGGTCATCGCGGAAGACCCCTTAACCTGTGTTGCGCGCGGCGGTGGCCGTGCATTGGAAATGATGGACGAACATGGTGGCGAGATTTTTGCAATGGAATAACCCGAGTTTAAACCACGGCATTCCACCCGATGACAAGCACACCATTGCTTCGGGGCGCTGACCGCTCTTCATGACGGAGGTATCCCATCAAGCAGCTATTTGCGCAGGGTCCCACGATTACCGCGCGCATGATCGTATTGATCATCGCGTCCGTTGCCATGATGTCGGTCGATCATCGATCGCAAAATTTGCAATTCCTCCGTGCGGCAATCTCGATTTTCGTGTTACCGGCTCAGTACCTGGTTAATATCCCGGTCGAAGCCGGCTATTGGGCCGGCGAAAGCCTGCAGTCGCGTGGCCAGCTGGAAGACGATAACGCACAGCTGAAAATGCAAAATACCCTGTTGAAAACCCAGCTCCAGAAACTCAACGCGATTGAGGCGGAAAACCAGCGGTTACGGCAATTATTGCGTTCCTCGAAGCGTGTCGGTGAAAAAATCCTGATCGGCGAGGTAATCGCCGTCGACCTTGACCCCTTCTCCCGGCAGTTGGTGCTGAATAAAGGCATTGATGCCGATGTCTTCGAAGGCCAGCCAATCCTGGATGCCGACGGCGTAATGGGCCAAGTGGTTCATGTGGCGGCGTTCAACAGCATCGCCATGCTGATCACCGATCCCAATCATGCCATTCCGATTCAAGTAAACCGTAATGGGTTGCGGGCCATTGCCGTGGGCACCGGCAATCAGCAGCAGTTGGATATCCCGAATTTGCCCAACAACACCGATATCAAGGAAGGCGACCTGTTGATCACCTCCGGTCTGGGCGGCAGATTCCCGCCGGGCTACCCGGTGGCGCGCGTAACAAAGGTCGAAACCAATCCCGCCGAAGCGTATGCCAGGATTACCGCGGAACCCACGGCGAAACTGGACCGTAACCGCGAAGTGCTGATGGTGTGGCCGGAAAGCCGGCTCAACAAGCCCGACCTGACCCAGGTGCCGGCTGAAGACAGCGCCGACGGCAGTCCGCAGAAGACGCCAGCACAGGCCACGACCCCATGAGATCATCCGGCTCCCTGGTTATCATATTGTCGTTTTTCATGGCCCTCACCGTGG
This sequence comes from Gammaproteobacteria bacterium, assembly GCA_024641505.1. Classification (GTDB taxonomy): domain Bacteria; phylum Pseudomonadota; class Gammaproteobacteria; order SG8-11; family SG8-11; genus UBA6920. Next base: position 62,095 of record JAHECY010000005.1, read on the forward strand.
CCATCGTGCCGCTGCCCGACTGGGCCGTCAACCTGCGCCCCGAAGCGGTGACCATGATGCTCATCTACTGGTGTCTGGCCTTACCCGAACGGGTGGGTGTGGGCATTGGCTGGCTGGTGGGACTGTTCATGGATGTCGCCAAAGGCGCGTTGCTGGGCCAATATGCCCTGTCTTTGACCATCGTGGCATGGCTTACCTTGAAATTGCATCAACGTATTCGCGTTTTTCCACCCTGGCAACAGGCGCTTAGCGTTTTAATCCTGGTGGGCCTGGGTCAAATCGTCATACTGTGGGTCAAAGGGATCATCGGTCAATCTCCCCAGAGTTGGACCTATTGGTTGCCCGCGGTTACCAGCAGCATACTGTGGCCCTGGTTTTTTCCGCTCATGCGCCGGGTAAGGCATTACTACAAAGTCAGCTAGTGTTTCGATGCGTGTACAAATCACCATTAAAGATCATATTCGCGAAGGTCAGCTGTTCACCAACCGGGCGGTGGCATTCGTCATCCTGTGTACCGCCCTGGTGCTGGTGATTATTTCACGCCTCGCTTATTTACAAATCATCAGCCATGAACATTTCACCACCTTATCGCAGAATAACCGGCTCAATGTATTGCCCATCGAGCCGATTCGCGGGCTCATCTATGACCGTAACGGCGTAGTGCTTGCCCAGAACGTACCGATCTACAATCTCAAGATTACGCCGGAACAGGTGTCGGATCTGCCCACAACCTTGAACAAGCTCGCAGAATTGGTGGAAATCACTCCACAAGATCTGGAACGCTTTCAAAAATTACGGAAGCAAAACCGGTCATTCAAGGCGCTACCCTTGCGTTACCGGCTCACCGACCAGGAAGTAGCCAAATTTGCGGTCAACCGACATCGTTTTCCCGGCGTGGATATCGAAGCGGAATTGAGCAGGCATTACCCCCTGGGCGACCTGGTGGCGCATTCCGTGGGCTATGTGGGCCGAATCGACGAATCTGAATTGCAGCGTGTAGATCAAGCCAACTATGACGGCACCAGCCACATCGGCAAAACCGGTGTCGAAAGATACTACGAAGACATCCTGCATGGGCAGGTTGGCCACCAGGAAGTGGAAATCAATGCCGCTGGTCGCATACTGCGGGTGGTCAACAAGAATGCGCCGATACCCGGCCAGAACCTGCATTTGAGCATCGACGCCCGTTTGCAGAAGATCGCCCAGGATGCGTTCGCCGACAATAACGGTGCCCTGGTGGCGATCAACGCCAACAACGGTGCGGTGCTGACATTGACCAGTCTGCCGACATTCGACGCCAATCTTTTCGTCAACGGCATTGATGCCAAAACCTACCGCGAGTTGCGGGATTCCGAAGATCATCCGTTGATCAACCGGGCACTTTACGGCCAATACCCTCCCGGCTCCACGATCAAGCCCTTTCTTGGCCTGGCGGGTCTGGAGCATTCCGTGAACAAGGGCGGGCACGTATTCTGCCCTGGTTATTTCTCCCTGGAAGGCGACAGCCACCGTTATCGCGACTGGAAAAAAGAAGGGCATGGCATCGTTGACCTGGACAAAGCCATCGTCGAATCCTGCGATGTTTATTTCTATGACTTGGCGGTAAGCCTCGGTGTCGATCGGATCGCGACGTTTCTCAAACAATTTGGTTTCGGTGCGCGCACCGGTATCGATATCTACGGTGAATCCACCGGCCTGATACCCTCCCGGGAGTGGAAGGAGAAAGAACGCAAAGCACCGTGGTACCTTGGGGAAACCGTAAATATCGGCATCGGCCAGGGTTACACCTTGGTGACACCGTTGCAACTGACCTTGGCGGTGGCGACCCTGGCCAATCGGGGGCTGCGCATCAATCCCCGACTGGTATCCGGCATTCAGGACCCGTTGAGCCGGGAAATGCAGCTGATCGCGCCGACCCTGGCCGGTAATGTGGATGTGGTCAATCCAGATAACTGGCAACAGATCGTCAGGGCCATGACCCGGGTGGTGCATTTCTACAAAGGTACCGCCAAGGGCATCAGCGCCAACCTGCAATATCAGATCGCCGGCAAAACCGGCACCGCCCAGGTATTCGGCCTCAAGCAGGATGAAGAATACAAAGAAAAAGACGTTCAGAAAAAACTGCGGGATCATGCCTTGTTTATCGCTTTCGCCCCGGCGGACCATCCGCAAATCGCGGTCGCCGCCATTGTCGAAAACGGTGGCCACGGAGGCTCCGTCGCAGCACCCATCATTCGCAAAATCATGGACGCCTATTTGCTCAAAGAAGGTAACCTGGCGTCAGAGGAGACCGTGAACTGATGGAATTTCGCTCTTACGCCTCTCCTGGCAACTCCCAGGCCAACACCAGCTTGCTGTACCGCTGGCATATCGATTTGCCCCTGCTGGCGGGCATCACCACGCTGGCCTGCGCCAGCCTGCTGATCCTCTACAGTTCCGGCGGCCAGGACCTGAACCTGATCTACCGCCAGATACTGCGATTCCTGATGGCGTTTGTGATTATGTTCGTAATGGCGCAAATCGCGCCCCATCACATTCAACGCTGGTCTCCTTGGCTATACGGCATCGGGCTGGCACTGTTGTTGGTGGTACTGTTGGCCGGAGAAATCGGCAAGGGTGCGCAACGCTGGCTGGACCTCGGCCTGTTCCGGTTTCAACCCTCGGAAATGATGAAGGTGGCGGTACCCATGATGATAGCCTGGTATTTTACCGAGCAAGTCCTGCCACCACGCACCTCCCGCATCGCAGTAGCCACGTTGATGATCGTGGCCCCGGTATTCCTGATTTTCAAACAGCCGGATCTGGGCACCGCAATCCTGGTGGGCAGCGCCGGTGTATTTGTGTTGCTGTTCGCTGGCCTTTATTGGCGCTGGGTGATCCTGGTGGGAATCTCCATCAGCGGCATGGCGCCAATCCTCTGGAACTATCTGCATGATTACCAGAAACAACGGGTGTTGACCTTTCTGAATCCGGAGAATGACCCTCTGGGCGCCGGGTATCATATTATCCAGTCCAAAATCGCCATCGGTTCCGGTGGCATCTATGGCAAAGGCTGGCTCAACGGCACGCAGTCACAGCTGGATTTTCTGCCGGAACGTTCCACTGACTTCATTTTCGCCGCGTTCGCGGAAGAGTTTGGGTTTATTGGCGTAGTGCTGCTCATGTCACTGTATTTATTCATCGTGCTGCGCGGCCTCTACATTGCCGCCATGGCCCAGGACACTTTCTCTCGCCTGCTCGCCGGCAGCCTGACAATGACCTTTTTTATTTACGTATTTGTCAACATCGGCATGGTCACCGGCTTGTTACCCGTGGTGGGGTTGCCATTGCCGTTAATCAGTTTTGGCGGTACGTCTGTGGTAACCTTACTGGCGGGATTTGGTTTGCTGATGGGCATCCACACCCACAGAAAACTGTTACCCGCCTGACCGGCCGCCATACGGGCCGGTGACGGCACGACTGACGGGGGGAACATGATGTCACAAAAACCAGCCGCCGTGATGATAGCGCTGCTCCTGGGAATATTGCTGGCCACCGAAACGCTGGCCGCGCCCAAGCGCGACACCAAAGGTATGCACCAGTTTATCAACGAGATGGTACGCGAACATAAATTCAAGCGCGCGCGCCTTAAGAAATTGTTCAAGCAGGCGCAGTATCAAGACAGTATCATCGAAGCCATGACCCGGCCCGCCGAGGCCAAACCCTGGTACGTATACCGCGAAATTTTTCTAACCCCTGCTCGGCTTGCCGGGGGCAATGCGTTCTGGGAACAGAACCGGGAAACGCTGCTGCGCGCCGAGCAAACCTATGGCGTACCGGCGGAAATCATTATCGCCATCCTGGGTGTCGAAACCCGCTATGGCGAGCAGCAAGGCGGCTACCGGGTATTGGATGCCTTGACCACTTTGGCCTTCTATTATCCGAAGCGCGCGACCTATTTTCGTAAGGAACTAAAGGAGTTTTTGCTGCTTACTCGCGAAGAAAAACTCAACCCCCTGGAGATAAAAGGCTCTTATGCCGGCGCCGTCGGTGAACCTCAGTTCATGCCCAGCAGCTATCGCCAGTACGCAGTGGATTTCGACAATGACGGTAAACGCAATCTCATGGAAAGTACCGCCGACACTATCGGCAGCGTTGCCAATTATTTCAAAAAACATAAATGGCAAACCGGCGCGAGCGTCATCACTCGGGCCTCGGTCAATGACGCGCAACTCAAACCACTGCTCGACCTCGGCCTCAAGCCCGCGACACCCGTGGCGAAACTGATGCAACAGGGAGTCGTACCCGCTGATCCCAACCTGGCACCCTCCACCCTGGGCGCTTTGATCGAGCTGGAGGACCAGGACGGCCCGGAACATTGGATCGGTCTGGATAACTTTTATGTGATAACGCGCTATAACCACAGCCCCTTATACGCGATGGCGGTATATCAGCTCAGCCAGCAAATTCTTGCCCAGCGCACTCCCGACGACCCCCAGGCAAATCGCTGAGCACGCTCGCCATGCGCCACTTGCACCTGGGACTCTGCCTGTTACTCGCCACGGGCACCGGCTGCACCGGGTTATCGTCACACCCCGGATCACCGCAGGAACGAGCGCCAGCGGCGCAAGACCCGTCGGACACGGCGCCCGTGGGTCCGGTGAATCTGGCGTTGATCAAGGAGCCCACTCCGCGTCAGGAGGCACCGAGCCGATTTGGAAATCCGCAAACCTATGCCGTCAATGGGCGTCAGTACCAGGTCCTGGCGAGCGCCAAAGGCTACCGGGAAAAAGGCATAGCTTCTTGGTACGGCAGCAAATTTCATGGCCGACGCACCTCCAGTGGCGAAGACTACGACATGTATGCCTACAGCGCCGCGCACCGCAACCTGCCGTTACCCACCTATGTGCGCGTCACCAATTTGGTGAATAACCGCAGTGTCATCGTCAAAGTAAACGATCGCGGCCCTTTTCATGACAATCGCATCATCGATCTGTCTTATGTCGCCGCCTTGAAACTCGACATGGTCGCCTCGGGTACCGCTTTGGTGGAAATCCAGACCCTTGATCCCCTATCCCCCGCCCCTGCCTCGGTAACGGTAAATCCCACCGGCACCGCAGCCGTGTTCATCCAGGTGGGCGCTTTCACGGTCCCGGCCAATGCCCGTGCGCTGTCGACACGACTGCAACACCAGGGCATCGACCCTGTTCAAATACGTTCACCCACGATCCCTGAGGACAGCTGGTATCGGGTCATCATCGGTCCCCTTGCTTCCGTGGCACAATCCGACGACCTGGTCAACCGTTTGAAAACATTGGGTATTTATGACGTCAGGGTATTGGTGGATTAACCCGGGGAAGTCGTTGTCAGAAATGACATGCCAGCCGGTAGGACCCGGCGGTCATGAATGCTAAACTCAACCATTAATTGTTAAACCTAATTACCCTTATACGAGACCTGTAAATAATGACACTTTTTCGGCATACATGGATGTTTATGGCCTTGCTGTTGACGCAGCAGACCCCCGCCGACCCATTGTTGGCTCCCACTCCCCCGGCGATCGACGCCAAGGGCTATATCCTTCTGGATTTCCATAGCCTGCGCGCCATTGCCAAAAGCAACGCGGACCAGCGCATGGAACCGGCCAGTCTGACCAAGATGCTGAGCGCTTATGTCGTTGCCCATGAACTCGATGCCGGCCACATCCACGGGGATGATGAAGTCCTGATCAGCGAAAAGGCCTGGCGCATGCCGGGGTCGCGCATGTTCATCCGGGCCGGAAGCAAGGTAACCGTCGATAACCTTCTCAGAGGCGTTATCATCCAGTCGGGCAACGATGCGGCGGTGGCCCTGGCGGAACATGTGAGCGGTACCGAGCAAGCCTTTGTCGTGTTGATGAATGAGCATGCCCAGCGCCTTGGCCTCATCAGCTCGCATTTCATGAATAGCACCGGCTTGCCCGACCCGGATCACTTCACCACGCCCCGGGATATGGCGACGCTGGCCAAAGCCATTATTCAGGATCATCCCGCCAGTTACAGCCTGTACGCCACCAAGGAATTCCAGTTCAACAATATCGTGCAACGTAACCGCAATGACCTGTTATGGCTGGATGACGACGTGGATGGTTTGAAAACCGGCCACACGGACAGCGCCGGCTACTGCCTGGTGGCATCCGCCCGCAAGAACAATATGCGCTTGATCGCCGTGGTGCTCGGCACCCGCAGTGAAGACGCCCGCGCCCAGGAAACCATAAAACTACTGGACTATGGATTCCGATTTTTCGAAACCCGGCGCTTGTATGAAGCCAATGAACCCATAACCGAAGTCACCATCTGGAAAGGCGCAAAAAAGAATCTAAGCCTGGGTTTGCGCGAGGATCTTTATGTCACCATTCCCCGTGGCCAATTTGACAACCTGGAAACCCGGCTGGACACCGAAACACGTATCATGGCGCCTGCCGTCAACGGCCAACAACTGGGCACCATGACCGTCAAACTCGGGGAGCAAGCTTTCGCCGAACGCAATCTGGTGGCGCTGGAAGCCGTGCAATCCGGCACTCTGCTGGACGGCTTGATCGACGAAGTCAAACTGATGTTCCACAAAACCCCATGAGCATCGTTTATCTGAACGGGAAGTTCCTGCCCGCTGACCAGGCATTGGTACCCGTACTCGACCGCGGCTTCATCTTCGGCGACGGAGTATACGAAGTCATACCCGTGTATCACGGGCGACTGTTTCGCCTGGAAGAACATCTGCGGCGTTTGCAAGACAGCATGGACGGCATCCGGTTGCACAACCCCCACACCGTGGCCGAATGGTCAGCGCTGCTGACGGAACTGGTGCAACGCAACGGCGGCGGTGATCTTTCCTTGTACCTGCACATTACCCGGGGGGTCGCGGAACGTGACCACGCCATGCCGCCTGGCATCGCGCCTACCGTCTATGCCATGTGCAACACGCTGAAAGCGCCGCCCGCACAACAACTGCAAGCGGGTATCGCCGCGATTACCGTCCCGGACATTCGCTGGCAATACTGTCACATCAAAGCCATTGCCCTGCTGCCCAATATTTTATTGCGCCAGCAGGCTGTTGACCGCGGCGCCATGGAAGCGATTCTGATTCGGGATGGTGAGATGACGGAAGGCGCGGCAAGCAACATCTTTGTGGTACATAACGATGTCATCGCCACGCCGCCCAAGGGCCAACACCTGTTACCGGGCATCACGCGCGACCTGATCGTGGAACTGGCGCAGACCCACGGCCTGGTGTGTGAACAACGTCGCATTCGGGAAGCCGAACTGGCCACCGCCGACGAGTTGTGGCTGACCAGTTCCACCAAGGAAATCCTGCCGATTACCCGCCTCAATGACGCGCCGGTGGGCACCGGTAACCCAGGCAAGCAATGGCGCCGCATCTATGAAATCTATCAGCAATTCAAGCGTGATCTTGCGGATACCCCGTCATGACCGGCGAAGATAACGACTCACTGCTGGAATTTCCCTGCCAGTTTCCGATCAAGATCATGGGCCGCAATGCCGGCGACTTTCAAGACCGGGTGGTCGCCATGGTACGCCACCATGCGCCGGACTTATCCGCGGACGCGGTTCAAGTCAGGGCCAGCGGCCAAGGCAACTATCTGGCGGTCACCGTCACCATTGAAGCCCAAAGCCGGGCTCAGCTCGACGCCATATATCGTGAATTGACCGCCTGCGAAGACATCCTCATGGCCCTGTGATGTGGAATCCGCTGTGATGATCATACGCAATCTGGGCCTGCAGCCCTATGTCGAAACCTGGACCGCGATGCGCCGGTTTACCGATACCCGCCAAGGCGAAACTCCGGACGAGGTGTGGCTGCTGGAGCACCCGCCGGTCTTTACCCAGGGACTTAACGGCAAAGGTCACCACATTCTGGACCCGGGTCCGATTCCCGTGATCCAGGTTGACCGCGGCGGTCAGGTGACCTATCACGGCCCCGGTCAACTGGTGGGGTACATCCTCATGGATATGCAACGCCGGCAATGGGGTGTGCGACGACTGGTCAGCACCATAGAACAAACGCTGGTGCAATTATTGGCGACTTACGGCATTAGCGCCCAAGCCCGCGCCGAGGCGCCCGGTGTCTATGTGGGCTCGGCGAAAATTGCCGCCCTGGGGTTGCGCGTGCGGCGCGGTGGCAGTTATCACGGTTTCAGTCTCAATGTCGACATGGACCTGACAGCGTTTTCCCGCATCAATCCCTGCGGTTATCCGGGGATGGCGGTAACCCAACTGGCGGCCTGGCAACCGGGCATTACCGTGGCACAGGTAATCCAGGACCTGACACCGCTGCTGAGCCGGCGTCTGGTCGACGATGACGACATATTACAGCAACAACTTTCTTCAGGCGCATGACCCATGAGCACATCCGACAAAAAGGCCCAACGGGGCCAGGACAAAGTGGCACGGATTCCGGTAAAAGTGGAACCCACACAAGTACCGCTGCGCAAACCCAAATGGATAAGGGCCAAAGCCGCTAACAGCCAGCAAGTAGCGCGACTAAAATCCGTGCTGCGTGAACACCATCTGCACACGGTGTGCGAGGAAGCCTCCTGCCCTAATCTGGGAGAATGCTTCAGTCATGGCACCGCCACCTTCATGATCATGGGCCATATTTGCACCCGGCGTTGTCCGTTCTGCGACGTGGCCCATGGCAAACCCGATCCTCTGGACCCGGAGGAACCACGCAACCTCGGGCGCACCATCGCCGCCATGGCGCTGCACTACGTGGTCATTACCTCCGTGGATCGGGACGATTTGCGCGACGGCGGCGCCGAGCATTTCGCCGCCTGTATTCGCGAAGTGCGTAGTCAGGTGCCGGGTATCAACATCGAAATCCTGGTGCCGGATTTCCGCGGCCGGGTCGAGCGGGCGCTGGAAATGCTGGCCATGGCACCGCCCGATGTTTTTAATCACAACCTGGAAACCGTGCCCCGCCTTTACAAACAAGCGCGGCCCGGTGCCGATTACCAGGGCTCCTTGCAACTGTTGCAAGCGTTCAAATCGCAACACCCGGCACTGCCCACGAAATCGGGCTTGATGGTGGGGATCGGCGAGACGCGCGAGGAGATTCTGCAGGTGATGGCGGACTTGCGCGCCCATGGCTGCGATATGCTGACCATTGGTCAATACCTGCAGCCCAGCAAATTTCATTTGCCGGTAGTACGCTACCTGGAGCCCGCGGAGTTTGAGGCCTTCGCCGCCGACGCCAAAGCCATGGGCTTTGACAAGGTCGCCAGCGGACCCATGGTGCGTTCCTCGTATCACGCGGATTTGCAGGCGGCGGGCGCCAGCGTCAGTTGAATCATTGCCAAGGGAAAGCATGGTATGACTGGCGCGGCGCAGACGCGGTCGAAGTTAAAGCCGGTCATTGATTAGAGATATACTGTACAGGTATCGTATTGACCAAGATAATACCAAGATTGTTATTCTTGATAAAAATAGTTCTGATCCTGGTCGGCGCACTGATGTTGGTAGGCGGTGGCGTCTGTGTGGCCTCCAATGCCGTGTTCACTTTCTCGAGTCTGCGCGACAATGGTGAATATTCAATTTATTTGGCACTCATGGGAATATCTGCCGTAATATCAGTCATCGGCTGGTGGTTGACCAAGGTTTCGCGCCGGATTGACACTACAGCGACTGCCGCCGTACAACAACAAGCAAGACACGATGAGTGAGAAGGGGACGTATGCGGGATCAACTGCAGTGGTTAGCTCTGGTGGCCGGTTTTTGCGCGCTGGTTGCCGGTTCACTCGGCTGTGCCACCATGCTGGTTTCAGATGCCACCGATACCCACGACTACACCCCGACGCCGGTTCTGACTGACGAGATAATTGCCATTGGCCAGCCCGACGCATCACTTTCGAAGAAACTCGGCCAACCCGACGTCATCGCCTTTATCGGCAAGAAGAACACCTATATGCTTTACCAGGGCGGCAAGGAATTAGCGGCAATCGCCGGGCTGCAGCTCGACGGCAGGCACATGAATATCGACGCGGACTCCAGCCGGAATCTCTTTATCAAGGACCAGAAGGTATGGGGTCAATTGGTGCTGCAATACGGGGAAGACATGGAAGTTTCCACCGACGAACGAGCCAAGCTGAAGGATGCCGGCTTCACGCAAATTGACCAAACCGAAGTTTACAGCAGGACGGTTGATATCGAAGGCGTCGTTTACCCCGCCATTTCGCTGACCGATGCCCAAATGGAAAAATTGACAACTCAACGTAAAATCAGTCTCTATGACCCCAACGACAACAGCCCGCCGCTTAACCTGAGTAAACTTCTGCTGATACCGGCCATTGCCGTGGATATTGTCCTGACACCGGTTTATCTTTTTGCCGGTTTGGTTATTCTTGTCTCCAATTAATCGCCGCCCAAATCATGTTTCCTCTCACCCTGCACCCCCACCTGATGCATGCGTTGTTTGAAATAGCCGCGGTGTCAAGCGGGGCATACTATTATCGCTACATCATGCGCCGCAACGGTATATCAACACAGGCACTGCTCAACGGCGGTCGGTTTGCCGTGGTGATTGGATGTATCTTCGGCGCGGCTATCGGCAACAAGGCGATGTTCTGGCTCGAGATGCCGCAGCTGTTCCCACAGTTCTGGAACCAACCCGAGGTGTGGCTTGCCGGGCAGTCCATGGTAGGGGGCCTGCTGGGTGGTCTGATAGGAGTGGAGCTGGCAAAGAAATTTTCGGGGGTGACAAGCTCGACCGGGGACGCATTCGTGTTTCCCATATTGCTTGGACTGATCATCGGCCGTTTCGGCTGCTTCGTCGCTGGCCTGGATGATGGCACCTATGGCTTGCCAACCACCTTACCCTGGGGCGTCGATTTTGGTGACGGCATTGCGCGGCATCCCACCCAATTGTATGAAATCGTATTTGCCGGCGCACTCTGGCTGGGATTGCATTACACTCAACGGCATTTTTTGCTGCGGCAGGGTCTGTTATTTAAGCTCATGCTCGGCAGCTACTTATTCTGGCGCCTGTTGGTGGATGCGCTCAAACCCAATCCTTTCGATTATGGTCTCGGCTTATCGGGCATCCAGATCATCTGTATTGTCGCGTTGTTCATCTACCTGCCATACGCCTATTTCCAAATACAAAGACGCAGTATCGAAGCATGAGCAGAAAAATTCGTCCGTGGCTGTTTTACGACACGACAGCCTCGGTATGTGCGAGTTGTCGACGCCAGGTAGAGGCTAAAATCGTCATCAAGGGCGACCAGGTGTTCCTGGAGAAATGGTGTCCCGCGCATGGGTTCGAGCGTACATTGATATGTGACGACGCCGAGTACTACCGACTGTGCCGCGAGGTGTATGTAAAACACCCCGAAATGCCCAGGCAGTTCAACACTCAGATGGTGCATGGCTGTCCCTACGACTGCGGTCTGTGCCCGGACCATATGCAACACTCCTGTTTGTCCATCATCGAAATTACCGACAATTGCAATTTGACTTGTCCGGTATGCTTCGCGGAGTCCGCACCACATCTGCGGCATCGACCGTTGCCTGATGTGATCGCGATGCTTGACGCGGTGGTGGCAAACGAAGGGGAAGCCGATGTGGTCCAGATATCCGGCGGTGAACCGACGCTGCACCCGGATTTTTTCGCCATTCTGGATGCCGCCAAAAGGCGGCCTATTCGGCACCTGATGGTGAACACCAACGGGCTGAAAATCGCCACCGACCCGGACTTTGCCGACAAACTCGCCCAATATGCACCCGGGCTGGAGATCTATCTTCAATTCGATTCATTACGCGACGACACCCTCAAACTCATTCGCGGCGCCACCCTGGCTGACAGTCATCAACGCGTGCTGGATCGCCTGGAATCAAGATCTATTTCCACGACCCTGGTGATGACGGTGATTTCCGGCATCAACGATGACCAGATCGGCGAGGTGATACAGCATGCGACAAAATGGCGATGCGTCAGGGGTGTAACCTTGCAGCCGGTGAGCGCAGTGGGACGGTTAACGCTGGAACACCCGACTGAGCGCCTGACCGTAAGCGCAATACGTCGCATGGTCGCCGATCAATCACGGATTTTCACCAAGGAGGATGTGGTCCCGGTGCCGTGTAATCCCGACACCTTGGCGATGGCCTATGCGCTGAAGCATAATGACGCGATCATACCCCTGACCCGCCACCTGGGGTCGGAGGCATTACTTGCCGGTCCACGGAATACCATCGTATTTGAACGCGACCCCGCGTTGAAAGAACAGGTATTCAAGCTTTTTGCCACCAATCATTCACCGCAGTCCCAGGCGGCTTGCCTTGCCGAATTACTGTGTTGCCTGCCAGCAGTCGCCGCACCTGATCTTGGTTACGAAAACGTGTTCCGGGTATTGATCGTACAGTTAATGGATATTCACAACCTGGATTTGCGCGCGCTGAAAAAATCCTGTATTCATTTCGCGCTACCCGATGGCAGATTAATCCCGTTTGAATCCTACAATCTGTTTTATCGAGGCAGACTTTTCGCGCAAACAAGGAAAATCCAGGCGGAAATTGCCAAGCATACTCAAGATCGAGCCAAGACCGGGTCGGAAACGGTGTCATCAAGTGACCTTGTTCAAACAGACTCGCTGCATATTACAAATTAATCCGTGACTGAGGAGTGATGCGGCGGGCCCTCCGAAGGCTGTGCGGGCAGGTGCTGCGGATGCCAGAGCTGCATCACCGGCGCCGTCAGTATCCACAGACCGAAACCCATTACCAGGCACGCGGCGGCCGTGCGGGTACCGGCACGACTGACCCATCGGCGCAATGGTTCGGCGAGCCCGCCCACCAACATCATGATCGGCAACGTACCTGCGCCGAAACTGACCATGATCGACGCACCCAGCACCCAGTGACCGCTGGCCGCCGCCACCACCAGTGCGCTGTACACCAGACCGCAGGGCAGCCAACCCCATAAACTGCCGAGCAGCACCGCTCGCCACGGCCGATCCACAGGGATCACCAAGCGCACCAATGGTTGTATATGCCGCCACACCAAGCGCTCACCCACACGCTCGAGCAGTGCCAAACCACGCCACCAGCCGCTCAGGTACAAGCCCATGGCAATAACCACTGTCCCGGCCGCTACGCGTGAGACCGTCATCAACCAGCCCGCATGGATATGCAGCCAGCCGGCAAGGCCGCCGGCTAAAGCTCCGATCAACGCATAGCTGGCCACGCGCCCGACATTGAACAACAGCAGCAACAGCAAGTGTCGCGCACCGGAGCGCTGTCCCGTGACCATGGCGAAATTCAAACTGTTGACGATACCGCCACACATCACAACGCAATGCACCCCACCGAACACACCGACCAGTAGCGCCGACCCCAGCATCAATATTGAATCCGGCATCATGCTAAACCATCCGTTCTACACCCGAGACCGGGACGAGAATTCGGATTACAATGCAAGCAACAGGCTTGGACAGCGGCAGGTGATGGCGGACAAAGGCAATATCATTTTGACAGGCGCACTGGTGCTCGGCGCACTGCTGATCGGCGTCAGCTTCTTGCCCGGCACGCCGTCCCCGGAAACCCGGCAGTTTCTGCCCTGGGATATCCAGGCGACGGACGCCGGCAGTACCACGGTATTTGGCCTGACCCTGGACGCCACCACCCTGGGACAAGCGGAACGCATTTTGAGCAACACCGCAGAAGTCACCATGTTTCAGGCGTCCACGGGCACCAATCGAATCGAAGCCTATTTCGACAAGGTAATGCTGGGCGGCTTCCCGGCGCAACTGATACTGGTCATGAATGTGCCGCAAGCCCGGCAGCGGGAGATGCAGGCCCGTGGCCTGCGTTTGGGCAATCTGGGGGCGGGTCGAAAAAAAATAACCTTGACGACCGCCGATCTGCAAACTGTACGCGCGGCGCCGATCACCAGCATTACTTACCTGACGCGGGCGCGCCTTGACCCAAGCCTGCTGCGCAAGCGCTTTGGCACGCCGGCGCAGCAATGGTCCGAAGCGAACGCAGGCACCCGCCATTGGTTGTATCCGGACCAGGGCCTGGACGTGGCCATGGCCGATAACGGCAGCGCGGTGCTGCAATATGTTTCCCCTCTACGTTTCAACACATTGACCGCGGCGCTGCGCGACTCGGCCGCGAACCTTGAATCTCTGGATCAACACTAGTTCATCGCCGGTCAGTCCGCATCCGGCCAGTTCCGTCCCGGTATCACCGGGGCATGATCTGCCGCCGGCCCGGGCAATAGCGGATCATCATCGTCCATGAGAATGCGGCTGGCATCTCCTTCCAAATCGTCATATTGACCGCTGCGTACCGCCCACACCAGAATCCCGACCATCACCAGCCCCAGCAGAATCATGGCCGGGATCAAACCGTATATCACGTCCATGGCACACCCGCCTGTCGTGGTTGATGCCGAAAAAACCTGCGCAAGCGCGCCGCATTGCCAATCACCAGCAATGAACTGATGGGCATGGCGATAGCCGCCACCAATGGCGTCACCAGCGCCATCATCGCCAGCGGTACCATGACACCGTTATAGGCCAGGGAAAGCACAATGTTCTGACGCATAGTGACCGTAGCGCGCTGGGCCAGACCGATCACCGCCCGCACCCGGTCCAGACGTTCGCTCATCAGTACGATGTCGGCGCTGCCGGCGGCAAGGTCGGTACCGGAGCCCATGGCGATACCAACGTCGGCGCTGCTAAGAGCGGGAGCATCATTGATGCCGTCACCAATCATGGCGATACGCCGGCCTTGGGCCTGCAACCGACGAATGATTTGCTGCTTCTGCGCCGGCAACAACTCGGCGTAATAATCTTCGCAACCAACGCCTCGCGCGACGGCCGCCACCACCGGCTGGCGGTCGCCACTGAGAATAGTGACTCCTTTACCCTCGGCCCGCAAGGCGGCGATTAACGGCTTGGCATCCACGCGCACTGGATCACTGAGGGCGATAAATCCCGCCTCCCGCCCATCGATACCAATATGCACGCAAGTACAGGCGTCTTGCTCCCAGGTCGCCACCTGTGCCTGCAAGGCTGCATCCAACAGTATGTCATGCTCCTGCAACCAGCGGCGACTGCCGAGTCTGACGTAAGCGCCACCCACGACGCCGCAGACGCCCTGACCGGGATGGTTACGCACCTGCGCTGCCGCGGGCCACGTCAATTGTCGCGCACCCGCGGCAGCGACAATTGCCGTGGCCAGTGCGTGCTCCGAATGACACTCCAATGCGGCCGCGCAGCTCAGGAGCAGCGCTATCTCTCCGGGGTTTGTGGTAACCACTTCGCGCACTTGCATGCGCCCGGAAGTCAGCGTACCGGTCTTGTCGAACACCACCTGGTTTACGCCGGCAAGCGTTTCCAACGCTGCGCCGTGTTTGACCAGGATTCCCGATTGCGCCGCGAGACCCGACGCGGAAGCCACCACCATGGGTGTCGCCAAACCAAAGGCACAGGGACAGGTAATAATCAGTACCGCGGTGGCGGCCATCAGCGCCGTTTCAAAACCCGATGCCAGCCAGTAACTGAACGTGATGCTGGCAAGCACCAAGGTCGCCGCCACAAACCAGGGCACAATGCGATCGGTAAGACACTGGATCGGCGCACGGGATGCCTGGGCCTGAGACACCAGGCTGATGATGCGGCCCAGGGTCGTATGTTGCAGAGTCGCCGTGACCCGCACTGTCACGCTATGCTCAAGATTGACGCTGCCAGCGCACACCGCATCACCCGGTTCTTTGGCGACCGGCAGCGACTCGCCGCTGAGCAAGGACTCATCCACCGAGGTCGCACCGGCGATGAGCGCGCCATCGACCGGAATACGGTCCCCAGGCTTCACCAACACCTGGTCACCGACCTGCACCGCGCGCAACGGCACCAACACCGCCTTACCGTCACGCCACACGGTTGCGGCGCGCGGCTGCACATCCAGCAAACGTTCGCTGGCGGCGACCGCGCGCTGGCGTGACATCGCTTCCAGGTAACGTCCCACCAGGATCACGAACAGAAAATTCACCACGGTATCATAATATACGTCCCCCGCGGTCGACGCCGCCAGCGTGACATAGAGGGAATAGCCGTAGGTACTCAAAGCACCGATGGCAATCGGCAGATCCATGGTCAGATAACGGCGCCGCAAACCACCGAACGCGGCCGCCAAAAAAGGATACCCGGCATAAAACAGCGTGGGTGTCGCCAGGCCAAACCCCACCCAGTGAAACAGTTCACGAAATTCACCGCGGTCGGCGCCACTATATAGCGCGATGGAAATCCACAACAGGTTCATCATGGCGAATCCGGCAAAAGCCATGCGCAACAGCAGTCCCCGGTTGTCCCGGCGCAGACCCATATCCGACTGCCAGGGATCGTAAGGAACCGCCGCGTAGCCGATGCGCGCCAATTGGATCAATAGCGCGGAAAGAGTGATGCGTGTGTTGTCCCAGCGTAGCAGCAATTTCCTGCCGGAAAGATTGGCGCGTACCGCCAGCACGCCCGGCTCTTGCGCCAACTTGCGTTCGATCAGCCAGACGCAGGCAGCACAATGCATACCGGTTACCAGCAACTGAATATCGCGCACCGTCGCCAGCTCCTGTACAAATTCCGCCTGCACCTCATCAAGGTCATAATGCGCCACATCTGTCGGCGCTTCCGGTGGCGGCGCCAGGGGACTGGTAGTACCGGCACGCTGATAAAAACCTTGTAACCCGGCATCGTAAATGGCCGAGCACACCGTCGCGCAACCGGGGCAGCAAAAACTGCGCATGGTATTGCCGATCGAGCGCTCGGCCAAGCCCACGGCGCTGACCGGCAGGCCGCAATGAAAGCATGGCACATGTGCGCTAACGGCCTCGGTGCCATCCGGGTAGATGGGCGCTACGCTACTCATGGCGCCTGCACATGGATACGCCGTGTTTCCTGGTATACGGTGTCGTCATAGGGAATTTCGACGGTCACATCCCAAACCCCTGGCAACGGAAACACCAACGCCCCTTGGAACAGTCCTGGCGCGATGCGCTGCAATGGCACCTCGAAATCAGCGCCGGCATCGGCGGGGCGGTAAGCTCTGAGCACGACCCTGCGCGGAGCAATGGGCAACCCGCGCGCATCCACAGCGCTGAAGTGGTAGTTGTCCGCGCTACCCACGACGATGCTCTCGGGCACCTCCAGATGGGTTTGCCAGCGCAAAGTGTCGCGGGACTGCAGCAATCGAATTGCGTTTTGCTCATAGGCCCGTCCCTGCTCATAGTAGTTTTCCACCACCAGCCCGGGATTGCTGCGCACCGCCAACACCACGAACAAACCATTGACCGCGATAAACACTAATACCACGCCCACCCAGGCCAGAAACCATGGATTACGCACCGCTTCCCGATGGTGTTGGGAATAATGTGCGCGCAGCAGGGATATCGTATGTGCAATATTCATTTTGTCTGCCTCCACCTCAAGGACGGGACTCGGGTCCAAAAAACATGCTTTGGTATTCGGCAAAAATCTGCACATGATCGCGATCCTGCACGCGCAACGTCACCGGCAGCCTCTCCGTGGCCAACCGCGCGCCCGGAATACGCAGAAATACCGTATACGCGCCGACCCGACCCCGGGGCACCGTGAAATCCTGGTCGACGCCCACTAACAGCAAGGCGGGATGACCGCTGGCGCTTACCCGCATATGCATGTCGTCATTGCTTTTGTTTAAAATTTTTAGTTCGTACTTGTTTTGAATGGACCCGTCGCTCTGTATCACAAATAAGGGCTGGCGTTCATGCAAAACCTTCAGCTCCAATGCGCCCAATGTCGTTAGACCGTAAACAATACCCGCCAATGACGCGAGCATGATAAAGAAATACACCAACACCCGAGGCCGCCGCCATACGCCGACCGTTGGTATACCTTCCACCTCATCGAGCGAAGCGTACCGGATCAAGCCATGCGGACGTTGAATCTTATCCATGATGGCGTCACAGGCATCCAGACACAAACCGCAGGTGATGCAACCTTCCTGTTGGCCGACTCGGATGTCAATTCCGGTGGGACATACCGCGATGCATTGCCGGCAATCTATGCAGTCTCCCTGCCCGCCGCCTTCCGTGCGACTACCCTTTTTCAGCTTGCCGCGGGGCTCGCCACGCGCGAAATCATAGGTCGGCAGAATCGTTTCGCGATCCACCATCACACCTTGAATACGGGCATAGGGACACAGCCAGAAACAAACCTGCTCCCGCATGTGGCCCGCGAACAAATAGGTGAATCCGGTGAACACCAATACACTCAGCCACGCCGGCGTCGGTGCCTGCAACGTGACATAGTCCTCCCACAGCAGATAGGCATCGCCGAACCAGGCGGTGAAACTGATGCCGGTGATGACACTGATCGCCAGCCACAGGAGATGCTTGACCACTTTCACCGCGAGCTTACGCCCCCGCCATGGGGATTGGTCCAGCTTGGCGCGCTGGACCGGACTGCCTTCCAGCGTCTGCTCGATCAAGGTAAAGATATCAGTCCACACGGTTTGAAAACAAAAATAACCACAGTAGACTCTGCCGGCCAAAGACGTCACAAAGGCCAGCAACAAGGCGCTGAACAGCAGCACCAGGGCCAGCATCCAGACATCCTGCGGCAGAATGGTGACAGAGAAAATATGAAATTGGCGACCCGGAATATCGAACAAAATTGCCTGCCGATCCCCCCAACGCAAATAGGGACCCAGAAAGAAGCTCAACCACACCAGCATGGTGAACCACTTATAACTACGATACCTGCCGGGCATGCGCTTGGCGTGGATGGTTTTACCACCGGTATTGACATGCCAATACTCGGTTTCTCGGTACAGCTCTTCCAGGTGCTTAAGGTCAGCCGGTTCCGAAGGTTCGCTCACCCGTCACCCCGCCTACTGCTGCGTAATCCGCGGATGGAATTAATTCTCCGAATGCGTATGTTTGATCAAGTAGCTGATCCGCAGCGCCAGGAACACGACAATCGCGACGGTAATTCCAACCGCAAGTATTGAACCGATCACAACCGCATCCATATCTCACCTCCTGCTAGCATTGATTTGCCGGACTACTGACCACCACCGAGTTTATGCACATAGACCGCCAGCTTCTTGATCTCAGTGGCACTCAATTGGTTTTTGAAATCAGGCATGGTGGCGCTGCGCGTGCCCTCATGACCTGGCGCATTCACCCCGTTACTGATTGTATATTTAATACTCTCAACCGTACCGGGCGCAAACCGCCAGACGGCATCGGTAAGATTGGCGGCACCCAACATCGGCATGCCCTTGCCATCCGCGCCATGACAACCACCGCAACCCTGCGACGCGAACAGCGCCTGACCATCAGCGCGTCCCTCACCTTTGCTCAAGGCCAGCGTATACTGGCTGAGGGCATCGAGCTGCTGTTCATTCAGCATTGCGGCAAAGGCCGGCATCATACCGGCGCGGCCATCGGCAATGCTTTGCTCGATACTGGCGACACTGCCGCCATACAACCAATCATCATCCGCAAGCACGGGATAGCCCGGATTGCCGGCTCCACCGGTACCATGGCAGGGAGCGCAGCGATCACCGAACACGACTTTGGCGGAACGTACCGCATAGTTCGCCAATTCCGGGTTGGCGAGAATAGCCTCAGCGGACATCCCTACCAGGCGATTCTCGAAGGGGGCGCGCACCGCCTGAATGTCGGCGACGGATTCATTCAGACGCTTCATTTGAGTCCATCCCAGCACGCCCTTGGAACTGCCGGAGATCAGAGGGAATGTCGGATACAATATAAAATAGACCACCAGAAACAGCGCGCTGAGGTAGAGACAGATCATCCACCAGCGAGGTGGCTGGTTGGTGAGTTCCCGCAAGTTATCATCCCAGACATGCCCGGTATCGTGGCCGGTGGCGGGATTTTTTCGCTCACTCATGGTTTTTCCTCCATGTGGAACTGATCATCATCTAACGGAATATGGCGTTGCGCTTCAAGCCGATCTCGATTTGCCGGATGCAGCACGTAGGTGTAAAGAGCGAGCATCACCAAAAACACCACAATGGTAATGCCCAGCCCTAACCAGTCATGCAATGTCATGGCCTGCCAATTGGTACTAAAATAGTCTGACACACTATTCACGATACACCACTCCGGAATCCAGCCTGGCCATGGTACCCAACACCTGCATATAGGCCACCATCGCCTGCATTTCCGTTTTACCGCCGGCCGCAGCCGCCAGCACACTGATTTCCTGATCTGAATATGGCACACCCAGGGTTTGCATGGCCTTAAGGTGCGCACTCACCGTCGCCTCATCCAGCACGCGCTCCGCCAGCCAGGGATAATTAGGCATCACGGATTCCGGGACCACCGAACGTGGGGCCATCAGGTGTTTACTGTGCCAGGCATCGGAATACTTGCCGCCGACGCGCGCCAGGTCCGGGCCGGTACGCTTCGAGCCCCACTGAAAGGGATGATCATAGATCGACTCCGAAGCCAGCGAGTAATGGCCATAGCGTTCTTTTTCATCGCGAAACGGCCGGATCATCTGCGAATGACATAAATAACAACCTTCGCGGATATAGACATCCCGCCCCATCAACTCCAAACCGGTATAAGGTCTGATACCGTCACCGGGTTGCCAGTCGGCGAGCGTTTGCCCGGCTTTGGGCTGCCACAGGATTTCCGGCCGCGCATTATGTTCCATGGTGGCGTCGAGATAATACAGCGGTACTATTTCCACGATACCGCCAATACTTAACAGCAACATCAGCATCAGCAACAACGCCCAGATGTTGCGCTCCAGTTTATCCTGCAGCTTTGTCGAATGAATTTTTTCAGCCATGGCAGCCTCCTCAAGCGTGGGCGGGCGCGGCGCTCAGACGCGGTGCCGCGCTGGCTTGCCGGATGGTCATGATCACGTTGTACAGCATGAGCACGCCGCCAAGGGTGTAAAGCAAACCGCCCACCGTGCGCAACACATAGTAAGGATGCATCGCCGCCACGGATTCGGCAAAGGTATAGGACAGGGTGCCGAACTCATCATAGTCGCGCCACATCAGGCCTTGCATAAGGCCGGAAATCCACATGGCGACGACGTAGATCGCGATACCGATGGTGGCCAGCCAGAAATGCGTATTCACCAGTTTCACGGAATAAATTTCCGTGGACCACAACCGGGTCAGCAGGTGATAGATCGCGCCGGCGCCCACCATTCCCACCCAGCCCAGGGCACCGGAATGCACATGACCGATGGTCCAATCGGTATAGTGCGACAAGGCGTTCACCACCTTCAGGGACATCACCGGACCTTCAAAGGTCGACATGGCATAAAACGCCAGCGACATGATCAGGAACCGCAACACGTAATCCGTGCGTAACTTGTCCCAGGCGCCACTCAGGGTCATCATGCCGTTTACCGCACCTCCCCAGGAAGGAATGATCATTGCCAGCGAGATCGCCGCACCCAGAGAACCGGCCCAATCGGGCAAAGCGGTGTATTGCAAATGGTGCGAACCCAGCCACACATAACCGAACATCAGGGACCAGAAGTGCAGCACCGACAAGCGGTAGGAAAAAATGGGACGGTTTGCCTGCTTCGGCACGAAGTAATACATGATACCGAGAAAACCCGCGGTAAGATAAAAACCCACGGCATTGTGCCCCCACCACCATTGAATCATGGCGTCCTGGACACTGGCGAAAATGGAGTAGGATTTAAATAACGTTACGGGGATCGCCAGACTGTTGACCACGTGCAAATAGGTAATCATGACGATCATACCGAGGAAGAACCAGTTGGAGACGTAAATATGCGAGCTTTGCCGCCGGGCGATGGTGACAATGAAATTGGCCGCGAACGACAGCCAGACCACGGCAATCAGAATATCGATCGGCCACTCCAATTCCGCATACTCCTTACCCTGGGTAAAGCCCAGAGGCAAAGTGATTACCGCCAGCACGATAATCAGATTCCATCCCCAAAAGGTGAACCACGCCAGCTTGTCACTCCACAAACGCACACCGCAGGTACGTTGCACACTGTAGAACCCCGTGGCCATCAAGATACAACCACCGAAAGCGAAGATCACCGCATTAGTATGCAGGGGCCGCAAACGGCCGAAGGTCAGATAGGGAGTATCGAGATTAAATACCGGCCATGCCAGTTCGGCGGCGATATAAACCCCGACCAGTGTACCGACCACCAGATAGATCACGGATACCACAGTGAACCATCTGACGATGTCAAAATTGTATTTCTGTTCCACTTGTGACGCTGTCACGTTAGCCACCTCCCCAAACGCAATAAGTTCCTTATTAATCGGACGGGTGCGATATGCTCATAGGCGATATCCGGGTTTCCAGACGGACCACTGAACCTAAAAGCCATATTATTTAACGCTCTGGATTCAGTGCTAGAACGAACACTAGGAAAAGTGTAGAACAAGATTACGGGAAGTCCACTGAAATTCAGAAGATAATCATTCGTTTGGCGGCAACTCTTTATGCCGGACATCAGCGGGAGTGACGATCACACGGCGCTGCTCATGTTGTCGGTCGCTTACCCACCGTTGGCCACGCCACTGCACTGCACTGCGGATTGGTTCCGCAAGGAGGCATGGGCGTTGCCGTCAAGCGTCACATCCGCCGACAACGGACCCATCTCGATGCCAGAAGACATCGGAACAAAGACATTAACAATTGTTAACGATCATGAACATGTTTCGGGGAGTGTGGCTACTTGCCCGGTGCAGCTCAGGGCAAACGTCCGGCCGCAAGCATACGACTGCCAAGCACATTGGGTGAAATCCAGATCAACAAGTCATCATACTGACTGCCGGCCACGGAACTGTAGTCCTTATAGACATACACTGCGTCGCCATCGGTATTCTCCTGCTCGTCAAGGGAAGTGGCACTCAACCCATTCTTGCCATGGGAGAGAACTATCGCCGGCACATTCACCGCCACGTTAACACCGCCCACGGCGCGACTGACGATATTGATGTCACCTTGGGAACACAGGGCAAATGAAGATTGCGCAGGTAACAGGGTGCAGGTGGCGGGAGGGGAAATGGTGTTTTTGTTGATGGCATCGGCGAAAATTCCCGTTACCCGATAGAGAAAACGGTTATGCCAGGCATCCCGTTCCGTGGTGCCCAACGTAATCCATGGCAGGGTGCCCTGGGCCGCGGTGCAGGCGCCGGCAGTGAGATTTTCCTGACCGTCCGGCGGTATATTGCTATCCGGACAGGGCAACCGACCATTGATCAGTGCATAGCCAATCAGTACATCCTTGAATTCTTCCAGCACGCGCTCGGTCTCCTGGCGTTGGGTCACCTCCACCTGGGTACTCAAAGGTAAGAGCATGCCACCAAGCAATAAGCCAATGATGACCAGCACGATCGCCAGTTCCACCAAAGTAAAGCCGGCGGCATTACCACTAGGGTGTGGTGTCATCGCATTCCGCCATCATTCCATGCCACTCATGCCCGGGCTGCAATCACACATGCCACAAGTGCATGCACCGCAACCCATACCTCCCATCATGCCGCCACCACCTCCACCCGCCGCGGAATTGAAAGGCAGCACTACATCGTTGAACGGTCCAGTCCCGGATGCACGGGTGGTAAAGCTATAGTCACTCCAGACACCGTTAGCGTCTTCCAGATAATCGCCGATACTGCCCATGCCCGGCGCGCGGTCCTGACCCGGTAAGCGCCTGCCCGCCACCATTACCACACCCTCCTGGGGACTACCGTCTAATTGCAACTGACTGATAACATCGTTTAGATCCCCGCTGCCCTGGGGCGCAAAATTGGGATCGATGGCAATAAAGACCTGGTCTTTCCAGCCGCTCCACCACCACCAGTCGGCGGACGTAGCACCGGCTTCATAAAAACAGCGTCCCACCCCCGGGAAGTTCTCCCAGCGAGCGCGCAATGCGCCGTTACTCGCCACGGTATTGCTCAACCCCTGCAAGTTCTCCACACTCCCAATACCGATCGCATTGGCGACACGGCCATAACACATACTGTTATCATCGAAGTAATCCCCGGGGCTGACCAGGGTGGACTGCCAGGGGTACAACCCGGAATTCGCGTCGCCATAAGCCTGAAGACAGGCGCTCACCCGTTGCGCCACCCATTGATCCATGCGTGCAAATATCTTGTCATAGTCCGTAGGCGTAAGCGCTACCAGGGAGTCATTAAAGGTGATGCCCAGCGCATTCTTTACTTCCGGTGCCTGGACGAACACCGAAGCCAATCCCGCGGGAATGGTGGCCAATGGCGCGCTACCGGGCAGTCCCGCGCCGGCGCCGGTTTCCGTGCCCCGGGCGTTATCGAAATTACCCAACACGTCCAGATAATTAGTCGCATTATTGATACCATCAGAGGCCAAGGTACTGCCACACTCGGAGCGCGCCGCCGGGGTCGCGGCGCGATTCTGGTTATTGATGGTTTTACCGGGCGCAAAAACCACGGCGATTGCCCGCGTCACATTCGACGCTCCGATAATGGTGCTGCCGTCACTTCCCTTGACCAGGAACAAACCGTCCGTATCGCTGCTCAATGCCCACTGCGGATTGTATTTATAAGTGCCGGAAACCGCATACCATAAACACTCGCCGTCACCATCACGCAGTGGCGGCAACTTTAGGGTGCGCCAGGGCAGACGTCCAATCACATTTTGCCCCTTCAAGCCGCAACTCAATTCCGCGCTGCCATCCCCATCGCTATCCGGACACGGCAAATAGCCCACCGGCATGTCACTGTGCGCTTCGGGATACAGGGTGGCGAACGCCAGCAAACTTTCCTTAGCCTGCGCCAGCGCTTGCGCGGTTTGATTGTCTTTGCGCGCCTCAAGGCGTGCGGATTTCAGGGAACTGACCAGCAGATAGGCGCCGCCAAGGATAATGATGGTTAGGAAAATCAGCAACGCGGCACCGCCTTGAAAAGAGTGCGGCATGGGCAGGAAAGCGCGCTTCAACATCTGATCTCCAGGTGACCGGATGGCAATCGTCGCCGGCGGCAGTCTCCGGTTACATCGGTCGGCGGCAGTTGCGGGTTTTGTGCTTCGCTGATCCGATTATTGCGCATATCAATTGCCTGCCCGGGCTTCAACACGCGATCTTTACCGCCTGCCTGCACGGTGACTTCCGCCCCTTTGGCGCGGGACGGATCTACCAGCAAACCGGATATGGACTTACGACTGGCCACCGGCTGGTTGTCGCCGACCCAGACGGTATTAACGCCATCCGGCCTGATCACTACACCGTCCAGACGCACCTGGGTCGGTGATTTTTGGGGACGTATCACCACCGGCTTCGGCACCAGCACTGGCACCGGACGGCCGCCTTTTCGGATAGCGTCCAGGCGCTGGCGTTCTTCAGGCGTGGTGAACAAGGTATCCAAGCCGTCTCCCGCCTTTACCATCAGCGGATGCAGAGCCATGCACAGCAACATCAGACCGTGCACCACATTGCGACGGCGATGCGCTCCGGTCATCATGAAGCACCTCGCAGGGTATACCAGCGGATATCACAGGTGGCGCTGATATTGGTCGCTTCCGGCTGATACACCAACTTTTCACTGCGCCGTTCCAGTTTACAAAAATCAATATCGAATAAACCTTTGGCCTGCTCCTCCAGACGCGTCATAAAGGCAATCAGGTCGCCTTCGTGCAATAGACTCAGCTTCAGGTACATGGAACTGAAAAAGATGCGCACACCCGAAGGCGCTGTGTTGCTCGTTGCCAACACGTATTCGCGCTGTGGATTCAGCTGATAGTCCATGTGTGGAATCTTGATGGTTTCAGCGACCGCACGCACCGCGTCTATCCACTGCAATCGATCCTCCGGAGCCACGATCCCGCCGCTGACCAAATGCCGGTACTGCTCATAAAACGCCTTCACATAGTCGTAGTTTTCGCGCGCCGTTTGCAGACGTTGCGCCGCCTGATCCATTTTGATCCTGACCTGGTGCTCCTGCAAGCGCAGATCTTCCACCTGCTCCGCCAGCACCCACAACAGAGCGCAGCCTGCGCCGATCACCGCCAACAATGCCCAGAATGCACTACGGTTGATCTGCCAATCCATTCGTGACGCGCGATTAATCATCGTGATATACCGCGCGTAATACGAATTCCGCCTGCAATTCCGGATGCCAGGCATTAAAGCGCCCATCAATCTGACCGGTTGATTCCTTATCAATGGGCAACCGCACCAATTGTACATCCCGGATGGTCGGCACTTTTTCGAGACGCTCCTTCAATGTCGTGAGCATGTGAAATATATCAGTATATCCGGTGGTGTCAGAGACCACCCGGCCCCGCAACAGCACCACCTGATCGTTCAGATCCAACCTTGGCATCGGATAAATATCCAGAAAATATTCTTCGCCGGCGTTGCTATCACGCGCCTGCAGCATTTGCGCACCCTTGACCCATTCGATGGCCGCGATCTCGATATTGCGGTATTGGCGCAGTTCGGCACTGATCCCGCCCAATAACAAGGTGAGACGCAAGCGATGGGCGGCCAGATTTTCGGCCTGCACGACGCTTTCTTTGATGACTTGCGCAGGAACCTCAGTGGTCAATGTATTCTTGACAATGTTGTCGTATTCCTGCTCCCACTCCAGAGTTTGCCGGGTCATGCGCGTTATCGCCGTTTTACTGACATAACTCTGAACCGCGCCGGCACCGATAAACATGACAAACAACATTGCCGCTGCCAGACTGGCGGCACGCACGCCCGATTTGATCCGGTATTGACGGTAGTAAAAAAGCTGGGTCGCATCGGCGTAATTGGCCGCATACACTCCCTGCGCCGCGACCAGGCATAGTAGATTTTTTATCTGTGCCTGGTCACCGGACAATTTGCGGCGGCTTGCCATCTGTATGGTAACCGGCGCGATATAGTGTAAATGTCGGGAACTCGATCCGGAGCTGATTTCCGACATGGTCATGGTTTGGAATTGTTCGCACATTACAACATGCGCGTGTGTTTCCTGATCGGCGGGCACCAACTTCAATTTATTGATATAACGTTCGGTTTTGTCCAGCTCGCGCTGCACCGCCTGCCGATATTCCTCGGCGTCAACCAGCGGCCCGGGGCATAACCGGCTGAATAACACATGACCATCATGCACCAATGTCTGGCGCAACCCCACACCTTCATGATAAGTCACCAGAATGACATAGTCATGGTGCAGGGCGATTCTTCCCATCAGGCGCGATACCATGTAAGGCGCACTGTAAATAGCCGCCACCGGCACTTTCATTTGCTGCATTTGATCCAGCCATGGATCCAATAACAGATTGTTGGTAAGCGCTGACATTACAATTTTTTCTTCTACCCGGGCACCTACGTGTTTACCGGTTACCGTGGCCAGACATAATGTGGTACCGCGAAAATATTGCGCCATTTTGCGCCTCAGCAGGCCATTGCGCTCCCTGGCGGATACCCGCGGTATCTGTTCGTGTTTATACTCCTCTTCGATGACATCCACGACCACCGCGCTGTGGATGCCGGCGTTGGACATGAGATAGTCGGCGAAACGCTGCACGCCATTGTCCACGTGGGTGAAGTGTATTTGCCTGACAAACCCATGGCGATTGCCGACATACACCTCGAGGCCGTCAATAGCGATATAAAATATTCTGCTAATTGTGCGCAGCATCATTTCCCCAGCTTCACTACCACATCGTAGATGGGCGGGAGCACAGCCAGCACCACCCAACCCAGTAGCAGCCCAAGCACAATAGTCAACGCCGGCTCGATCAGAACCTGCACCCGTTCAATGGCCTCCTTGACCTCGCGGTTATAAAAGTAACTGACATTATCCAGCGCTGAGTCCAGGGCACCGGTACTCTCACCCACCCGAATCATGCGCAACACCAGAGGAGGGAATAGCGAAACATTGTCGATACTCTCACTGATGGATTTACCTTCCGATATGTGTTTCCGCATATCGAACAGCGCCTGCGCGATAACACGGTTGCCGACAATGCCCTCAACTATCGTGATACTGTCGAGAATCGTGACTCCGGATGCATAGAGCAGCGAAAAATAATTCGCGAAGCGCGTCAATATGATTTTTTTCAATAACGGACCGAATACCCAGACCTGCAACTTATAGCTGTCCAGTTGCATGCGCACATGCGGATAGCGCACCGCAAGCTGCCTGACAATACCGAAAACCGCCAGTGGTATTCCGAGCAACAAATACCAGTAAGATACTACCGCGTCAGATATCCAAATCAGCAAGCGTGTGTGTAATGGCAGGGTTTGTCCCATGTTTTCCAGGAAATTGACCAACAGCGGCACCAGGTAAATCAGGATAAAGACAATGGCTCCGCACACTACCGTACCGACGATCGCCGGGTACATTAGCAAGCGTTTGGTTTGAGACGCCAGTTCATCCTGCCATTTCAGCGATTCCACAATATTGTTCAGGACCGCTGACAATCGCCCGCTTTGCTCACCCGCTTTAATGAGGTTGCAAAATATTTTATCGAATACCAGCGGGAAATTTCCCAAGGCATCGGAAAAGGACTGTCCACCCTCGATATTTTCGATAATCGCCGCGATGACCTCCCGAAATCTGACGTTATCCAAGGTATCGCGCAAATCCGCCAACGCCTCCAGGATCGGTACGCCCGCATGCAGCAATTGCTCCAGGTGGTAGCAGAATGTAATCATCTCCACGCGACTGATGCGCTTGCCTGGAAACAGGGGAATCGCTGTGCTGACCTCCTTGTAATGGATCAGGTCCAGGCCCATGCGCCCCAGGCGCAACTCCAGATCCGCGTCATTCGCTGCTTCCATGCGTCCCACGAGGCCGTGGCCTCGCGCATCCAGTGCTTTGTATCTAAAGGTCTGCATGCCTTACACCAGACGCTCCGTTAGGTCTACCACGCGCGCGGCCTCATCCAGGCTGGTGACACCCTCCAACACCCGTTTTATGGCATCATCGCCAATGGTAACGAAACCCGTTTCCCGGGCATGACGCTCCAATTCGCGCCGCGAAGCATGTTGCACTACAAGATCATCCATTGCCCGGGTAAAACGCAGGATTTCCATAACTGCCAGGCGTCCCCGATACCCCTGGTTATCGCATGCTTTGCAACCACGCGCATGGTGCAGTATTACGCCCTGGGCTACGCCTGCCTCCAGACCCAGCAAGCGCCGCTCGGAGTCCGTGACCGGCCGGGCAACCTTGCAATCACCACACAGTTTTCGCACCAGGCGTTGCGCGACGACCCCAATAATATTGCCGGCCATGATATCCGGCTTGATGCCGATATCCAGCAACCGCGGTATCGCCCCCAATGCCGAGTTACTGTGCAGCGTCGAATAGACCTGATGCCCGGTCATTGCTGCGCGGAACGCCATTTCCGCGGTATCCTCATCCCGCACCTCACCGACCAGAATGACATCCGGATCCTGACGCATCATGGAACGAATACCGTTGGCGAAATCCAGTTTCACTGCGGTATTTACCGACGATTGACGTATCATGGACATCGGATACTCCACCGGATCCTCCAACGTCATGATATTGATGCGCTCATCGTTGATATGATTGAGCATCGAATACAATGTTGTGGTTTTGCCGCTGCCGGTGGGTCCCGTCACCAGGATAATGCCCTCAGGTCGAGCCATCAGCAAATACAGGGTTGCCAGGGCTGCCTGCGACAAACCCAAATCCGCGAGTGGTACGATACCTTTTTGACGATCCAGAATTCGCAATACGATGTTCTCACCATGGGTCGTGGGTTGCGCGGACACCCGAAAATCGATGGACCGACCGAAAAACGTCCGTGAAATACGACCATCCTGAGGCGCTCTGGATTCGGCGATATTCATGCCCGACATTACCTTCAACCGTACCGCGATACCCGACCAATACCCAATATGAAGGGTGCGTATCTGACGCATCACTCCATCAATGCGATAGCGTACACGAAGGAACCCGGATTCCGGTTCGAAATGAATGTCGGATGCAGAACGTCTCACTGCATCCGCCAACAAGGCATCCACCAGGCGCACCAACGGCTGACTGTATTCATCCGTTTCTGCCTGAAAGCTTCGATAGTCGATCTCACCGGTTTCAATTTCCTGAATGATGCCGTTTACCGATAACTCGAAGCCGTAAAATTGGGTAATGGCGTTTACCAATTCGGCTTCTGCGGCCAACATCGGTTTCAACACGATATCTGAGCCGATGAGTGCATTGATCTGGTCCATGGCGACAATATTCAAGGTATCCACCATCGCCACGGTTAATACACGCCGACCTTCGTCAAAAGCAATCGGCAACACCCGATAACGCCGCGCGACATCAAGCGGGATGAATTTCAAGGTCGGCTCGTCAATTACGATATTAGTTAGATCAATACTCTCCTGGCCAAGCGATTCGCCCAGCGCATCCCGGATCACCGCCTCCGTGGCAAACCCGAGGTGCGCGAGTATCTTACCCAATGGCATGTCTTGCAACTTCTGCTCGGTCAGAGCAATCTGCAGCTGATCTTGACTGATCAGCCCTTTACCGATCAGTACTTCACCAAGTCTTTTCGCTTTGTGTTCATCCATGACACACGCTATTCCGCTACCGCCAGCTGCTGAATACGCTTTTCCGCCTCACTGCGCCGGAACCCGACCACGGTTGTGGTGGCAGCAAGCTGCAATGCCTGGCGGTATGCTCGAATCGCCGCGCCGGAGTCTCCTAAACGATCGTAGACGACGCCCAGATTGAACTGATAATCAGCATTTTCCCGGGATAGGGACACGGCTTGCAGCAATGACAACTGCGCCTCCTGCCATCGCTGCATGTTGATATACAAGGTGCCCAGGGTAAAGTGCACTAACGCGGAGTGCGGTGCGCGCTGCACAGCCTGTAACGCCACTTGTTGAGCCTGTTCCGGATTGTCGCGTTGCAGGGCGGAAACCAGACCGGCGACAGCCGCGTCATCAACCGGATTCACACGCAGTAATACACGATAATGCTCGATGGCATCCTGGACCCGCCCCGCGTGCAGGGCAATCGCGGCCAGACCCAGTAACGCATCGCGTTGCGTCTCCTGGACGCGCACCACCTCTTCGTACAACACTTGGGCGCCGTCATAATTCTGCTGTATATAGTGCTGATAAGCTCGAGTCAACAGGGCGCCGATCTGGTCGCTGTCTTTCTTGATAATCACCAGGGGATCCCGTGACGTGGGTAATAGCGCTAGCTGCGACGCCCCTGCGGACGCCTTATCTGACGACGGTTGCGCCACATCGAAGCGGGGCATCGTCTGGATTAAACCCGAAGCCGCTGACTCGGTGGTAGTGGCCGGACTGGTTTTTGGTGACACCGCTACCGCTGCACGCATCGGCGGCACATGCTCTGGATTCGGTGCTGATACCGGCTCCGATGCGACCACCTTGGGAGGCGCGACTTGCGTCGTGTCCGGGACATGCATTGTCGCCGGATATGACGCGGGATATTGTAACAACAGGTAACGGTAATACGCATAGATGCCCACGGTCATTAACACCACGAGCATGGATGCCAAAACCAGATAGAAACGCCACAGCCCATCCCCCGGCACTTGGATCGTAACATAATCCGGCTGAACCCCGGCAAGCGTATCCGGCTCCCATGCCGGCGCTACATCCACGGATCCGTCCACCTCAGCGGCCGTCACGCGGTCATGGGCGCTACGTGGTACATAAATACCGTGCTGGAGCAAGGGCACGGCATGTTGCGGCTGCCCCTTGCGCGTGACCGGTTCCTGTGGGTACAAAGCGGTAGCGTGGCGCAGCTGTTCCCGTTCGGCTTTTTTCAAAGCATCAAGCAATAGACTCATGATTGCATCCGAATCCGTGTTTCATCATAGTTTTTCCACACCGCATGCACCAAGCCGTATCACTACTTTGGCGATGCGAACGTGGACATGTATTGCGACACATCCATTACTTTCGATTGGTTTGCGCTATCAATCACCGTGGGTCTGAGAAAGATCACCAGCTCGGTTTTTTTGAATTCTTCGTCACGGAAACTGAATAAGTGGCCTATCAGTGGCAAACTCGCCAAAAATGGTACGCCCGACGTGCTTTTACTCACTTTATTCTGCATCAAACCGCCAAGCACCACGGTGCTGCCGTTGTCGACTTTGAGTAAGGATTCCATCTCCCGCACCTGAATTTCCGGGATTAGATTATCGAAGTCAGCGCCTCCTATCGCCAATCGCGGCGCGGGATCCACGGCGTAACCGGTAATACGTGATATTGTGGGGCGAACATTCATGGTTACCACTCCCAATTCGGTGATCTGGGGGGTTACGCTCATTACCAGCCCTACCGGCACGGTGTGGATCTCGCTGGTGTAGTTGACACCGGTTATCACGCCATCGGCATTACGCGCTTCATCCCGATCCACGGTGAAATATACTTTTTCATCCACCACCTTGAGCAATGCGGTTTGATTGTTGAGCGCCATGATCTTCGGACTGGATAGCACTTTTACATCACCGAAAGTTTCCAGCATGCGAATGGCGGCGGATATATTGCTGCCGTTACTGTTGGTTTTGTTATATCCGAGAAACAGAAATGGCGACGTCTGCAAGGCGCCGCCTATCATCTGCGAACCGAAATTACTGCCGGCGCCGGAAAAATCGCTGCCTTGCGCCAAACGCTGCCAATCGACGCCGGACTGGTAACGATCACCCAACTCCACCTCGACGATGCTGGCTTCGATCAGCACCTGACGGTGGGCGCTGTGCTGCACGCGTTCAATCAAGCTTTGAATCATTTGATGCTGCTGCCCGGTAGCGCGCACCGTGATAATACCGCTCATCGGGTTGGCGATGACATCGTCGCCAGCAACATTGGCCTTGGCGCCGACTTCCCGATCCACGACAATAGCTTTGATATTAGCGACCAGGCTCTCCCAAAACTTGGCTTCCGAAGTATTGGTAACCTGCGTTTTAGACCGGTTACCGGCGACATCGCCGCTGCCGGAATTGCCATTTTGACTAGCGATCGAACCCCCGGTGGTGGCAATTTCCGTTGCCACGCTCACGGTACTGCGACTTTCGCGTGTCATGTTTACATAATCGACGCGATAGGACTCCAAATATGGGGTGTCGGCACGAATAACCAGACTGCCGTCATGCACCCGATAGCGAATAGGAACCTGCTGGGCAATACGGTCCAGAATCTTGAATAAGGGCTGATTTACCGCATTGATGGTAACTTTACCCTTGATCGCCTGATGCACATCGATATTGCGACCCGCATCCCGCGCCAGAGCGAACAACAGCTCTTTGACTTCAACATCAGTCACGACCACGGTATAAAGCTCTTCCTGCAGCAAATCCGCAGGCGGCGCCTGCAGTGGCGACTGCAATACCGGTTGCGGAATTTCCTGCCGGGCCTCGGAACGTATGTGGCCGACTGACATGTCCGGGGGCGACGTTGCGGTACACGCCAACAGCAACACCGGCGCCAACGCGCCTGCCATTATTTTCATGGCGCCCAACGCCATTCCTGCGGACTGCCGCTTATCTGTTTTCTCTACGTACACCGCGCAGCATCCTGGGATAGGGTTGATATAAGGTCAGCACCGAGGGCAATACCTGCAAGGCGGCCACTGCTTCCTGGTAGCTGGTGTAACTGTGGTACAACACACTGTAGCGGCCGACCTCAGACACATGGATGTAAAGGTCGTCAATCACACCGGCCTCAGCCGCATGCTGCAGAAAAGCCTCCAACGCTGGTTCCGAACCCCGTTCCGCCGTGAGGATCTGAATGCTGTATTGGCTGTCGTCGATAACACTGAGCCAGGCACCGCTTGCCTGCACCCGGCGACTTAAATAATCCTGCGCCTCGACACTGACCAGTGGCGCGACTTCACGCACGGCAGGGTCCGCTGAACGCCACATATTTTGCGCAAATCCGTTAAGTTCCGCAGCATAACTTCCGCAAATAGCAACGATCACACCCAGCGCCAGAGCACCAGCCAGCAGCCGGTACCAAGCCATCGACGGCGTGGCAATTTCGCTGTCACGTACCGCGGCTTTAACATGGCGACCGGTGATCAAGTGAGCATTACCGGCATAGGCGGCGAGCATGACCTTGTCCGCAATGACGTTGATACGACGCAACAATCCCTGCGAGGATCGCGCTATGCTCTTGATGGCGGGGGTGGAAAAATTATTGGGTCCGCGGTATCCGGCCCGACGCAGACGGTGCAGAATGTAACGATTAACTTCGTCATAATCCAGGGGCGTTAAATAAAAACTGTGGACAATGCGGTCGCGCAGCTGGCGAATGCCGTAGTGCAGCAGTTTTTCATCGAGTTCCGGTTGCCCAAAAAGCACGATCTGCAATAATTTGCTTTGCGAGGTTTCCAGATTGCTTAGCAAGCGCAGCTCTTCCAGAGATTCCAGCGACATGTTTTGCGCTTCTTCAACGAGCAACACCACGCGCCGCCCGAGTTGATGACGCTTGATCAACTCGTGCTTGATATGGTTGATCATGAACAGTCGGTGTACCGGCCCGTCGTGACTGAGCCCTAGCTCATAAA
Source organism: Gammaproteobacteria bacterium (assembly GCA_024641505.1). Classification (GTDB taxonomy): domain Bacteria; phylum Pseudomonadota; class Gammaproteobacteria; order SG8-11; family SG8-11; genus UBA6920. The sequence goes on from JAHECY010000005.1 coordinate 96,654, forward strand.
AGATCGCGCTCAATAAATCTTCCGGCCCCAAGGTGGGATTGTCCAGGTATACGCTGTCAGCGCTGGCCGGTAGAATAGACTCCACCATGCGACACAGCATGGTCTTACCACTGCCGACTTCACCCACTACCTTGATCAGCCCGTCGCCCCGATCAATGGCGTACAACAGGGAGTTCAGAATCGGCCCCCGATTACCTCCCTGATAAAAGTTCGACGTATCCGGGGTTAAGGCAAAAGGATATTGGCGTAATCCAAAATGTTCACAATACATGAGTCTTGTTACCGTCGCGGAAGTAATGGCTGGCAGCACCCCGGGGTATAGCCCCCGAGGCATTTATGCAAAAACGGTGCCCCATGTAAAATATTTGAAGATTGAGCGACTTAGAGAATGTGCCACAGTGAGAGTGGGAATAACAATGCCGAGCGAAGCGGGATTATCGATTGACTTGCAGGGTTCCGACCAGATCATTCACACAGGCCAGTCCATGTTGATCCAGGTACTGGACAATCCCCTGATTTATTTTCGGGCAAATCAGGGGATCATAAAACAAGGCGGTTCCGATACCTACGGTGGAGGCACCCGCGATAATGAATTCCAATGCATCCTGCGCCGTGACTATCCCCCCCTGACCAATAATAGGGATTTGATGGTTCTTACAGACTTGGTAGACCTGGTGCACTTTCAGTAATGCAATCGGCTTAATGGCGGGCCCGGAAAGGCCGCCCTGATTATTGCCAATGACCGGCCGCCGCTGCTGGATATCCACTGCCATGCCCATTAGCGTATTAATCACCGCAAACGCGTCGGTACCGGCGTCAATACATCGACGCGCGTTCTCCGCAATATCAGTCTGGTTAGGCGACAATTTGGCTATCAGTGGTTTTTGAGTGGCACGGCGGCAGGCGGCGACCACCCGTGCCGACATGGCAGGATCGTTACCGAAGACAACGCCGCCTTCCTTCACATTGGGACAGGAAATATTGATCTCGATCGCGTCGATGGGGGAGTCATCGAAAATGCGAGTGACTTCCTCGTATTCTTCGATCGTCGAGCCTGAAACATTGGCGATAAATCGGGTTTCGCTAAAATCCAGATGCGGTAGAATCTTGTCCACCACATGACGGGCACCGGGATTCTGCAAGCCGATGGAGTTAAGCATACCCATGGGTGTTTCCGCCACCCGGTGCGGTGCGTTACCCAACCGTGGATTCAAGGTAGTACCCTTGAGACAAACAGCGCCCGCATCCCGATTGGAAAAACCTTCGATACGAGTGTATTCCTCGCCGAAGCCCACACACCCGGATAACAACACAATAGGGCTGTCAAGTTGCAAGCCGCAAAACTGAAGCGCCAATTTCGAGGAAGGAGTTTCCGCCACCGTACCAGTTCCTGTTACTATTTGCCGCAGATTCTAACACGGCTTTGTTTTCCGGCATGTTCCATATCGCCCTTTATCAACCGGAAATTCCTCCCAACACCGGGAATATCATCCGTCTGTGCGCCAATACCGGCGCTCAATTGCACATTATCCATCCGGCCGGGTTCAGCCTGGATGATAAACAGCTGCGCCGTGCCGGTCTGGACTACCACGAATACGCAAGCCTGCGAGAACATGCTGACTACACCAGCTTCCTGAGCGCCATGGCACCCGGACGCATCTTCGCGCTTTCCACCAAAGGCACATGCGCTTACCATCAGGCACGATTCCTGGAGGGCGATATCTTTCTGTTCGGACCCGAGACCCGCGGTTTACCCGTCACCCTAAGGGAATCCTTGCCGGCGGAACAGGTTCTCTATCTGCCCATGCAAACCGGCAGCCGCAGCCTGAATCTCGCTAACACCGCCGCCATCGTACTCTATGAAGCCTTGCGCCAGACACAATTCAAGTCTTTGCGATAATGGTAACCAGACATTGGTAAACTATTTCTTCAGCTTTCCGCTTTTATTTCCCGCAACAGCAGACTGCGTACGGCTTCCTTCGGTGGTTTGCCATGCACCAGCACTTCGAAGACTTGACTGCAAATCGGCATTTCCACCTGCAGACGCGCCGCCAAAGCGTACATCTCCTGCGCGGTTTGTATCCCCTCTACCACTTGGTCGATACTGGCCAACGCAGCTTGCTGCGTCATACCCTGTCCCAGGCACAGGCCGAAGCGCCGGTTACGCGATTGATTATCGGTGCAGGTCAACACCAAGTCACCCAACCCCGCGAGGCCCATGAAGGTCTCCATTTTACCGCCCAAAGCAATACCCAGACGCGACATTTCCGTGAGACCGCGGGTGATGAGCGCGGCCCGAGCATTGGCGCCAAACCCCAGGCCATCGGCAACACCGGCGGCAATGGCCAACACATTCTTGAGCGCACCGCCGACTTGCACGCCAATCACATCGGTAGCGGTGTAAGCGCGAAAAGTATCGTTCCGAAAGGCTTCCGCCAGCGACAAGGCTTCTTCTTCCCGAGTGGACGCGATGGTCACCGCCGTCGGCAAGCCGCTGGCCACCTCGCGCGCGAAGGTGGGGCCGGAAATTACCGTCGGCGCGAAGCTCGCGCCCAACTCCTCCACGAACACCTGCTGCAACAATTTCTGGCTGCTGTGTTCCAGTCCTTTGGTGGCCCAACAGACACGCATATCAGCGCTCAGCAGCGGAATCAATCTTTGCAGGATTTGGCGAAATCCTCCACTAGGCACGGCAATCAGTACCGTGGTGGCCTGGTGCAGCGCCTGAGCGATATCGGCAGTCAGTCGTAACGATTCGGGAAACGGATTTTCAGGAAGATATCGAGTATTGCAATGACTCGCCCTCATGCTTTCCACGGCGCCCAGGTCGCGACTCCATAAGGTCGTTGTATGACCGTTACGCGCCAACAGGATCGCCAGGGCGGTGCCCCACGATCCGGCGCCCAACACAGCAAATGTTTCAGCCTTGTCCATACTCGTCTGCGCTGGTCAATGCACGGGTTCGGGTTCGACGGGGTGCTGCTGACGTTGTTGCAGATGCTGCTGATAGAGAGCATCAAAATTCACCGGCGCCAGAATCATCTGCGGAAAGCCACCGCGCTGCACCAGATCGGATATTGTTTCCCGAGCGTAGGGAAATAAGATACCGGGGCAAAAACTGCCGATGGCATGGGACAACTCCTGATCATTAAGTCCTGTGATATTGAAGATCCCCGCCTGCTGCACTTCAGCCAGATACGCGGTTTTATCCTTGATTTTGGTGGTAACGGTTATCGTCAACACGACTTCGTGCACGCCTTCATTGAGCCGCTTGCCGTTCGTGGATAAATCTACGTTAACCGTAGGCTCCCAGGTTTCCATGAATACCTGTGGCGAATTGGGCGTCTCAAAGGACAGGTCCCGCGTGTAAATTTTCTGGATCCCAAATTGTTTAACATCGGGGGCATTGCTATTGTCATCACTCATTGTTCTGATTCCGTTACTTGTTTATTGTCAGCTCTCGGCGCATGTGCGCCCTGATATCATTGGAGATGTTGCCGCACCCAGGCGGTGAGATTTGCCAGATCCATGGCGCCCGCGATGCGCGCGTGTTCCACGCCTCCGCGAAACAGCACCAGCGTGGGGATACTTCGAATCCCAAACTCCGACGAAATCGCCGGTTCATCCTCGGTATCCAACTTCACAAAACGCAAACCTGGCTCCATGCTGCCGGCGGCTTGCTGAAATATCGGCGCCATGTATTTACAGGGCCCGCACCAGGGCGCCCAGAAGTCTACCAATACCGGCACATCGTTGCGCGCAACATGTTTGCGCAAGCGCATACCGTCCACGGCCAAGGGCATACCCGCAAATAGTGCTTCATGACAGACTCCACACTTGGCATGCCTGCTCAACCTGTCGGCCGGCACCCGATTGACAGCATCACATTGAGGACAAACCACATGCACGAATCCCGACATGGCAATACCCCCTAGATTAGTACTCCAGCACTGTTAATTTTCTTCATGACTTACGCCGGCATTTTGTGGGTACAACAAACGATCCAGTTCACCGCTTTGCTCAAGCGCATTCAACTCGGTAAAACCGCCCACGGGATGACCATCGATAAAAATCTGGGGTACGGTGCGGCGCGCCGACCTTTGCTCCATCTCCTGCCACAGCTCCCGATTGTTATCCACGCCTATTTCCCGATACTTCACTTTTTTCTGATCCAGCAACCGACGCGCACGCACGCAATAACCGCAAAATAGCGTGGTATACATCACCACTTCGGCCTGCGGTTTGTTAAAGAAAGGCAGACGCACAGCATCAACCACGTTGCAGAGGTAAACTGGCATTTTGCCAGGCATTGATACCGCCATCGAGTACATAGAGCTGATCAAATCCGGCGCGACGCAAGACAGCGCTCGCGGTACGCGCCCGGTTACCACTGCGGCAACTGATGACAATGGGTTTATCGCGGTGCTTTTCCAGCTCTTTTATCTGGTTGCCTAGCAGCCCCAGGGGGATATGTTTGGAATTCAAGATATGCCCGGTTTTGAATTCATCATCCATGCGCACATCCAGGACCACGGCATCGTTGCGGTTGATGAGTTCCACGGCCTTGAGCGGCTTGATGGCATTGATACCACGACCGTCGATAAGCGATTTCATCAACAGCGTGATAACGACCAGCAGGGCCGCCACCAGCATTATGTGATTGGTAGAAAATTCAATAAGTTTGTCCATCGGGATACACTTTGAGCTGACGATATCAAACGGGGATTATACCACCGGGGAGGTATTCTGCTTAACTCTCACAAAACACTTGGCGCATCATCTCGATCAAACGCAAGGTGCGGTTGTCGCCCACGCGATAGTAAACACGATTGGCATCTTTTCGGGAAGCGAGGATGCCCTTATCGCGCAATATCGCCAAATGTTGCGAAATATTGCTTTGCGATGTGCCTACCAGTTCGACGATATCCTGCACACTGATTTCTTGATCGCCCAGGGTGCAGAGAATTTTCAACCGCAACGGGTGGGACATTGCTTTTAAAGAACGGGAGGCGCGGTCGATATCCTCATCATGGGTCATGAGTTCTGCAAGATTTTCGCTTATCATAGTCCACCTGACTGATACTTGGGCTTGACTGAACACACCAGCTTTCCGACAATTCGCTGCGCGACACCTGAATAGCCTGGGCAACCCGCACCGAACCAGCTTGTAATGTCGGGAATCATATCGGAGCCCCAGGGTAATTCAGATTATTAATAAAACAATATACAATAATGTACCGTTTTAGGAAATAAAGTTGCTGTATTAAAGGGATTTTTCTGTTTCACCGACGAGAACCCCACGCCTGGAGTTGCCAGGTGAAACGTAATGTTAATCGTAGCAAAAATCATCAGCTATCTTGTTGAATTGGAAGCCAAATACCTATGCCCGATAGTACCCAACCCCTGGTCCTGATCATTCTCGATGGATGGGGTCATAGCGAGTCTGAGGAATCCAACGCCATTCTCAAAGCGCGAAAGCCCAACTGGGATAAACTCTGGAGCGATTCCCCCCACACCTTGATCTGGGGTTCAGGTACG
>JAHECY010000044.1 GCA_024641505.1 Gammaproteobacteria bacterium
CAAACGCTGGGTCATTAAAATCGGCAGTTCCCTGATTACGGATCATGGCCGTGGCCTGAGCATGGCGAACATTCGCGAATGGGTGAGTCAGATCGCCTTTTTGCGCAGTGCCGACATCGATGTGGTGCTGGTCTCCTCCGGCGCGGTGGCGGAAGGCATGAAGCGCCTGGGCTGGAGCAAGCGGCCGCGTGCGCTGTATTCCCTGCAGGCCGCGGCGGCGGTTGGGCAGATGGGGCTGGTGCAGACTTACGAAAGCTGTTTTGCGCAACACGGCCTGCATACCGCCCAAGTGTTGCTGACCCACGACGATCTGGCGCACCGGCGCCGTTATCTCAACGCGCGCAGCACCTTGCGTGAGTTGTTGCGTCTGGGGATCGTGCCCGTGGTGAATGAAAACGATACCGTGGCCATGGACGAAATCCGCTTCGGCGACAATGACACCCTGGGCGCGCTGGTGGCCAACCTGATCGAGGCCGACGTGCTGGTGATTCTCACCGACCAGGAAGGCATGTATGACCAGGACCCGCGCGCCAATCCGGCCGCGCAATTGATTCATGAGCATCCGGCCAATGACCCGGCCTTGCTGCAAATGGCCAGCGGCGCCGCCGGCAGTTTGGGGCGCGGCGGTATGCTCACCAAAGTCAAAGCCGCGGTGGTCGCGGCCCGTTCCGGCGCCAGCACCATTATCGCGCCGGGCAAGGCGGGCAATGTGTTGCGCAAGATCCATGACGGTGAAGTGATCGGCACCTTATTGTTGCCCGCCCAGGCACCGGTGGCGGCGCGCAAGCAATGGCTGGCCAGCCAGTTACAGGTGCAGGGACGATTGACCCTGGACGCCGGTGCCGTGCGCGTGTTGCGGGAATCGGGCAAAAGTTTGTTGCCGGTGGGCGTGAAGCAGGTGCAGGGAGAATTTATTCGCGGCGAACTGGCGTTGTGCCTGGACGAGGCCGGCAAGGAAGTGGCGCGCGGACTGGTCAATTACAGTGCCGACGAAACCCGCAAGATCATGGGCCAGCCCAGTGACCGCATCGAGAGCCTGCTGGGGTATGTCGATGAACCGGAATTGATTCATCGGGATAATCTGGTGGTGATTTAACAATGGTACAAGCCGGTGCGTAATACGCACCCTACGGCTTGGCGGGAATGGCGGTGTTTGATGTGTAGGGTGCGTATTACGCACCGTGCATAAAAGTGGTATGCATTGAGCGGTCTGTGTTGCTAGCCCGCCTGGGGCAGTTGCTGGCCGTGGTGCTGCTGGACGTGCTGGGTCAGCGGCAGTTGAATGACAAACTTCGCGCCTTTGCCTTCTTCGCCGATCGCTTTGATGGTGCCGCGGTGCCGATCCACGATCTTCTTGCACACCGCCAGGCCGATGCCGGTGCCTTCATACTGGCTGCGTCCGTGCAGCCGCTGGAACATGCCGAACATTTTTTCCGTGTACTTGTTGTCAAAACCGATGCCGTTGTCCTCGATGATGAGACAGCAGCTGTTGGTGACCAGGTGTACCGGAATATTGCCGGGGGCGGCGCTATTCTGCGGCGCCAGGCGGATATGCAGCTCCGGCGTGGTGTCGGGCTTGCGGAACTTGATCGCGTTGCTGATCAGGTTCTGGAACAATTGCTGAATCTGGGATTCATCACCCTCGACAACGGGCAGCGCGTCGACGCTGATGCGGGCGTCGGTGGTCTCGATGCTGACCTGCAGATCGGACATGACATTAGCCACGACTTTCGATAAATCCACCAGGGTAAACGGTTCGGCCTTGGTCGACACCCGCGAATAAACCAGCAGATCGTAAATCAATTTCTGCATGCGATCGGCGGCGCCGGTCATGCGCGCCAGGTAATCCTGTCCCTGTTCATTCAACTGATCCTTGCATTTCACCTGCATGCGCTGGGCGAAGGTCTGGATTTTACGCAACGGTTCCTGCAGGTCGTGGGAAGCGACATAGGCGAAATCCTGCAATTCACGGTTGCTCGATTGCAGACGACCGGTATAGTCGGTCAGCGCTTCCTCGGCTTCCTTCATGTTGGTAATGTCGCGGATCACGCACACTTTCTTCTTGTCGATGGAGCGTTCCCGATCGTTAATGGCATAGATGCGCACATCATTAATGCGACCCTGGTACTTGTGAATACATTCACCATAACCGGTGGTGTCCAGGGTGATGGTTAATCCGCAACGCGGCTCGGTGCAGCCGTCCAGCAGCAAGTCCATATAAGAGGTGTTGAGCAGTTTGTCAGCGGTGATATCGGTAATCTTGCCGATGTTGTTGTTGGTGTGGGTAATGCGGCCGTGCGCGTCGGCCAGTACCATGACTTCCTGCATGGCGTGTAATGCGTCCATCCAGGCCCGGTCGGGTTCGTTGCCGGTGTCCGTGCCCGTCGCCGGCGCCGACGTTGGCCGGCTGCCGAGCATGGCGGTGAGCGCGCGCAGCAGCGCGTCGCTGTAAATCACGGCCAGCACGAAAAACAGCGTAATCATGGCGATCATGGCGCCGAAGGCGGCTTCCACCAGGCCGCCGGTGTCATCCTTGACGCCCGTCAATGTCGTGGTTTCGGCGTTGACATAAGCGGGTATCGATTGTGAGAATTCCAGCAGTTTCGGTTTGCCGATGTTCTTCCACAGTGCGCTGAATTTGCGCAAGTTCCCTTCCGCGATGCTGGCGCTGAGGGTGTCCAGCACGCTGATCAAGTCTCGGGTGGCCACCACCACATCGGCATACTTGCGCTGGATGTCATCGTTGCTTCCGGACAGCTTCGCGCTCAGTTCCCGCAATTTCGTGCGTTGACTGCGATAACGTGTCAAGGCGTACGCCATTGGCGTTTTCTCGTCCATGACATTGTCGAACAGCGGCGCCAGATCGCCGCCCACGATATTTTGCATTGCGCTGGTGTATTCAGCCGCCAGCGCGCCCCGGTTGACCGTGTCTTGGGTTTGGTAGGCAGCCTGAATCAGATAGATACCCCCGCCGTAACAGCAGAGACCGATCAGCAGCATGGTGAGCCACAGCTTGCGTGGCAAACTTAAAGCGCTGTTATCATCGGAAATTTTCATGCTTCACGCTCGGGAGGGTCGGGGTTCAGTGCCATGACTATTGAAGTTATCGTTAGAAAGCGTGGCCCCTTTAAGAAAAGATTAATATATGGCCGTGAAATTGCCGTTTCCGATTAGCATATTCAATTTAATTATATTTCCTGGAAAATGTATGATCGGAGAAGCCTTGCCGATGGACGATATATTGGTTGTTAAAATACATATATTCCAAGGAGCGCGCTATGCACAGCCTGGCAAATCCCATCACCATTCTAATGGCGGACGATGACGAAGATGACAGAATGATGACCAAGGAGGCGCTTGAGGAGGAAGGGAGGCTGCACAATAATCTACGCTTCGTCGAGGATGGCGAGGAACTGATGGATTATCTCTACCATCGGGGAGAGTTCAGTTCCGCGGAGGATTATCCGCGTCCGGGATTAATCCTGCTCGATCTGAATATGCCGCGCAAAGACGGGCGCGAGGCTTTGAAGGAAATCAAGAACGACCCCGATTTGCGCCAGATTCCGGTGGTGGTGATGACCACCTCCAAAGCCGAGGAAGATATTTATCGTTCCTACGATCTTGGCGTCAACTCGTTTATCAAAAAGCCGGTGTCTTTCGAGCGTTTAGCGGAAGTGTTGCGGGAGATCACCCGTTACTGGTTTGAGATTGTGGAACTGCCCCGAAAATAATTCTCGACTGCGCGCGGTGTATGTCAGACGTTGAAACGATCAGGGTGCTGCTGGTGGAGGATGATGAAGATGACTACTTCATCACCCAGGATCTGCTTGCGGAAGTCACCAGTATGCATGTGGTGCTCGACTGGGCGCGCAATTACCAGGAGGGGTGCGCGCGCCTGCAGCACGACGCCTATGACGTTTATATATTTGATTTTCGGCTTGGCGATCGGTCCGGCCTGGATCTGCTCAAGGAGGCGCGCACGCTGGGGTGCGCCGGGCCTTGCATTTTCCTGACCGGCCAGAGCGATATCGAGATCGACATGCAGGTGATGCGGGCCGGCGCCGATGATTATCTGGTAAAAGGCCGCATCGACGCCGCGCTGCTGGAGCGCTCCATCCGTTACGCCCGGGAGCGAAAGAAGTCCGCGGATCAAGTGTTGTTCATGGCCTACCATGACAATTTGACCGGCTTGCCGAATCGCACCATGTTCAAAGAACGCCTGCAGAGCGCTGTTTCCAACACGCTGTTGATGGAGAAGCAATTCGCGGTGCTGTTTCTGGATATCGATAACTTCAAGCGCATCAACGATACCCTGGGACACAAGGTCGGCGACCTGTTGCTCAAGGAAGTGTCGGACCGGCTGCGGGGCAGCGTACGGACCAGCGATACCATTTCCGCATTGCGTTTGACCAGTAGTGAAAATACCATCGCCCGGCTGGGTGGCGATGAATTTACCATTTTGCTGATGGATCTCAAAGACGCGCAGGCGGCGGCGGTGGTGGCGCAGCGGGTTATCGACAACATTTCAAGTCCCTTTTATCTCGCGGGCACCGAGTTGTATGTTACCGCGAGTATTGGCATCGCCATTCATCCCCAGGACGGCAAAGATATCGATACCTTGCTGATCAATGCCGACGCCGCCATGTATCACGCCAAGAAGGTCGGAAAAAACAACTTTCAGTCCTATCGGGAGTCGCTGTGCGCCGGCGGCATGGAACGGCTGGTACTGGAAAACGATCTGCGCAAGGCGCTCGAACGGGATCAGTTGCAATTGTATTTTCAACCCATCGTCGACGCGCGCGAGGGACGCGTGCGCAGTATGGAGACTTTGTTGCGCTGGCAACATCCTGTCATGGGCATCATCGGACCCGACCAATTCATTCCGATCGCCGAGGAAACCGGCGTGATCGTCGATATCGGTCATTGGGTACTGATAGAGGCGATGCGGCAATTCAAGCTCTGGCGTACCGCGGGTATCGAGATCGACTATGTTTCGGTGAACATTTCCTGTCAACAAATCGCACATCCGAAATTTCGCTGTCAATTGCTGGAGGCGATCCGGGATGCGGCCATCGACCCGATGTGTCTGGAACTGGAGATTACCGAAAGCGTCGCCTTGCAACACACCGCGGAGAATATCGAGTTATTCGAGGAATTACGCGCATTCAATGTGCGCGTTGCCATCGATGATTTCGGCAGCGGCTACAGTTCGTTCAATATGTTGAAGCGCATTCCGATCAACACCATCAAAATAGACAAGAGCTTTATTCAGGACATTACCGATGTTGCGCACAACGAGGCTATTATTGCCGCGATGGTGGCGATGGTACGGAGTCTGGGCCTGGATGCCGTGGTGGAAGGCGTGGAGACCATGGCGCAACTGCAGGCGGTGCAGAAGCACGGTTGCCATCAAGTACAGGGCTTCCTGTTCAGCGTGCCCTTATCGGCAAAACAAGCGACGGAATATCTCATGAACCGGCAGTATGTAAAGGTCTATTCCAACGGTTAGTGCGCAGCCTCATCCTGCAGGATCGGCGGTAGCGGGCATTCCAGCGCTTCGGCGACCAGGCGCAGCAGTTCACCTTCCGCCAGACTCACTTTGTCGTCGGCAACGACAATTTCCGTACAGGCGCGCATCACTTCGCGACGCGGTAACGGCGTCAATCGCGCCAGGTGCCGCAACGCTTGCGCTACGTCTTCCAGAATGATGTTGGTCAACGGCAGGGGGTCCGCGCTACCCACGCCGAGGTGCGCCATGCCCTTGCGGTAAGCGCTGCCGGCCAGTTGCGTGTCCTGATTTCCGCAATGGGCAAGGAGTGACATCAGGATGGCGCAGTGACCCATCAGGGGTTGCAGATTGTGGTAGTGCTGGCGCTTGCGTTTGCCTTGAGTCGCCGCCAGTCTGGCATGCACGATGTTTTTCAGAATGAAACGGCGCAAGGAACGTTTACCGTCAAGCGCGATCAGCTGGTCGAGGATACGGACAAACAATTCACGGCTGGCGCCCTTGAGCAGTTCCAGTTCCGGGAGCGCCAGCTCCAGAATCGGCAGGCGCAAGCGGTCACCCAAGGGCAGGCATACCGCAAACAAATTTCGGGTCCAGATGGCGGTATTTTCGCCGGCGGCCTGGGCAATGTTTTCCAGTTGCCGTTGCCGTAAATTATCGTCATGCCGGTCCAGTGCCAGGGCATAGATCACCGCGCCCACGCCATCGGCGGCGTCCAGAGCGTCGATTACGCTGCGCGGTACCTGGGCGCGCAATTGCGCGGCATAGACCAGATGCTTGTGCAGCGGTTGGCCGACGGTCGCCAACACCCCCATGGCGCCCGCGCTGAGCGCTGTCGACAGTGTTTCGGCCGGCAAGGTTTCACGCACGGGCGCGTCCGGCGCCGGTTCTTGATAGGGTTTGGCGTAGGTGATCGCCGGCGCCGGGGTGTCCAGGGGAAACGATGGATCGATGCGCCGGATGCGTTCCGTCAATGGCGGATGGGTGGCCAGCAGGCCGGGAAAAAAGTAGTTCGCGAAACTTTCACCGAAAAACAGATGGCTGAGGGTTTCCGCGTGTTTATTCCTGATGCGTGTGCCCAGCAAGTGCGCCCGCATTTTATGCAGAGCACCGGTAATGCCTTCGGTGCTGCGCGTAAACTGCACCGCCGAGGCATCCGCCAGAAACTCCCGTTGCCGGGAGATGTGACTCTTGATCAGTTTGGCGATGAACAATCCGCCGTAACCGGCCAGCATCAGCAACACGCCGACCGCCAGCATCGCGGGATGGGTTTGGATTTCGCCTCGGAGGCTGCCGGCGTTCCAATCGGTGTCGGCCCGGCTGACACGGCCCATGCCCAGGCACAGGCGTTGACCGATGGCGCCGATAAACTGGATGCCGTTGAGGATGCCGGCCAGGCGTATATTCAATGCCATATCGCCATTGAGGATGTGACTGAATTCGTGCGCGACGACGCCCTGGAGTTCGGCGCGGTCCAGCGTTACCAGTGCGCCTTTGGTGACGACGACCACGGCGTTATGCAGGTTATGGCCCGCGGCGAACGCATTGATGCCGCGTTCCGCGTCCATGACATAAGTGCCCGGTACCGGCATACCGGAGGCGATGGCCATTTCCTCGACCACATTGATCAGTTGCCGTTCCCTGGCGTCGGTGCTGTGACGGAATGCGCGGCGCGCGCCCACCATGGCGGCGATAGCGGCTCCGCCCTTGCCCAGTTGGATCATGCGATAGACGCTGGCGCCGAGAATCACCAGGATCGTTAGCGTCGAGGCGAGCAGGTAGACCTGAGGTGCGATGTGTTTGAGCTGCGGCAAAGTGCTGCTGTGCACGTTGAAGCGCGCCGCCATGATGACCAGCGCGACGGTGCCGTTGATCACCAGCAGGATCAGAACCAGTGCCAGGATAAACAGCAATACCGCCCGGGTCGTTTTGCGGCGCGCATCATCCTGGTGCTGAAAGAAATCCATCGCGCGGTATTACAGCTTGACGCGTACCGGCTCCCGTTCCGCCTTGTTATCCAGCTCCCACAGGGAAGCGGCGCTGAAATTGAACGGACCGGCGATCATATTGTCGGGAAAACTCTCCCGGGAGGTGTTGTAGCTCATGACGGAATCGTTATAGGCCTGGCGCGAGAACGCGATGCGGTTTTCCGTGGTGGTCAGCTCTTCCATCAGTTTCTCCACGGTCTCGTTGGCTTTCAGATCCGGATAGTTTTCGGCCACGGCAAATAGCCGGCCCAGGGCGCCGGATAGGGCGGATTCCGCGGAAATCAATTGTTGCATGGCACCGGCATCCGTGGGATTGCCGGCGGCCTTGTGGCTGGCGCTGGCCGCGTGGTTGCGGGCTTGAATGACCGCTTCCAGGGTTTGGCGTTCGTGCTGCAGGTAAGCTTTGGCGGCTTCCACCAGGTTCGGGATCAGGTCGTAGCGTCGTTTGAGTTGCACGTCGATCTGGGAGAACGCATTTTTAAAGCGATTCTTCAGATTGACCAAATTGTTATAAATGGCGATGCAGTAAAAAATCAGGCCGCCGAAAATGGCAAAAAAAGCAATTAGTCCCCATGGCATGTGCAGAGTCCCCGTATGGTGAGCAGGCATTTAACATAGGGTATTAACGGCACATGCGGTATAAGCTTTACAAATACGCTCAACCGACGTGCCGGTGTACCGGTACGTCGGTTGGCAGGAGAGCAAATGACCGGTTACCGACCTCTAGCGGCGGTTGCGATGACTATTGCTGTTTCTATGATCCGAGCGGTTCGACCGACGGTGCGCGCCATCCCGACGATGGTCGCCATCCCGGCGATGGTCGCCGGATCGGGAACGGTCGCCGTCATGGCGCCGGGAATGATCGCCGCTATTGCCCGTGGTCGTGGTAGTGGTGGTGCTGGAGCCCGTATTCAAGTCACTGGGCGTGACCGCCAGTGCGTTGCCTGCCGCCAGGGTAAACAAGCTTAACAGGCTGGTCAGTAGTACAGTTTTCAATTTCATGCAGACTCCTTTGTAACCAATGTCATGCGTCAGGCCATGCGGCCGTTTGACGTGGATGGTGCTTTGACTTTGGGTGTTACGTTGAGACGAATATGTAAGGTTTTGATCTTGCCGTTGTGCTCGATACGCGCAATCAAATGCCCTTCAGCGGTATTGTTGGCCTTTAACGCCAGGGTAAGCATGTTGCTGCCATGACGGATGTTTTCCGTCCAGCTTACCGATTGCTCGCCGGGAAAACCCGCCAGTTCCACGTTCGCGGGCAGTTGAATGGAGATGCGCGCGGCGGCCAGGTCGCTCGGCGAGTTGAACAGCAGATCCACTTTCTGGATGCTGTTCTGGGAAATATTCACCGTGTGCACCGCCGTCGGAGTGACGGAGGGTTCCGCCTGTGACGCTTGCTCAGGAGCGGCGTTCAAAGCGCTATAATTCATCCACAGGGCAAATATCGTCAGCAACAAGGCAGTGCCGGCGGCGATTATCGTGGAGCTGTCAAGCCTGAACTGGAGGCGGCTCCGGAAATGACGCGTCAACACTTGATATAAATGCGCCGGCTGCCCCAAGGTCGCCACGCGGCACAGGGTTCCATTGCGGGTATGGACAAGTGTCACCGCCCGTTGCCATTGGGCGTGACGCCAAGCCACGGGCGCTTGCGAGTCACCGCTGTGCCGGATGAGCCTGCCGTCAATGGCATGACTTGCGTCCCTGTCTGTATCATAGAGGTTCATGGCTGGCGCTGGTTACTCTCATCGGTCGGTGGGGCTGGTCACGCACGACGCACGCGCAACCGCGAGACGGTGCGTGTGGCGCATGCCGGAAACCGGCCATCCACCTGTTTTCGTATAAGCAAATACAGAATTACCGTATTTGCTGATCTGCTTGCTGTGCTACCTTTCGCTCGTGATCAGCATCACTGAAAAACTCACGGGATATAAACAGACAAGGCACTAGGGGTATAGTGTGGTTTTCTGAGACGAATGAGAAGTTACGATGACTGATAAGCTTATCTCGGGAGGGGTATATATGGCGCTTGGGCGGCGCTCGCCAGCACCCTTAACAGGGCTCTCGCCAAGACGTGTCAGGTGGGGCGCAGGCGCGTTGGCGTGTGTCGAGTTTATTTGCAGTCGCCGATACGTTTGGCGGTGATCGTTTCCCGCAATTTGGAAGTGCCGTCGGGCATCTTTATCATGATATCGATGCTGCCCTTGGCGTTGTCGCCCTGGTAGGTGATTTTGCCGTTACCGGTGAGTTGTCCCATGGGCGTGTCACACACCATTTTCCAGCTCACGCTGCTGCCCATGGTCTTCTGGTTGAGAATCTGGCAGGCGGCATCGCCGTTATTACTGCCGATGACCGGCATCGGATTAGTATCGGTGATGCAGAAGTTTGTGCGTTCGCTGCTGCTCGAGGCATTGCCGCCGGTGCCGCTCATCACGACTTCGGCTTCCCACATACCGGGATTGACCGAAGCGTGAGCGAGCACCGGAAACAGGATGATCAGGAAAAAACAGGCGCGGTAGGCGGTCATTGGCAGGTTCCCATGGTGAATCTGCAAGGGTATCGGCCAAAAAAAGCCGGCATTAAGCCGGCTTTTCGTCGCTGTCGCTGGCACCAGGCCTCGGCATACTGCCACCGGTGTTACCGGATGCAGTGTTCCGCCAGCCGTGCTGCAAGCCTTAGCCCATGGCGCGGATGCGCGCGTTGAGGCGGCTCTTGTGGCGGGCGATTTTATTCTTGTGCGCGATTCCCTTGTTGACCATGGAATCGATCAGCGGCATGGCGTCTTTGTAGGCGCTCTGGGCATCGTCTTTCTTGCCACCTTCGATAGCCTTGAGTACTTTCTTGATGGCGGTGCGCATAGTGGAGCGCAGGCTCATATTATGGTCCCGGTTCTTGATGCCCTGACGGGCTCGTTTCCTGGCTTGGGCGGTATTGGCCAATGTCTTTACTCCTGAAAAGCTTACGATAGTGTCCGCAAAGGCCGCATACTATGCTGAGTTTGCCCGGGTTTGTCAATGGGCAGCGGCGCGCGCGGTGGTTTACGAAAGCGAAAATATATCAGATAGTTACCCGCAACTTAAGTGACATTCGGCCACCCGCCTCAATAATACCCGCGCCACGGCGCGCCAGGTGCCAGGAATAGCATTAAAATGCTTTATAAGACAAATAGTTATTGCTTGACGCCGGGGCCGGCATCAGCCGCGACACGTTACTGGAATTCCGGATGGGGTCATGACCAAAGAACTCTTTAAATCCACGGGCATTGTCAGCGGTTTTACCCTCGTTTCCCGCATTCTGGGGCTGGCCCGGGATGTCGTGTTTGCGCAATTCCTCGGTGCTTCCGCCGGGCCCGGCATGGATGCCTTTCTGGTGGCATTCAGAATTCCTAATTTTATGCGGCGTTTGTTTGCGGAAGGGGCTTTTTCCCAAGCTTTTGTACCGGTATTCGCCGCGTGGAAAGGCGAGAAAAGCCCGGAGGAGGTCAGGGAGCTGGCCCGCAGCGTGGCGGGGACCCTGGGGACGATCTTGCTCGTGGTGTCCTTATTGGGCATGGTCGGGGCGCCGGTGCTGGTGACGGTATTTGCCTTTGGGTTCGTAGGCGCCCCGGATAAATTTCAGCTTACCGTGGATTTATTGCGCATTACGTTCCCCTATGTGGTGTTTATTTCCCTGACCGCCCTCGCGGGGGGGATTCTGAATACTTATGATCGGTACGGGGTGCCGGCATTCACGCCGGTGCTGCTCAATATTTGCTTGATCGCGATGGCGATCGGCGCGGCGCCCTATTTCGATCCGCCGGAACTGGCCCTGGCCATTGGCGTGTTTCTGGCCGGTGTGGCGCAATTAGCCTTGCAATTACCGTTTTTGAAGCAACTGGGTTTGCTCGGTTGGCCACGCTGGGCATGGCGGCATCCCGGAGTGCAGCGCATCAAAATGCTCATGGTGCCCGCCCTGTTCGGATCGTCGGTGACCCAGTTCAATTTGCTGTTCGACACGGTGATCGCCTCCATGCTGGCCACCGGTAGCATTGCCTGGCTGTATTATTCCGACCGGCTCATCGAATTTCCCCTGGGCGTATTTGGCGTCGCCATGGCGACGGTGCTGCTGCCCAATTTGTCGCAACGCTTTGTGGAGCGGCAAGCACGGGAGTTTTCGCGCATGCTGGATTGGTCTTTGCGTTGGGCGCTGCTGCTGGCGGTACCGGCCACGGTGGGTTTGGTTATCCTTGCCGGGCCGATTCTGGCGACCTTTTTTTTCTACGGCAAGTTCACCCTGGAGGACACGCGCATGGCCACCTGGAGTCTCACCGCCTATGCGTTTGGCCTGGTGGGCTTTGTCGGGGTCAAAGTGCTGGTGCCCGGTTTTTACGCCCGTCAGGACAGCCGCACGCCGGTGCGTGTGGGCATCATCGCGATCCTGAGCAATATGGTGTTGGTGGGGTTGCTGGTGGTGCCCTGGTATTTGCTGGGTCTGCCCGGGCCGCATGCGGGACTGGCGTTGGCCACCGGGATTTCGGCTTATCTCAACGCGGGCTTATTACTCAAAATTTTACAGCAACAGAAAATCTATACACCGGAACCCGGTTGGCGGCGCTTCCTGCTGCGTTTACTGGTGGCCAATGGGGTGATGGCTGGCCTGTTGGTCATGGGCGTGGCGGACATAAGCCAATGGGCGCAACAGTCTTTGTGGGAACGGGTCGGTTTTCTGACCTTGTGGGTGCTGGCCGGCGCCGGCAGTTACCTGATAACGCTGTTGGTCATGGGGCTGCGGCCCCGCGACCTGCTGTTGCAGTAACAGAAACCACGGTGCGTCATACGCCCCCTACGCACTGCTGTTGCGGCATTGGTGGAGACTCCGGCGGCAAGCGCTGTGTAAAAATGTCCACGTGCACGCATCAGCGGCATGGATTGTAGGGTGCGTATTACGCACCGGCCATTGCGCTTGCGGAAGCTGTTGGAAACCACGGTGCGTCATACGCACCCTACGCACGGTCTGCTGTTGGGTTGCGGTGCAGATAAAGGTGATGCTCCACATTTTCCCTCTGCGATAGCGGTGGGGTGCTTGCCAGGACCGCCGTGAACCCATCCCTGGGGGCTCGCAAGCGCCATCCCGGGCACTTGACGTCCTGGCAACGGCGGCCCCACGCCACCCCCACCGCTACGGAGAGCTGGCGGGAAATCCTAAACGAAGCCATCTGGGACCGGGTCTTTGTTCCAGTTTTAAAAATCCGGTGCGTAATACACACCTTACGATCCGTGCCGTTGTCTGGGTAACAGAGAGCTTAAACCTTGTAAATTATGCATGTTATTCCTAGGCACGCCTATATTACCTAAAATTGGTTATAATGCGCGTTTTCGCCACGCCAGACACATGGAACTCATTCGCGGTATACACAATATCAGACCGGCTCATCACGGGTGCGTGGTGACCATCGGAAATTTCGACGGTATTCATTTGGGACACCAGGCGGTGATCGGTCAAGTGGCTGAAAAAGCCCAGGAATTGTCCTTGCCGGCCTTGCTCATGACGTTTGAACCGCAGCCTCGGGAGTACTTTGCGCCGCAGCGGGTGCCGCCGCGCTTGACCCGGTTGCGGGAAAAAATATTGAATCTGCGCCGCTTCGCGCTGGATCGGGTTTTGGCGGTGCGATTCAATCAGGCCTTCGCCGCGCTCAGTGCCGAGGATTTTATTCGGCAAATTCTCGTGGAGAAACTGGGCGTGCGCTACCTGGTGGTGGGGGATGATTTTCGTTTTGGCCGGGATCGGCGCGGGGATTTCGCGATGTTGCAGGCAGCGGGCGCGACCTACGGTTTCGAGGTGGCGAATATGCATTCTTTTCAAGTGGCGGAGCAACGGGTGAGCAGTACCCTGGTGCGTGCCGCCCTGGCCGCGGGCGACCTGGAGCGGGCGGAAATCCTGCTGGGGCGGCCTTACCGGATGGCGGGCCGGGTGCGCCACGGGGATAAGCGCGGTAGAACCATTGGTTTCCCTACCGCCAACCTGTATTTGCACCGGCGCGCCACGCCGGTATCCGGCGTGTTCGCCGTGGAAATGTTCGGGGTGCCCGGCGAGCCGGCGGCCGGCGTCGCCAATGTGGGGACCCGGCCCACGGTGAATGGCACCCGCACCCAGTTGGAAGTGTTTTTGTTCGATTTCGACACGGATATCTATGGCCGTTACGTGCAGGTCAGTTTTCTGGGCAAACTGCGCGATGAACGGCGTTTTGAGTCTTTCGACGCGCTGCGCCAGCAGATCGACCGGGATGTGGCGGACGCCCGGGAATTTTTCCAGCAGCATTATGGCCGCCGTAACGGCGGTTCCCGCTGAGCCCGGGCTTTTGCTATGCTGCGCAGGGATACACCGAAAATACGATAACCAGATGAGGAACCAGTGGCTGACTATAAGCATACCTTGAACCTGCCCAAGACCGACTTTCCCATGAAAGCCAATCTGGCGCAGCGCGAGCCGGCGGCGGTACAGCAATGGCAGGACAGCGCTTTGTATGAAGCGCTGCGTGGCGCCTGCGCGGGTCGGCCGAAATTCATTCTGCATGACGGTCCGCCCTACGCCAACGGAGAAATTCACCTGGGGCACGCGGTGAACAAGGTTCTCAAGGACATCATCGTCAAAGCCAAGACCTTGAGCGGTTTTGATGCGCCTTATGTACCCGGCTGGGATTGCCACGGCTTGCCCATCGAATTGCAGGTGGAAAAGAAAATCGGCAAGGCCGGGGTAAAAGTCGATGCCAAGGCGTTCCGTGATGCCTGCCGGGACTATGCGCGCAAGCAGGTGGACGTTCAGCGCACGGATTTCATGCGCCTGGGGGTGCTCGGCGATTGGCACCGGCCCTACCTGACCATGGATTACAAATTCGAAGCGGATATCATTCGTTCCCTGGCGCGCATCATCGCCAACGGTCATTTGCATAAGGGCGACAAGCCGGTGCACTGGTGTATCGAGTGCGGCTCGGCGCTGGCCGAAGCGGAAGTGGAATACAAGGACAAGACCTCGCCGGCCGTTGACGTGCGTTTTCCGATACTGGACGACGCGGCATTGATGCAGCGTTGCCATCATGTGGAAGGGCATGAAGGTCAGGGACCGATAGCCGTCGTCATCTGGACCACGACCCCATGGACGCTGCCGGCGAACCAGGCCGTGGCCTTGAATCCGGAGCTGGAGTACGTGGTGGTGCAGTGTGACAACCAGGGCCGACAGGAACGCCTGGTGCTGGCGGAAGCCCTGCTCAAGGATGCCATGGTGCGTTATGGTATCGATAACTACCGCGTCATCGCCTACTGCCGCGGCGATGCGCTGGAAGGCATGAAGCTGCAACATCCGTTTTATGAGCGCGAAGTGCCGGTAATTCTTGGCCACCATGTCACCACCGACGCGGGCACCGGGGCCGTGCATACCGCGCCCGGTCACGGTCAGGACGACTATGCGGTGGGCAGCCGTTATGGTTTGAAGGTGGATAATCCGGTGGGCGGCAATGGTTGTTTTCTCCCGGGCACGCCGCTGTTCGCCGGCGAGCATGTGTTCAAGGCCAATGAGCATGTCATCGAAGTGCTCAAGGCCAAGGGCATGCTGGCGCACAACGCCGCTTTGCAACACAGTTATCCCCATTGCTGGCGCCACAAGACGCCGATCATCTTTCGCGCCACGCCCCAGTGGTTTATCGGCATGGACCAGAAGGGTCTGCGCTCCACGGCGCTTGATGTCATCAAGCAAACCCAATGGGTACCCGCCTGGGGTGAAGCGCGCATCGAAGGCATGGTGGGGAATCGTCCCGACTGGTGTATTTCACGCCAGCGCACCTGGGGTGTGCCGATCCCGTTGTTCGTGCACAAAACCTCCGGTGCCCTGCATCCGAAAACCGCCCTGTTGATGGAAGAAGTGGCGCTGCTGGTGGAAGCCCGGGGCATCGATGCCTGGTTTGATCTGGACCCCGCGACGTTGCTGGGCAGCGAAGCCGGTATCTATGACAAGGTGAACGATACCCTGGACGTGTGGTTCGATTCCGGTGTTACTCATGCGTGTGTGCTGGAGCAGCGCCCGGAGCTGGCGTTCCCCGCGGATCTCTACCTGGAAGGTTCCGACCAGCACCGCGGTTGGTTCCAGAGTTCCTTGTTGACGTCGGTGGCGATGAAAGGCGTGGCGCCTTACAAGGAAGCGCTGACTCACGGATTTACCGTGGATGCCAAGGGCGTGAAAATGTCCAAATCCATCGGCAACACTATCGCGCCGCAGAAAGTGGCGAACAGTCTGGGCGCGGATGTGCTGCGCTTATGGGTGGCGTCCACCGATTACCGCGGCGAAATGACCGGCTCCGACGAGATTCTCAAGCGTACCTCCGACGCTTATCGGCGCATGCGCAATACCGCGCGCTTCCTGCTGGCCAATCTCACGGGTTTCGATCCGCAACAGCATATGGTGGCGGCGGACAAGCTGGTGGCGCTGGACCATTGGGCCTTGCAGCGGGCGCAAGCCTTGCAACAGGAACTGACCGCCGCTTATGACCGTTACGAGTTTCACCTGATTTATCAGAAGGTGCATAACTTCTGCTCCGTGGACATGGGCAGTTTCTACCTGGATATCATCAAGGACCGGCAGTACACCACACAGGAAGACAGCCATGCGCGGCGCTCCGCGCAGACCGCCATGTACCATATCATCGAGGCCATGACTCGGTGGCTGGCGCCGATCCTGAGTTTTACCGCCGAGGAGATGTATCGCTTTATCCCGGGTCCCCGGCAGCAAAGCGTGTTCATGCACACCTGGTATGAGTTCCCGAACCTGGCGGCATCCGCGTTCGATCTGGAATACTGGCAACGGGTGTTCGCGGTGCGCGAGCAGGTGAGTCGCGAGCTGGAACGCGCGCGTATCGCCGGTGCCATCGGTTCCTCCCTGGATGCCGAGGTGGATATCTACTGCGGTGACGAAATGCATCGGCATCTGGCGCGACTTCAGGATGAGTTGCGTTTCGTTACCATTACGTCCTATGCGCGCCTGTATCCCCTGGCGCAGAAGCCGGACACTGCGA
Source organism: Gammaproteobacteria bacterium (assembly GCA_024641505.1). GTDB lineage: Bacteria > Pseudomonadota > Gammaproteobacteria > SG8-11 > SG8-11 > UBA6920. The sequence continues at coordinate 16,535 of JAHECY010000044.1, forward strand.
TGGCTACGGAATTGCCTGACCTGTGGGTGAAAGTGGCCGCATGTGCCCACGGTAAATGCGTGCGTTGCTGGCACCACCGGCAGGATGTGGGCGTCAACGCCGCGCATCCGGAATTGTGTGGCCGGTGCATCAGTAATGTCGAAGGTGCCGGTGAACCAAGGAGTTATGCATGACGACATTAGCGCACACCACAGACCATCGTAAGCCGCTGGCAAGTGGCATCTTTTGGCTTTGGATCAGCGGCCTGGTGGTGGTGCTGGATCAGGTGTCCAAGAGTATCGCGGAACATTCCCTGAACCTGCATGAGCCGATGGCGGTGCTGCCGTTCTTCAATTTTACCCTGGCTTACAACACCGGCGCCGCGTTCAGTTTTCTGGCGGACGCGTCCGGCTGGCAACATTGGCTGTTCGCAGTGATCGCGGTGGTGGTGAGCGCTTTCATTGTCGGTTGGCTATGGCGTCTGGGTCGGGAGCAGCGTTGGTTGGGCGTAAGCCTGACGCTGATCCTCGGCGGCGCCATCGGTAATGTCTGGGATCGGCTCACGCTGGGTCATGTCATCGACTTTATCGATGTCTATTACCAGGATTGGCATTTCGCGACGTTCAATATCGCCGACTCCGCGATTTCCATCGGCGCCACCATGCTGGTGATCGAGAGCTTGTTCTTTCACGGCAAGCATAAAGCATAGGGTACGTATGACCCACTGGTTTTTAATGTAGGGTGCGTATTACGCACCGGTTTTTAATGTAGGGTGCGTATTACGCACCGTTGTGGCTCTAGATCTTGGGTGACTCTTGATCTTGATCCGGGTCGGCCGGGATAAGATCAAAAGCGGTGCGTAATACGCACCCTACGCGAGAAACATCGGTGGTACGCGAGAAACATCGGTGGTACGCGAGAAACAACGGCGGTACGCGAGAAACATCGGTGGTACGCGAGAAACATCGGTGGTACGCGAGATACAACGGCGGTACACGAGATACAGCGGCGCTGAACATGGGGCGCGCGCCGCACCCGCGTTTAATAATTATCAGGATCATGCAGGAAATAATGACCAACGACAACGCGCCAACCATCATGCCCGGCAGCCGGGTGACCATGCATTACTCCATCACCTTGCATGACGGCACGGTGGCGGATTCCAGTTATGGCGATGAGCCCATGGAGTTTGTCATGGGCGACGGCACCTTGCTGGAGGGGCTGGAGCGGGCACTGTATGGTTTGGCGCCGGGACAGCAGCAGGTATTGCAGATCCCGCCGCAGGAAGGTTTCGGATTCCGGGATCCTGAGAATGTGCATACCATGGCGCGTGCCGAGTTCAAGGACGATATGCCGTTAGCCCCCGGCGTCATCATTGAATTTGCCACGCCTTCCGAGGTGCTGGTGCCGGGTATGATTCGGGAAGTGGCGGTGGATACGGTGCAGGTGGATTTCAACCATCCCCTGGCGGGCCATGAAATTACCTTCAAAGTGGATATCCTGGCGGTGGTGCCCGCCGATGAACAGCCGAATGAGCAGGAACAAGTCTGATGGAAATCGTATTAGCCAATCCCCGGGGATTTTGCGCCGGCGTCAATCGCGCGATCGAGATCGTGGAGCGGGCGCTGGAAATTTTCGGCGCGCCGATTTATGTGCGCCACGAAGTGGTGCATAACCGCTATGTGGTCAACTGTCTCAGGGAAACCGGCGCTGTGTTCGTCGATGAGATCGCTCAGGTGCCGGATAACGGCACTGTCATTTTCAGCGCCCATGGGGTGTCCCTGGAGGTACGCCGTCAGGCGGAATCGCGGGGACTGCGCGTGTTCGACGCCACTTGTCCGCTGGTGACCAAGGTGCATCTGGAAGTGGCGCGTTTCGCCAAGACCGGTCAGGAGTGCATCCTTATCGGTCACGCGGGGCATCCGGAAGTGGCTGGTACCATGGGGCAATACGTCAACGGCGAGGCGGGCGGCATCTATCTGGTGGAAACCGTCGCCGATGTCGCGGGCATCGAGGTCAGGAACCCGGAAAATCTCGCCTATGTCACCCAGACCACCTTGTCCATGGACGACACCAACCAGATCGTGGCGGCCTTGAGGCGGCGCTTTCCGTTGATCCAGGGTCCACGCAAGGATGATATTTGTTATGCCACTCAGAACCGCCAGGATGCCGTGAAACAACTGGCGCAAGAGTCCGACGTGGTGCTGGTGGTGGGATCGATCACCAGCTCCAATTCGAACCGTTTGAAGGAGGTGGTGGAGCGTAGTGGTATCCCCGCTTACCTGATCGATGGCGCCAACGATATTGATCCCGCCTGGTTACAGGGTAAGCACCATATTGGTTTGACCGCTGGTGCTTCGGCGCCGGAGATCCTGGTGCAGGGCGTCATCGATTTACTGCAGAACCGCTATGGCGCCCAGGTGCGGCAGATGGCCGGTCTCGAGGAAAACGTGCATTTTTCCCTGCCCAAAACCTTGCTGGTGGGTACCCCGCGGTGAAAAAAAAAGGGATCGCGAACGATCCCTTGCACAATGCTAAGAGAAGTATTGTAATTTTATTACCAGCATTTCCCCGGACCATCGGCGGTTTTCTGGCCGGTGGAGGATAAATGCAGGGCGCCGCAGGTATCTTTGGTTTGTTTGCCCTGAGGCGTGGCGGTGGCAAGCCACGACACTACCGGATTGGCCGCGCCACCGTCGGTACGGACAATCGTGACATCATAATTGCCACCCTCGGATAACGTCGAAGTCAAACCGGGGAGCGCCAGGACATTCACCGTGTAGGTGTTGTTTTGCGACATGAAACGCTCCTCCGCCTGGGCGACTTTTTCCAGCGCCACATAGCCAGCCGTCCGTTTACCTTTGCGCGACTGTTGCTCATACGCCGGATAGGCGATCACCGCCAGTATGCCAACGATCGCGACGGTGATCATCAGTTCGATCAAGGTAAATCCCCTAACCTTTTTTATAGCTTCTGTATTCATGTAGCTGGTGCCTCGTTATTAAGGTGTATAGTTGCGTGGAATCTGCCAGACCTCGGTAACATCACCGCTGTTATCGTCCAAGATCAGGCCGACGTACAGTCCTGGTCGCAACTGGCCGACGGAACCGGTCCGGGTCGCGGACATCTTGACCAACGCCTTGTGGGGCATGATATGGCCCAGGTCGCCGACCACGATCTTGTAAGTGCCATTTCCCAGGTTGTAGAGAGCGTCGATTTGCCCATGCTCGTGAAACGATTCGGGATAACCGCTGGGAAGTTTGCCGGCCTGGGCCTGGGCAATGCCCAGGCACAGTACCAGCAGTGAGATCAGCGTGATTCCAGATAACTTTTTCATCTTCTATTCTCCTGCTCAATCTATTGTAGACGCTGCCACATGAGGCGGCCCTGCGGGGTACCGGTAATCGCTTGTTCCGGCGGACTGGTCTGGCTGGCTACCGGCTCCGGCGTACATGCCAGGTCGCCCGGATCACACGGTTGCGTATTGGTGATCACCGGCGCGGTATTGGTCGCGCCGGTACCACCGAGCGAACCGTCCGAGAAGTTCATCAAGATCAGGTCCGTGGTGCCGCCTTCGCCCTGAATCAGTGCCGGTGCCGACGGAATACCGTGGGTCGATTGCGAGCCGCTTACCGCGTAGCCGTTGACCAGATCAGCGGACGTGAACCGACCGTCGCCGTTGAGATCCAGTGGCGACTGGCCGAGACGGCTGCCGTCAAAGGCATCCAATATCATCAGCCAGCCGGTGCCACCGAAGATGCAGGGGCCGCTGGCCGGGATCAGGGTGCTGAAGATAATACGGCCGTTACGCAACACCGGTTCCGTGATCACGCGTTCCCCGTTGTTCTTGCCGGTGGCCACATTCACCAGGTCCATGTACCAGCCCTTGTGTTTGGACCAATCGATGATGTTGTCCGTGGTGACGCGGAAGTTGCTGCCCCAGCTGAAACCAACCTCGTTCAAGATCTGTTGTTGCAGGAGATTGGCGCGGGTAAATGGCGCGAACGCGGTTGCGTCGCCCTTTTCCCATTGATCCCAGATGGAGTAGAAAGTCTGGGTCGGTACCCCGGTCATGATGTTGTCGGCGCTGTTAAGGTATCTGCCGGTGCCGAAATAGATCAGGTAGCCGGGGTGCAGGGGATGCGGTCCGATCGTCATCTTGGCGGTAATGGACTGCATGGAGCCGTCCGGCGATTTGGCGGTGAACAATGGTTTGCCGCCGAAAGAAATACCCCACTTTGCCGGGTCGACGTCGGAAACATCGAAGCGCCAGAGATTGCCGAACATGTCGCCACCGTAGAGGAAGTCAACCTTGAAATCCTGGTCAGCATCCATGGCCGCCACGGCCATGACGCCGTTGGCGCGATTGCCGCCGGTAGGGTCCTTGGCCATGCCGTAACCGGTATTCAGCTTCTTGATGAGGGTACCGGTGGCGATATCGACAACGTAGATTACCGCGTTACCGGTGGTGCTCGGGTTAGCATCGGCAATGGTGTTGTTCAGGCCGTTACCGAATACCGCGGCCCACTTGCCGGTCGCGAGACGGATGACGATTGGATCGCTGAAGGTCAGCCCCAGGTCGGCATCGTTCTTATCGGTAAACTCCCACAGGAAGGTTTTTCCTGGAGTCGCTTCGGAGAAGATGCTGGGATCGGTGACGTCCAGCGCCATCATGGCTTGACCGCCGCCGCGCATGCCTTCCACCACGACCGTATGCCAGTCAGGGTTGGTGGCGTCGCCGAAGTTCGCGTCACCGGCGGTGGGTGAGCCGTCGATGAAATAGGTGTGCGAATAAGAAGGCGAAGACAAGCTTGCCAGCTTACTGTACGTGGTATTGGGAACATAGGCGATCAGTTCCTGGCCCGATGTCGCCGGGAAGGTACCGTCCTTGTTGATGGAAGCGTCGAAGCCGTGCAGCAAGCCGTCATTCGCGCCAACATATACCAACGGTTTGCGGTTGGCGTACTTGACGGCGAAGTCGGCGTAACCATCGAAGCTGTAATATCGGTTAGGCGCGCCGACGAACACCGGCGCCGAATTGATGATGTCGCCCAGGGTGGACGGCCACACGCTGCCGCGGTGACGGAATTTCAGTGTGCCGCCGCATTTCGCGGGATCGCCGATTTCCAGTTCACAGTTGCGATCGCCACGCAGGAAGTCCAGTACCAGTGGGTCGCTGTTCAATGCGGTCTGTTGCGCTGCGGTCAAGTTTGCCCAGCGGAAGGGCGCGCTGGTGGTGCCGTCCGAGGTAATAATGGTGCGGGTGGTGGGGTCTTGCTTCAGCACCTGGGTGGCCACGCTTCTGAAGTTCTTGACCACGCCACCGGTGATTTCGGCGAACGGGATGAACAGCAGATCACCAGCCCAGTCCTTGGTGTGGTACTTGGCCTGGAACACCAGGGTGTCGGTGCGTACCGTGGTGGTGTTGAAGGACAATGCGGCGGTGGCCGCCGAGCGGGCGACGATGCTGCTGAGCATGGCTTTGAGCGCGGTCACCAGTTTATCGGGATCGTTGGCTTCCAGGAACTCGCCACGGCCGTTATAGGCGGCATGCCGCAGATCGTCGATTTTGTATTCATCCAATGTCAGCAAGGGATTGGGCCAGCCGGGAAATACCGGGCAGGCTACCCCGTCCGCGTCCGTGGTTTCATCAGGCATGCACTTGAGGGAACCATTGACGCCGAAGGCGATGCCGTAGGTGACCATGTGCTGGGCATTGTTCTGGTCCACGCCCAGGATGGTCGGCACGTTATTGGCGGTGGTGGGACGGATGTCCGTTTCATAATAGTACATGGCGATATCCGCCAGGGTGGTGTACTTGCCCTTGATGAGATCCTTATAGTTGCCGCCGTCCCACAGGGAGTTGCCGTCACTGTCGGTATCCAGGATTTGCGGGCTCTGGGTTTTTTCTTCCTGATAAAAGCCGTCGGTCAGCAGCAGCGTGAAATTCTGCTGGCATTCGCCGCCCGAGCCGGCAGGCAGGGGCGCGGTCTGGCTGCTGGAGAAATAGCTGTTGGTCTTGCCGGACAGGTATTTGCCGATTTCGTGCAGGGCGCTGAGAGTCGGCGTGGCGCCATTGGGGTCGAGCTGATACAGCTCCGCCAGTAAGGCCGCGCGATTCGCTTCCCCGGCGACGGAACTGTCGATCAGGGCAACGTGTTTTTTATGCACGGAATTGGGGTGAATCGTCGCCATGCCCAAACGCATGTTCTGCACGGTGGCGATGGTATGGCCGAACGCGCCTTTCGCCATCAAATGCCGTGAGCGGTAATAGGAGAACCAGTTGGCGAAGTTTTGCTGCACCTGGGCCACGGTTTTGCCCCAGAGCGCAACGGTTTTAACGGCCGGGATCGTGCCCAGTTCGCCGTTGAGGTTGCCGATCTGGTAGGCGGTTTGCTCGCCATCCTGATACTTACCGTCTTTGGCGTAATAAGTAGCCGGGACGGTCGCGGGCGATTTTTCCTTGCCGTCCGTCCAGGTGTAGAAATACATGCCGCCGGGCAACGCGATGCGTTTACTGCCCGCGCCGACATTGGGATCCCCCGCGGTAAGATCCACGGCTTCGTTTTTCGGGTCCTTGGTGCTGTAAGGATCGTACCAGGCCGCCGCTACCGGCATGTTGGCGAAGGCAACGCCCTTGTCATCCACGCCTTCCCAGGGCACGTAATCCCGTTTCGGATCGAAATACAGGGGATTAAAGTCATGGTTGCGAAAGCGCCAGTTGTCGCTGGTGGCGACGTCGCAGGCATCTCCGCTGTAGTTCAGTTGGTGATCCACGACGAAGCGATACGACACGCTTTTGCAGTTCGTGCCGTAGGGATTGACGGGCAGGGTGCCGAAGCCGGCGACGTCGGTGCCGTCGGGCTGGTTGGTGCGCACCAGGCCGTTTTGTTTCCAGTCACGGGTGATGGCGTCCCAGCCCATACTGCCGGAATCGTCGATCAGAAAGACGATATTGGCCGGTACCGCCGTGCCCAGAAACAGCGGCGTGTCGGACAGGGTCCAGAGCGTGGCATGGGCGCCGGTGGTGGCGAATGCCAGCGCCAGCAGAGATAACCTGCCGAGAGCCTTGGCGTATTGGGTGATGGTTTTGTTTCTCATGTTAAACACCTCTCGTGGTGTAAAATTTAATTGCTTGGTAGTGCAAGTTACTCGATTTCAAATTACCAACGATACAGTGACCGTAAAATGCGCACTGTCGTCGGATTGATGCCGGTTGCCCGGGTGGTGATTCGGTAATAGTTAACGATGGTGGAGCTGGCGCACCAGGGGCAACTGGACTTGACCCGGTACAACTCAATAATGATTTCCGGTGCGGTGACAAACTGCAGCGCCTGGGTGCCCACCAGATCACCGAGTTTCACGGCATTGAGACCCCACCAGGTATCGGATGCGCTGGCGCAAACTTCCGCGACGGTACCGCAAAAACCGGTCGGCTTGATAATGGCGCTGTCCAGCGGTGTCAGAGGTCCGGAATTGCGCAGCCAGGTTTCCGCTTCCCGCAACGCGGATTCCGCGGAATACAACGCCAGGTTCTGATCTTTGATATTGCGCGTGATCAGTTCTTGATGGATGCCGCCGGAGCTGGCGGTCAGACCCAGCAAGGTCAGAATGACCAGAAATACCAGACCCACCACGAGCGCGCTGCCCTTTTGTCGGTTACGGCCTGTTATTGTGATGTTGCTCGGATTCGGACGTGTCATGGCGAATGTCCCGTATTTAACTGAGTTGAATGTCATACGCATAAATCCAGACCTGCCGCCCGGGCGCACCGGTTCCTGAGTTTGATGGTGCTGGTCATGACCCGGCGCTGGCGTTTGTCCTTCGCTGCCGGCACGATGGTGCCGAGCAGGTTGTAGGTGGCGGTATCGGGGGCGGAGCGGGTTTCTTCCGCGGATGCCACCAGTATCGCGATGCGTACCGTCAATACCTGCAAGGGATTGGCGATGGCGTCAAACGGCAGATATCGGTCCGGCGCGCCGTCGCTGGGCACATCGGTATCCACGCCATAAAGAATCTCAAGGCGTTCAATACCGTCCACCAATTCGATGTTATTGCAGAACAAAGCGGGTCGCCCGGAGACGGGGCTGTTCTTGACGAGGATCTGGTTACTGATGCCATAGCTGGCGATAACGGCGACGTTGGGATTGAACGGTGCGGTAGCCGCTGTCACCACGGTGCCGACGCAATCGATGGGCGGATTGCCGGCATCATTGATCATGATCGGATCGGCCATGGTGTTGATGGTGAGGCTGTCGCTGGTCAGGCCGTTGCCTTCGGTACCGCTGAGCGGCATGTTCGCGCCATAGGCCCAGAGTTCCACGTCGGCTTTGTCGGTTTTGCCGTTGTTGTCGGCATCCATATCCGGAAAATTGTCGATATCGGGTACGTAACCGGTGTCCGACAATACACCCGAGATGAAGTCCAGCGCGAAGCCACCGTTGTCAAACATGCCGGACAAGGCATCGTTGTAACGGTAGGCCTTTTTGTTGGCGCTGAAGATATTGGCAATGCCGGCGACCAGGACCAGGCCAATGACCATGGCGATCATCAGTTCGACCAGCGTGAAGCCGCGTTGGGTTCTGTCTGACATGGCAAGTTTCCACTGTTTCATAGGTCGACTTCCATTATGTAGCAGTTCAGATCTGTATTGCTTTGGGGTGGGCAATTCAGGCCCGTGGCGCCGGTGCGTTCACCGTCCCAGCGCATGGTGATGGTGAAGCGCGCGCGTGCCGGTCCGGGAGTGCCGAGGGTGCCGGGATACAAGCGGATGGTGTTGCCGCCGTTGTCCACCATGTCGGTGCGTGTGATGTAGCCACCGGCATAGCCGGTCGGGCCCGGCAGCACCACCAGGTTGTCGGTATACCATTGCAACAGGTCATACGCTTCCAGTTGACCGGGAGTGCACATTGCGGACAGGCAATTGACACCGGCAGCGGGCGGGGTCATTGGCGTAACGTCACTGTAGAGTGTTGCGCCACCAGGGGGCGGATAGATGCCGCCGATATTCGCCCGCATTCTGTCCGCCATCTCATTGGCCTGTTGAATCGCGGAAAGGCGCATGGCGGATGAGGCGCCACTCTTGAGAGTGAAGGCCTGCAAACCGGCGATGCCCAGCAAACCGATGGAAAGAATAAGCAGTGCCACCATGTTTTCTAACAGGGTGAAACCGCGTTGGCTGTTGGTGAGGGTCGTATGCATATGGTTACCTATGCGCATTTTTTGGCGGTGGTGGTGGTGATGCGCTCAGCCCGCGGTTTTCCGGCGGTGTTGACGCTGATCCGGGTGCCGGTGGTGACTTCGGCATCGGTTTTGTTGCGCGCTTTACAGAAATCCACGGTCACCCCGCCCACGGGGAGAATGAAGCCGTTGTTCCGGTAGGTGATCACGGGGGCGGTGGCGCTAACGGTAATGGTATCGGGAACTCCCGCATAAACCCGGATCGTGGTGTTAGTAACGTCCTGAACGATCCATCCGGTTTTCCAATCCGTCGGATCCGCGCTGCAGTTTACCTGATCGGTGCTGGCGCAGATGGTGGCGCCCCCGCTGCGGATGGCTTCACTGCGCGCCAGGTGCAGACCTTGTACCAATGAATTTGCCGAAGCAACCAGGGTGTTGTGGTCCAATACGGCGTACATTTTTGGCATGGCGACCGCCATCAGGATAATGATGATCCCAACGGTGACCATCAATTCCACGAGTGTCAGGCCTGATTGAAGTTTGCGCATGTCATTTGTCCGGTTACCAAAAAAGAAATTCTTCCAGCTACAGGAAAAATTGTACCGGTGTCCAGATTTTGTGGTAGGGGGTGGCGCTACCGCTCGTCGCTCAATCGCCGCCGCTGGTCATAAAACGCGGTGCGTGCGCGCAGTGCGTGGCGTGCAAGAGTGTTAAGCGTTTTTGATGATAACGATATTGGCGCCGGTGATAACGGCGCATGGTTCGGGATCGGCGCTACGCACTGGTGACAGGTTTGGTGTGGTTGATGTCACTGGTGCGCCAGGAGATGCGCTCCAGGCGGTTCTTGATGGCGATGATCAAACCCAGTCCGATGAAAGCGCCGGGCGGCAGTATCGCGAGCAGAAATCCCCGGTAATCGTCCACCAGGGTTATGGTCCAATGCTGGGCCTGGGCACCGAACAACAGATGTGCCTGCGCCAGTAAAGTGCCGCGTCCCAGGCTCTCGCGCAACGCGCCCAGCAGCACCAGAATTACAGTAAATCCCAGACCCATGGCCAGACCGTCCAGGCAGGAGCGCGCCATGGTGTTTTTGGAGGCGAACGCTTCCGCGCGCGCGATGATCACGCAATTGGTGACGATCAGGGGAATGAAGATGCCAAGGATTTTATAGAGATCGTACAGGTAGGCGCGCATCGCCAGTTCCACCGCGGTAACGAAACAAGCGATGACCAGCACGAACACCGGAATACGCAGTTCCGGCCGCACGATATTGCGAATCATGGCAACGGTACCGTTGGAGCCGATCAGTACCAGCGTGGTTGCCAGTCCCAGTCCCAAGGCATTGACCACGGTGCTGCTTACCGCCAGCAACGGACACAGACCGAGTATCTGGACGGTGGCGGGATTGTTGCGCCACAAGCCGTCCTGGATGATGCTGCCGTAATTTGCCATGAGTATTACCCTCCTGGAGGTGGGGCCGGGCCAAAGATCAGGTCCTGGTGGTCTTTATAATAGAGCAGGGCATTGTGGATGGCTTGTACCACCGCCCGAGGTGTTATGGTAGCACCGGTGAATTGATCAAAATAGCCACCGTCTTTCTTGACATGCCAGCCCTGGGTATCCGGCTGGGTCAGGGATTTCCCCTGAAAGCTCTCGATCCACCGGGTCTTTTCCGCTTCGATCGCATCGCCCAGGCCGGGAGTTTCCCGGTGTTCCAGAATGCGCGCCCCGGCGAGGCTGCCGTCCCTGCGGATGCCGACCAGCATCTTGATGGCGCCGCTATAACCGTTGGGGGCATACACCGTGAGCACGGCGGCGCTGGGTTCGCCGTGCAGCCGTGCCCGATACACGGTCACCGGCTTACGGCTGCCGAGGTACTGCGCGTCGGTGACTTCCAGGGTATCGTGAAAGATGTCATTGTCGTGGTCCGACGGTTTAACTATGGAGTGCAGCGTGCGAATGATGGCCGCGCGTTCGCTGGCGGCAATACGATCCTTGGTCACGTCGAAGGTGTAGGCCACGAGGCCGGTACCGATCAAGGCGAACAGTGCCAGCAGTACCGCGGAACGCCACATGTTTTTACGCAGTGCTTCCATCAGTCGCGCTCACCATGACCGAACGCGCGCGGCTGCGTGAAATGATCCAGGGTCGGCGCCGCCATGTTCATGAGCAGGACCGCGAACGCGACACCGTCCGGATAGCCGCCCCAGGTGCGGATGATGTAGGTGATGATGCCGATGCCGGCACCGTAATACAGACGACCCCGGTTGGTGGTGGCCGCGCTCACCGGATCGGTGGCGATGAAAAATGCCCCCAGCATGGTGGCGCCGCTGAACAGGTGCAACATTGGGTCACTGTAGCGTCCCGGGTCCAGCAAGTGGAAAAAGCCGGCGCTGATCAGCAAGGCGAGCAGCATGGCGACCGGAATGTGCCAATGGATGATCTTGCGCCACAGCAACAACAAGCCACCGAGCAGCGCCATTGCGTTCACCCATTCCCAACCCGTGCCGCCGAGGCGGCCGTAAAGTTCGCCGTTGTTAAGGATCTCGACCATGCTGTGCGTACGACTCAGTTCCATGCGAAGATGATCCAGCGGCGATGCCATGGTGACCGCGTCGACGCCGGTAATGCCGGCATTGAAGATCAGGTCCAGGGTGGCGCCAAAATCATAATGCAGGGCGCTGTGGGTCGCCGGCGTCAGCCAGGCGGTCATTTCCCGGGGGAATGAAATCAGCAACAGCACATAACCGACCATGGCCGGGTTGAAAGGATTGTGCCCGAGTCCTCCGTACAGATGTTTGGCGACGACGATGGCGAAACTGACGCCGATCACGGTGAGCCACCAGGGCGCCAGCGGCGGAATCGCAAAGCACAGCAACGTGGCGCTCACCAGAGCGCTGCCATCCGTTAGAAACAGCATTCGCGATTTGTCGCGCAACGACAGCATCAGCGCTTCACACCCCAGTGCCGTAGCGCAAGCCAGCGTCAGATGCACCGCAATACCGGCACCGAAAAACCAGCCATGGGCCAGTAGCGCCGGCAACAGGCACGCCAGTACGGTGAACATCAGTTTGGGCACGGAGTTCGGGCCATGAATATGCGGCGAGCTGCTGGTGCGTAATACTGTCATAGGGTCACTATAGGGTTACTGGGCGTCACTATTTTTGTTTGGGGGGCGTTCGGTGCGTTGCCGGCGGTGTTGCTTGCGGCGCGCCTCCACTTCGTCGATCAACTGTTGCTGTTGTGCCGACAGATTGTCCACGTTGCGGGGTTTCGTGTCCGATTGCGCTTTGCGTGTCTTGACGCGCTCCACGGCCGCGGCGATCGCGGCTTTCTTGCGCGCCAGATCTTCTGCCTCGGCGCTCGGTGCGTGCAGGGCATCGGCTTTTTGTTTGTGGCGCAACGCGCGCTCGGTTTTCTCCCGTTCCAGCCGAAATTGGCGGAATTCATGGCGCTGGCGCGCGATGTCCGCTTTTTCCTTGTCGTGTTCCTGAGCCCAGATTTCACTTTTGGCGAAGCGATAATATTGCACCAACGGAATGTGGCTGGGGCATACATAGTCGCAGCAGCCGCATTCGATGCAATCGAACAGGTGAAAATCCTGGATCTTGTCGAAATCGCGGCTGTGGGCATGCCAGTAAAGTTGCTGCGGCAGCAGATTCGCGGGACAGACGTCGGCGCAGTTACCGCAACGGATACAGGGCATGGCCGCGCCATGGTTGCCGTAGGGCAGACGCTTGCCCTGTTGCTGCACCAGAATGCAGTTACAGGTCTTGATTACCGGCACATCGCCGCGGTGCAGGGTGTAACCCATCATCGGACCGCCGATGATGACAGCGCTGACTTGCGCCGGATTGATGTCGAAGCTGCGCAGCAGAAAATCCACCGGGGTGCCGTAACGCACTTCCAGATTCAGATCGCGTGGTACGTGACCGGCCAGGGTGACGATGCGCGAAATTGAACTTTGGCCCAGGTAGACGGCCCGATGCGCCGCCGCGGCCGTCGCCACATTGTGGCAGACGATACCGGCGTTGATGGGCAGTGCTTTGGCGGGAATTTCGATGCCGGTGAGCAGTTTGATCAGCTGTTTTTCGCCGCCGGCGGGATAAATGGCGGGTATCGCGCGCACGCTCACGTTGCCGACGCCGGCGCTGGCCAGCGCGGCTTGCATGGCGGCGATACTTTCAGGTTTGTTATCTTCGATGGCGATCACCGCCTGTCGGGCGCCCAGGGCATGCATCATGATGCGGGCGCCGCTGACCACGGCGGGCGCCCGTTCGCGCATCAGCATGTCGTCACAACTGATATAAGGTTCGCATTCGGCGCCGTTCAATACCAGCAGTTCCACCGAATTGCCACCGCTGGGCTTGAGTTTGACCGCGGTCGGAAAGCCGGCGCCACCCATGCCGACGATGCCGGCCTGACGAATCAGTTTACGCAGAACATCCGGCGCCAGGTGCGGGAAATCATCGCCGGTGATGGTGGGTGAATCACACCAGCGATCAGCACCGTCGGTGGTGACAACAATACAGGGCGCTTGCAGGCCCGACGGGTGTGCCACCGGTCGTTTCTCGATCGCGGACACCGTACCGGAACTGCTGGCGTGAATGTTGGCGCTGATGGCGCCGGTGGCGCGGGCGATGACCTGACCGGTCAGCACCCGATCGCCGGGTTTGACCACGGGTTCCGCCGGAGTGCCGATGTGTTGTTGCAGTGGGATGACGAGCTGCGGTGGCAGCGGCGCCTGCTGAATCGGCTGGTCGGTGGCGCCCGCTTTGAAGTCAACCAGCTTCAGGCCGCCATGGAAGGAAAATAAACGTGTGTTCATGGCAGTGCCTGCGGGCGTGGTTCCGGAAAAGGTACTTTCCAGTTGTCGACGTTCTGACGTACCGGGATGATGTAGATGCAGTCCACCGGGCACGGGGGGATACACAGCTCACAACCGGTGCATTCTTCGGCGATCACGGTGTGCATTTGTTTGGCGGCTCCCAGAATGGCATCCACCGGGCATGCCTGAATACACAGCGTGCAGCCGATGCACAGGTCTTCATCGATCTCCACCACCACCTTTTCCTTGTGCGTGCCATGTTCCTCGTTCAAGGGTTTGGGGTCACGGCCCAGCAGGTCCGCCAGCGCATGAATCACCGCCTCACCACCCGGCGGGCACTGGTTGATATCCGCGCCGCCATCGGCGATGGCCTGGGCATAGGGTCGGCAGCCGGGGTAGGTACACTGACCGCACTGGGTTTGGGGCAGGATGGCGTCGATTTTATCCACCAGGGGATTGCTTTCCACCCGGAAACGCACCGCCGCGTACCCCAGGATCATGCCAAACACCGCACCCAGCAATGCCAGGATCAATACCGCGGTCCACATGATTTAACCCCGCACCAGGCCGGAGAAGCCCATGAACGCCATGGACATCAGGCCGGCGGTAATCAGGGCGATGGCCGGGCCGCGGAACGCCAGTGGTACGTCCGCGGCGACGATGTGTTCGCGCATGGCGGCGAACAGTATCAACACCAGGGAAAAACCCACCGCGGCCCCGAAGCCGTAGAGCGCGGAAGAAAAGAAATCCAGCTCCTGCTGCACATTGAGCAGGGCGACACCCAGCACCGCGCAATTGGTGGTGATCAAGGGCAGGAAAATTCCCAGCACCTGGTACAGCAACGGGCTGGTTTTATGCACTACCATTTCCGTGAACTGAACCACCACCGCGATCACCAGGATGAAACTGATGGTGCGCAGGTAGGTGATATCCAGCGGTACCAGAATGAAATGATTCACCAGATAACTGCAGATCGACGACAGGGTAAGCACGAACGTGGTCGCGAACGCCATGCCAATGGCGGTCTCCAGTTTTCGGGACACGCCCATGAACGGGCACAGCCCCAGGAATTTGACCAGCACGAAGTTATTCACCAGCACCGTGCTGACCAGGATCAATAAGTATTCAGCCATGGATATGCTAAGTCCTTTATTCTTGTCCGGTGCGTAATACGCACCTTAGTGCGAATCCGTTTATTTCCTGTTGTGCATGTGATTCGATCCGCATCGGTATTCTCCGTCCGCGTAGGGTGCGTATTCCGCACCGTTGTTTTTTTCTGTAACGAAGCCATGCTCCGTTCTGGAAACAAAAGCCGGTGTGTAATACGCACCCTACGCAGGCGGTGTGTAATACGCACCCTCACAGGCGGTGTGTAATACGCACCTTACACAGCCGGTGCGTAATACGCACCCTACACAGGCGGTGTGTAATACGCACCCTCACAGCAGGTGTGTAATACGCACCCTCACAGCAGGTGTGTAATACGCACCCTACGCAGCCGGTGCGTAATACGCACCCTACACAGGCGGTGTG
>JAHECY010000045.1 GCA_024641505.1 Gammaproteobacteria bacterium
CCCGCCTCGATCAGTTGCCCCAGACCCGAGATGCGGAACCCCGGCGCCAGATTGTTGGCATCCTTACCCTGACGCTTAGCTTCGCTCTCATCCAGGATGCCGCGGCGCTGGGCGGCGGCGATGCACACCACCATGTCCAGCTTGTACTTCAGCGACAGCTCCGACCACAACACTTGCAAGTTGCGATCATCCTGGGGTGGCACAGTCAGACGCGTCGCGTTGTTAACACCGTCGTGGTAGAAGAACACGCGAAAAATTTCGTGTCCCTTTTCCAATGCCGCCTTGGTAAACTGATAAGCGGTATCCGACGCCTGGTGGGTATAAGGCCCTTCATTGACCAAAATCGAAAACTTCATGACCGCCCCTCGCCTTTAGAACCGAATGTGAGTAGATGCATTCAGGCTGTTACGGCCACCGCGCCAGTTGTCCACGTGGAACTTGGTGAACGGCAGTTCGGTCAATTCGAAGAAACGCGGCCAACCGATGCGCTCGATCCAATCGCCAACCCGTTCCCAATCCTTGGCGTCCTGCTTGTAGATGCGCAGGATATTCTTGACGATGGCATTGGCTTCCGGCCAGCGTGGCGGATTGTTCGGTACGCCCGCGGCCACCAGCTTGTGAAACATGGGCTTGCTGCGCGCATTGGAATGCTTGCCGCCAACCCAGATTGCCAGCTTGGTGTGGTCCGGATCGTTGATCTGCATGGGCGGGCAAGGCGGAAAGCAGGCGCCGCAGCAGATACATTTCTTTTCATCGACTTCCAGCGAAGGCTTGCCGTTGACAATGGCGGGACGAATCGCCGCTACCGGGCAACGTGCCACCACGGAAGGACGTTCACACACGTTGGCCACCAGGTCGTGATTGATCTTGGGCGGCTTGGTATGCTGCACATTGATCGCGATATCGCCCTGACCGCCACAGTTAATCTGGCAGCAGGAAGTCGTGATATGCACCCGGTTGGGCATGCGCTCGTTGGTAAATTCTTCGTACAGATCGTCCATCATGGCTTTCACCACGCCGGATGCGTCGGTGCCGGGAATGTCGCAGTGCAACCAGCCCTGGGTATGGGAGATCATGGTCACGGAAGGACCGGTGCCACCAACCGGATAACCGGCGTCGGTGAACGCCTTGATCAGCGGCTCGACCTTCTTCGCGTCGGACACCATGATTTCCATATTGGAACGAATGGTGAACCGTACATAACCTTCACCATAGGTGTCGATAATATCGCACAACATGTTGAGCTCGTACGCACCCAGCTGGCGCTGGGTACCGACACGCACGGTCCAGATTTCATCGCCGCTCTTGGCGACATGATGCAGTACACCCGGCCGGGGACGTTCATGATATTTCCAGTTGCCATAGTTCTTGACCATCAACGGATGCATGTACTGGAACCCGTCCGGTACACCGCTTTCTATGGGAAATCTGGGAGCCGCTGCCTGTGACATTGATTACCTCCGATTGAATTCTTCTGTACTCGTTATCTCTTATTCTTACGCCTGTGAAGCCGCAGGGGCCGGTATCAACCGGCCGTCTTGCGTTGTTTCCACTTTTCAGCTTCTTCTTCCCAGGTATCCATGCGCACATAGGAACACTCGCGCGGACGGCTGATCATGTGCGGGTCGACATCGATGCCGATACCTTCGAGGAAATTCACCAGACCGATACGGTCGATGGTTTCACCGCAACGCTCGTGCTCCAGGGCATTTTCGGCCCAGAAATCGATGATGGTTTCCGCCATTTCCTTGAGCTTGTCGTAATCTTCGTCGGTATCCAGCTTCATGAACGGCACCATCACGGTACCCATGGTGTCGCCGATTTTCAGAGTACGCTTGCCGCCGATCAGGATGGAAACACCCTTGTCATCACCGGGTGACAGCGCTTTGGTCATGACATTGATGCAATGCATGCAACGTACGCAGTTGCGGTTGTCCACGGCCAGGCTGTCATCGTCATTGAGCGACAGGGCATTGGTGGGGCAGCGGCTGACCACGTTATCGATCACATACTTGCGACCCTTGGTGGCAACGAACTTTTTAACTTCCTTCTGATCCACTTTCATGTCGTCGCGCCAGGTACCGATAACGGCCATGTCGGCGCGCTGAATGGAATTCATGCAATCATTGGGACATCCGGAAACTTTGAACTTGAACTTGTAAGGCAGTGCGGGGCGATGCATATCGTCGAGAAAGTTGTTCACCAGCAGACGGTGAATCTTGTGCTCGCTGCAACAGGATTGCTCGCAACGGGCGGCACCCACGCAGGACATGCCGGTACGGACACAGGGACCGGCACCGCCCAGATCCCAACCATACTCATTAACTTCGTCAAAGAAGTGCTGGGTATTTTCGGTGGTGGTGCCAATGAACATGATGTTACCGGTCTGGCCGTGGAACGCGATCAGGCCGGAACCGTACTTGTTCCAGGAGTTGGACAACTGGCGCAGCATGTCGGTGGTGTAATGATTACCCGCCGGTGGCTGAATGCGCAGTGTGTGAAACTCCTTGGATTCGGGAAACATTTTGGCGACTTCGGAAAAACGCGGAATGATACCTCCGCCATAACCGAATACGGAGACGGTGCCGCCTTTCCAGTAACCCAAGCGGGTCTTGTAGGAATGCTCAAGCTGACCCAGCAGGTCAACCATCATATTGTTTTCGTAAGCGATACGTTTCAGACCGGTAACAAAACTCGGCCAGGGACCGCTTTCCAATTGGTCCAGCATGGGCGTATCGTGAAACGGCTTCGTGGATGTCTTTTCTTTCGGAAGATAACTAGCGTGTTTCTCAGGATTCTTGGGTTGATCAGCCATAAGTTTCTCCTGGTGCGGACCTGATTGTGTTTTGTTGATTGGGCCTGTGAGCCAGGCGTTTTTTTAACAGGGTGAACAAGAATAATTAAGGCGTCATCCCTTCCCCCTATCGCTATCGTCAGCAGTGGCCTGCCACATACTATAGTTATACGCGGTAAATAAAAACCAACTTATTGAGTATGTTAGCCGTTGCTAATTTTCTAGAGTCTAGTCATCGCCACTGGTACTGCATAGCCTTCTTTCGGGGGGGGACCAAGATATGGACTCTATCCCTAAGGTAATATTCCTATTGCACCAAGCCTATGACGACTTTATATATAAGCACGTAAACCAAAGCTCATGAAACATAGCCGGGCCGTGAAAAAATTACAAGCTCGCGTTTTAGGTTTTTAATTTAAAATCATACACTGGACAATATTTAACCTCGATGGTCATGGTAAATCTTCTGCAAAGCATTGCCGCATGAGCCGGCCTACCGTGTATTCACCCGATTTCCCGCGGTCTTCACCCTTTCTCCTCGGCGACAGTGTGGCCTATAACCGGTGGCGCGAGTGGAAACTTCGGGATTATCCGGTTTCGGCGGATGCCCTGCGAGTTCCCCTACAAGATCTCAACCATTTGACCCGCCATGAGCTGGAGCAAGTGCTGGCGCTTTGTTCACACACCAACATGTGCCTCTATCAAACCCTGAATCCACAACAATGGGCCTCCAAAGAAGCCGTTATCAATCTGGGAAAACAATTAGGCCTGCATCAATTGGATCAAAATCTGTGTGCCGATGAAGAAGGTCTGTCCTCCATCACGGTCGCCGACAAGGGCCGTGGCCAGGAATACATTCCCTATACCGATAGGCCTATTAACTGGCACACCGATGGTTATTACAATACTGATGATCGGCGTATCCGGGGCATGACCCTACATTGTGTATCTCCCGCCGCCGCCGGGGGTGAGAACCAACTGCTGGATCCGGAAATTGCCTATATACTTTTACGGGACGAAAATCCGGCATTTGTGCAGGCGCTAATGGCTCCGGACGCCATGACTATTCCTGAAAACGTGGAACATGGTCAGCAGGTGCGGCCGGCACAATCGGGTCCGGTGTTTGCTGTCGATGCGCGTACGCAGAAACTTCATATGCGTTACACGCACCGCACGCGCTCCATCCAGTGGCGGGAAGACACCATCACCCAGGAAGCGGTGTGTGCATTGCGCGCGCTCCTTGAGGGCGCGACGCTGTATCGTCTGACCTACCGGCTGCGTGCCGGGGAAGGAGTAATCTGTAACAATGTGCTACATACGCGTACCGGTTTCCGGGATGACCCGCTACAGGGACAGGTGCGATTGGTATTTCGGGCGCGTTATCACGATCGTATTACCGCGCCCCATCAATAATCAAACAGGCAACCAGCATGCTCTATTTAAGCGAAATCCTGATCCAGAACCCGCAACTGCACAGCTTTGACCAGTTGCTGACGGTGATCGCTGACCAAGCGAAAACTTCCGGTGAAATCCACCTGAAAATCGATATCAAACCCAACTACGGCGACACCCCCAACAACTGGGAAGACCGCGTGGAAGGGGCGTTCTCCGGCGTTTATTCCGTGACCCACAAGAACGCCTGCATGCCAGGCGACGACTGAAGGCGGTACCCATGAAATACATCAATACCAATGAAGGACACGGAGACGCCGACAGTGCGGACGACGCAGTTTCCGCCACGGCATTACTGGAACAGCGGATCGCCGCCACCGAAGAACAGATAGCGACTCTGCCGGCCAATACCCCGGCTCAGGAAAAGGCACGCCTGCAACTCCAGATCATCGGGTCCCTGCTCGACCTCAGCCGTGGCAGTGAAGCCTTTCCCCTGGCACGCGCGGTGTTTGACGACTGCATCGCGGCACATGACTGGGAACAGGCGGTGATCGCCTGCGACATGATGTACAAAGCCGATCAGGAATTCTCCCTGCCGGCCTTGGGTCAGGGTATCTGGTTGGCCGTAACCTTCCCCGTCGATCCGGAACTTAGCGTTGCCCTGCTGCAACACGTGGTGGAGGAGACGCCCAACGATTCTGACGGTGCCGCGGTGGCCGCCACGGTCGCCCATTATCTGGCCGATATGCGCGCCGAGGGCAAGACACGGGAAGAATTAATGATTTTCACCAACAACCTGCTGGGTTCCGTGGCACGACGCCACAGCAAGGTGGAATCCCAGGAACAATTTGATTTCTGGTTTACCAAGCTGGAGCTCGATGATCCGGAAAAATTCCTGCCGCGCTTGCGCAATGTCGTGGATGTGCTGGTACAGGAAGACTGGTGGCTCGATCGCGATAAAATCTGGGAACGCATTCAGAACTGACGGCGGCATCATGTACTGGGAAGAAAAATCAGCACCGGAGCAACCGGTCACCGTGGACACCATGGTGGACGTGGTATTCACCATGGTGTGCCGGTTGCTGCCGCAGGATCACGCCCATGCCCTGGCCACGGCGGTAACGGCGGTACTGCCCTGGCTCGCGGCGGATCCTCGCTGCGGCGTACATACCGTTCACGTGGCCGAATCCGGCAACGGTTGGCAACGACCCGGCGACATGCTGCATCCGTCGCGACGCACCAAACTCATGTTGCGCGTCACCCGCGAGCGCATCGAGGACACCAGAGTCCTGTGCGGACAATGCCTGAGCGTCAACGGCCATGAACTGCTGGTCAAGGATCTGGTCGACACCCGCGCCATGAGCACCCTGACCACCTTGTTCAGTCGCTACATCGTCAGCCCGGACGCTCAGGATGAAAGCGCTTTTCTGGACGAAGTAGCCCGGACTCTCAACAGCCTGGGAATCAAACCGCGCAAGCTGTTGTGCGGTCGAGCGCAAACACTCGGCACCGACCGGCAACCGCTCACCACCCGCAGCCTGATGGTGGCCGAGCTGGAAGTCGAGGAAGCCTTATTACTGCAACAACACGGCCTGGGCAGCCATCGTTTCATGGGTTGCGGCCTGTTTATACCCCACAAGAGCATCAAAAAAGTTGGGGCTGATAAAGATCCGGTTTAGAAAACAGAGTAACACTTAAGAGGAGGATGATTGAGATGTCAATTGAAGTTAATGGTAACACGATCGAAACCGATGCCAACGGTTATCTCAGCAACATCGAAGACTGGAGTGAGGATGTGGCCAAAGCCATCGCCGTTACCGAAGGTGTCGCGCTGACCGACAAGCATTGGGATTTGATCAATTTTTTACGGGATGAATACATCAATAACGGCGGCAATCAGCCCAACACCCGCAACATCATCAAAGCCATGTCGGATAAGTGGGGCGGCGCCAAGGTGGATCAACGTTCACTGTACGAACTGTTCCCCAAAGATCCATCCAAACAGGGCGCCCGTATTTCCGGGTTACCGGAAAGCCGTCGCAAAGGCGGTTATTGATACCCGGGAACGGAGGGCATGGCATGCGGGCACATCACCGCCCGTTTTGGCATGCCCTCTGTCCAGGCTTGGGGAGCAGATACCGCGTCACCAGGCCGGCCCTCTGGGCGAGCGCGACACCCCCGTAACCATGCCACCAAAAGCAACTCCCTGATTCTCCGTTAACACCGTTGTGCTCAGCGCCCGCCTGGCTGCCAGCAGGACCCAGAGGGAAATCGGCGGCACGAAAAATGTTTTATCACTGCGTGGCGCAATCGGATCTGTGCAGTCAATTGAATATTGCCGGCGTCATACTGGTCCGTCCCTGCTTATATTGGTTGAAATGCGATGTACTGGTCCCATCCAGACGCCGGTCCGAGTCCCTGCGTCGGCAGCACCTGGAGGAAACGCCCCTGGTCACCGTGCAGCGCCAGATAATTCAGCACCACGGCTTCGGCCAGTTGCGTCACGTTGTTAGACACCGCCGTTGCCGCGGTTTCGATCGCGCCATTGGCACGGTAGTAGCCGATCTGCTGCGAGGTCTCGCTGCGCAGTTGCGGGCGTGAGTTCGGATTGTAGACCAGGATCAGCGATGCCGCGCAAGTACCGTTGTCGGACGTCCACACACCCTTGCCGCGTCCACCGGTGCTGTTGTCGATTTTACCGTTACTGGAAACGGCACCATCGCTGAAGAGGTAAATCATCACCGGTTTGTTCAGCAGCGCCGCGTATTGCATGACCGCACCGATGGCCTGGCCGGCCTTGAAGTCTTTCGCCTCGCCGGCCGAGCGGTTGCCGGTATGGTAGTCGTAACCACCGAACTGCACCGTTCCCGCCCCGGCGAAGCCGTTGACCACCAGCTTCATGATCGCCGCGGTTTTAATAAAGTCGCTGTCGCCAAGCTGGCTGGGGAAGATAGCCGCGATATCCGTGTCCAGGACCGGATTGAGCACATCAGGATTGCCGTACTGCTGCACCTTTTCGGTGGTTCCTGAATAAGCGCAACCCAGCATCGTCTTGACAATTTCCGCCTCGCTGAGCTTGCCGCCCTTGGTTGCACTGATGGATTCTATAGCCTGCATCACCCGCACCGAACCGTTTCCGCCCAACAGCGTGGCCAGCCGCCCGGTGTCAACCAGACCGCGGGTATCGGCGGCGCTGGCCACCTTGGTCGGCTGCAGCGATGCCTCGATTTGCGATGCCGGCGCAACCGAATTGCCACCGGACACGCTGTTGCGGGTACCGATCAGGGTCACCAGGTCGCCGCTGGCCCCGGCCTTCGCTATACCGTACAGCGGACTGTGGGGATTATTCTGGGTATCGTCATTGGACCGGGCGCAAAACACGCAGCCGTTGACGTTGGCCAGGGTTGCCGCCGACGCTTTGTCCTTGATACCGCGCAACAACGCACTGTCGGCATGAAACCAGACACCCAATTCGTTGCTGGTCTGCGCCGCATCGGTCGGATGCATACCGTTGGGCAATCCCAGCTTGACATAGCCGGCGGCATCCAAGGGATCGAGTTGGCCGCCGTTCTGACCCACCAGCACGTTCGACCCCGCCAGGTTGGCACCACCCGCCAGATCGAAGGCGACGAACGGAATCCTTTTCATCGCTGCCGTCGGCGCGTCGATCCCGCACTCCGCGGCGGCCGCATAGGCATCCGGCGTCCTTGCCAGCAGGCCCAACAATGACGGCCCCATTGCGATACCGAGTCCGCCGATAAACCCCTGTCCGAGAAACTCACGCCGCGTCACCGGTCGCCGGTGATTTTGATGCCGATAAGGACCGTGCTGCGAATTACCGTCATGTTTTTTGTTAGCCATAAACTTCACCTCTATCCAATTCAGAATCTATCCGTACCGCTTACTGCACCATCAAGGCTGCGCTGCTGAGCACGGCGGTGCAGGCGCCCTTTACTATCGCCCGGGTGCGCGTGGCATCGCCGGCCGGATTCGCCGCGATCAAATCATTGATCAGGGCATTGATCGCTCCATTGGCCTCGGCTTGCGACGGCTGACTGGACAGGTTGATCCCTATCATTTTGTCAATCAACGCGTTGCTTATTCGATCCTGCTTCTCCTGCGTGCCAAAAGCGGCGCTCACCGCAGAGCCGAATTCAAACACTGCCGGCGCGGTGCCGAAGAAAGCGGCGCGCAGCGCGCTGCTGTCCGTCAGCGCATTGCAGTATTCAGTCGCCAGTTTTGTGATGCCGATCTGCTGGGCCGGCAGAAAACTCATGATATTGCTTGCGCCCGGCAGCGACTGCTTGATCTGATTGAACACACTGGCGACCGCCGTGGTAGCCGACGCCACCCCGGTCAGCGCTGACATGGTATCGTTGATCTGGTCGAAGGTGCGGATGCCGGAAATCGGTATCACGGCACGCTGATCCATCACCATTGCCAGCGGCGCCGCGTCCGGTTCCGGCACGGTGTTGGTCTTGTCGCCTACCGCCTCGAATACCAGCATGAATGTGTCGGCGTCCCGGCCTTGGTCCTTGGCCATCACCGTACCGATATTGACAAGTAACTGTTCCGTCGCATCGACATTGACATCAATGTTGCGGAACGCCTGTCCGACTGCCGGCAGACTGTCGTTGATGGCGATTTGCAGGCCCTTGATCCGCAGACCGCCGGGCTTGGCACCGATATAGGTCGGATTGGCAAACAAGTAACCTGCCTTATCGATCTCCCCGGCTTCAATCTGGATCGAGCTACCAGCGATTCCCGACACATTGCTGATATCGAAGGTCAGCACTACCCGGTCCTTGAATCCGGCATCAAAGTTCTGCCTCACTTCAGCCGCGTTCAATGCCTTGTTGTAGACCGCCACCAGATACAGGTCTCCTTTCCACAACCGAGTGGATGTTTTCTCGTTGCCGATGACGAAGCTGTAGCCGCTGTCCCAATTGCCGAGGACACCGGGCCCCTGCACATCAGTCACTCCGCTGTCGACACCGTTGAGAAAAATCTTTCTGCCGTTGACCTGATCGAAGGTCATCACCACGTGTTGCAACTCGGTCTTTAACGCACTTCCCGTGGTAGTCAAATTGGGCGTACCATTGGCGCCGATACCGGTTGCCAGACTGCGGTTGCGAAATGCCCATTCCGCTGCAGTCTGTCCCAGCATGAAATTCCGATTGGCGACATCAATACTGTAGGTCACCGCACGCGCCGGACCGCTCTGCGTGGTGTTGTCCGCGACCAGCCATGCCTCTATCGTATAATTGCCGCTACCGTTCGCTCCGGCGATCATATCGAACAGCTTGCTGCTGGCCTCCACCGTGGCCTCAGCCTTGCCGGATACGTTTTTAAGGCCTTGCCCGCCAAGCCACTCCATTCCGGTCATTGTCAGGTCGAGCGCCGGCGCCACGCCGCTGAGGTCGTGCACCGTGGTACCGTTGCCTTCGCGAAAGGTATAGAGAGCGATCACGGCCGTGGAAACGCGCTTTTGCAGGGCACCGGTATTGGCGCTGGCGGCGAAGGTAGTCGCCGAACTGCGCAGGGTCTGCGCATCAATACCGTTGGCTGCCGGCGACTTACCCACCAACGCGAGCCAAGTCTCGACCGCCTTTTGCATCACCATGGCGTCGCTGGCGCACTGGCCGGAGCCACTCCAGCAATTGTGTTTTTCTTGAATCAGCTTCAATGCGATGCGCGATTTGGCTGGATTTTGCAGGTCGACCAAGCCCTTTTTTGTGATCACATCGTATGCCACCGCGACATCGGGATGGGCGAATGCCGGTACACTCGACGACCTGCCGTCATGGCAACCGGCACAATAGTCGATGACCTCAACATAAACGGTGGTCTTGAACGCCGTCTGGTCATCCGTTTGCGATACCGGCGGTTGGTTATCCGTTGATGATCCCGGGGGTTGATCGTCACCCGTCCCTTGCCTTGGGTGGGTAATGGTGCCATCTCCCGCCCCTGCCTTGCCATTCGCTTGCGTGCTTCCGTCGCAAGCGCTCAGCGACAGCGTGCCTGCCAGCGCCAGCATCAGAACAAATATGAACCGGTGGCGCGCGCCGCGCGCCCATGCCGCATCATACGATTTGCACAAACATCCCGAACCAACGGTTTGCATAGTCTACCCCCACAATATCAATCAATAGCCTGAGCGAAAATCGATGCGCAGCGTCGATCAATCACCCTTGCAGTACGCCGCGGTTTCGGCAAACACGTGCTTCATGCGGTAATTGCTGCCGGTAAATGCGTCGACAATACTACGCACCGCAGCTTCATCGGCGGACGATGCAGGCTCACGCAAGCAGGTGAACTTGAATACTTTTTGTACCTGACACTGGGCGAACGCCTTGCTTGAAGCCAATTCCCGCCCCAGCGATTTAACACCGTTGCCACCGGAGGGCAGAGTTGGACTCCAGCCCAGCGAGGCATTCGGTCCGGTGCGCCAGTAATTGTCCCAATGATCGTCGCCAACCACATAGCCGGCCGGAAAGTTGTTGGCATTGATAAGATTCTTGGCCTGTACCTCATCGGGCGTTATCAGCAACTGCGCATCATCGCTGCCCGCTGCTGTGCCGAAGTCGTAGTAGGCGAACGCCTGTGTAAGCGGATCCATACCGGCATGACAACCTACGCACTGATTGAGAAATATCGAGCTGTCGCCACCCGGGCTGCGCGCCACATCCTGGCGGATGCGATCCGGAGTCCTGGTCACATCATGCATATCTTCCATGTCACGGCAGATAAATGTCTTGAATACGTAACGTACGGCGCGGCGGTTGGTTCCCATCTTCAGGAACGCCTCGGCGAATGCGCGCGTGGTCATCACGCCGGCGGTCTGATCGCTGCTGAGAATAGCGCCGGAAAGGCTTGATTGAGAGGTACGCACAAGATTAACCGGATTGCTCATGTCGACGCCGGCGCTTTCCAACTGCGCGTAGTGGTCGTTGTTGGTCTGCGAGTAGGCGGTCCCCACCGCCGAGCCCGATCCGATATAAACGATATCCTCTGATAACACCTGAATGAAAGGTACATCGTCGCGCACCATGCCGATCATGGTTACGGAGTAGTCATTGAGGGGCGCATAGGGCGTTTCCCCCTCGTTGGTCCAAGGCGTAAAATAGTTTTTCAACGTGGTGTTGATGAACGCGCTGTTGGTCATGGCGTCATAAGCCGCGCCGACGGCATCGCCCGCGGCGATTTTACCCGCCATTGCGCTGAGAACTGATTCCGAGGGAGGAACACCGACCAGTCGGTCATGCATGCGTTTCGCCTGTTCTCTCGGGCCGGCCCAAGACGATAGCGCCGCGCTTAGCAACATGACGACAAAAACACATCGAACAATGACCGCAACCACGGAACCAAGACGCAACCGCAGGGCATCCTGAATAGGATTCATTCCTCACCCCCTTCTCTTCAACTGACAGTGAACCAACACTCAACTTGTCTTCGGCCGCACTCGTTGCAGCTCGCTTCATACGCGTTGCTGTGATTCTCCCACTCCCGCACTCCGACATCCTGCTGTAACGCGTTACACCACGCAACCTGGAAAGATTCTATATCTTCGAAAATCTTTCTATGTGGATTAGGCAGCAAGAGCGCTGCGTGAAGCAGTGTCACTTTCAAAATTATGACCGGAGAATGTTTCAAACAGAAACTGTGGAAAATGCCGTATGAAATTTTCAGCTCGAAGATTTTTTTACTGACGCACAAGGCAACGATCACCATGCGCTAACATCCTGGAACTATTGCGGTTCGCGACCACAGGCCGTGCCGCCGTGTTTTTATAGACTTAGCGTTACTGGGTCTTCAAGTAATCCTGACTTTACAGTCACATGTTACGCTATAGGCTGAATAATTTTGGGGCGAAGCGGTATCCTTTGTTGCGCTTCACAAAATTTTTATCTGAATTATCTTGGCCTCCGTCATCAAAGATGGGCGGTCATTACAATTTGGTGTTTTGCGAACAGAGCGCAAGAGAGAGATAACAGAGATAGAGAGATAGAGAGAATCAGCCCATATACCAACAAATTACACTGCCAAACCCTTTCTTGCGGTGACCAGCTCGGCCGCCGATGCCGATCACCTTTATCTTGCTATTAGCACACTCGGCGCAACCGTTATCAACTTTCAATATAACGGCGGTTGTAGCTTGCCGGAGACGTTCGTTAACCGCATTCGTAACAAGTACTATTGCCTGCCATCGAGTTTTTAACAACAGTGGAACACGTGATGCCGGCCCATGCCCCGAGCCGTGCCGCCCTGGCGTTGATAAACACAAGATAGCGGCAATCAGCGCAGACCAACGAGCGCACCAAGTCCGGTGGATCAGGAACCGTCCCAGGGGTAGTAGAAATAGACGCTCAGCGCCATGCCTTCATCACCAAACCCAAGATCGGCCCGATAGACGCTGCCGGATTGGGTAACCAGACGCGCGCCGGCGCCGACCACCGTGCGTGTGTCCTTCCAGATATCGCCCCAGGTCTCGGATACAGTGGCGTGTTCCGCGAAAAACGCCAGCTGGTAGCCGGTATGAGCATCCCTCCAGATGTAGTAATTGAACGGGGTGGCATCATGCACGAAATTCCAGCGATACTCGGCGCCCACGAATGCGACATGGGCACCGTTAAAACGGCCGTCCGGATAAGCCCGAAAACGATTATTGCCGCCCAGCGAACTTGCTGTGCCGTATTTTCTTTGATTGACAAACATATCAATGAGGTTCTCCTCCGTCGTCAGGCACTGTTGGTCGCCGGGTTGGCATTGCAGGCCGAGCTCCTGCCGGATCACATCTCGGTCGACATTACCTCTTTTCCTGACGTTAGTATCGGACTGGAAATAGTTAAGCACCAGTGTGTCATTGCCGACGGTAGGAATAAAAAAATTCGAATTGAGCTCCGTGACAAAAAGGTCCGGATCATTGACATCCTTGCGCGGATTATTCCTGTAGCGCATATCCACCCTCACGCCCTTTCTGGCGTCGAGGTAATCATCAGTCAAATCGATTTGCGCCGCCAGCATCGTCGAACGGCTGCTGAACTTATAGGGTTCGCTGGGACTGCTGATGATATTTCCCTTGGGATCTCGCACTTTGTAAATATCGCCCCGGTTCTTGAAGCGCATGGCTGAGAAAGTGAGTTTGCGGTCGAAAAAAGTCAAATCGAGGTTCAGGGTGCTCGCCAGATAGGACGATATTTCCAACAGGGTGTAGTCGTCTTTATTCGTATCCATGCCCCGACTATCGTAGTTATTGGTTACAACCGTGTTGATATCGAGCACCTCCGCGTGCAGAAACAAATTGCGTTTGTACAGAGGGACCTCATCGAAGACGATGACCTTTCCCCTGGCCTCACCGGTGACAAGAACGACATTCGCGTCTATCGTCGTATCAAAGATATTGGAAAAGTTGCCCAACACAAACAGCCCCTCGCCGATACCTGGCATGGAATACGGTAACGGCGCAAGCAAATAGCCGTATTCGGCCGGAAACTGGTCTTTGCGCCGCTCTGGCGCGCTATAGGCAGGAACAGCCGAAGCGCCGGTCACGACCGCCAACAGCAGGGCATTTACATATAATGAAATACGGTAGTTTTTCATGGCCTCCCCAGTATTTTTTTGACAGCGCCAACAGTCGCTCTGTCTTTATGCCATTCCAATTCATGGTTTTCCGTAATTCGTAAAAATACTGAAACTGAAGGGTTATCAATCCAGCCACAAGACAATATCCCGACGTCAAACCCCGGCAGTGGCCGGCTTATTTGCCGGTTCGACTCGCAAGAACAGATCGATATTGTTTAGCGATACCCTTCCCTGAGTCTGAGTTGCCGGCATACCCGATAGTGGATGTGCTGTTACTGAAGCGGTCGCGCCAGGCTCAAAGTGATCGCGTCCTGGATCCAATTGCGGACGGTTACATCGCCTCCCTGATACTCCTTGCCGGCGATCGCGCTCAACGCATGATTGTTTTTCGTTTGATCAAGTCCTGGGGCGCTGTCCCTGTCATGCGTCAGGGACAGCGCGTAACGAAACCCTCGATTGACGACCTGCGCCAGATCCGTGGCTGAATGAATCCAACGCCATCTACTCTTCCAAATGACAAGCTCTCTTGTTTCCCGCTACCGAGTGCACCACCGGCTGGGTGGTGATCATTACGTCACCCTTGGCGCGCACCAGGAAATCGACATCGATTTTCCGGTTATGCTGATCGGTAAAGTCGGCGCAACTCAGGTAAAAGTCGCCTTTTTTAACGATTTCTTTATGCAGGACATCGAAGTGCAATCGCAGCATTTCGCCTTTTTGCGCGTCGTACACGTACATCTTGCCGTCGATGGCATTGATATCAATAAAACTCTGCATGGCGGTTTGCATGTTACTGCGCGTTTGCCCTTGGATCGAAGCATCGTCATCGGCAATAACGCGCGTCCCGGGCAATCGAGCAACAAGGTGGCGGCACTGCAGTGCGCTCTAAAGCAACCGCCACGCGTCGTCGCCTAGCCGCCACTGAGCGCCTGAATCAGGCAGACGGTATCCGTGCCGCGCAAGCCATGATCAATGTCAAAAACCTGTACCTCGTTGACAAAAAAACGCATATGCGCGCGCATACGATCCTGTTCATCAATTACTCGGAAGCGAATGCCGGGAAATCGCTTGTCCAGATCGGCCAGTAATTCGCGTAGCGTGGCGCCTTCCGCCGTGACTTCCCGGTTACGCGTGTAGGACAGGAGCGGGCTTGGGATCAGTACTTTCATGTTACCTGCCGTGGATTTCAGTCAATTTCTGCGGCTTCCACGCAATAGATTTCAGGCAGGTGACGCGCCACGCATGCCCAGCGTTTGCCTGCATTGCGAGTCGCCCACACCTCGCCGCTGGTAGTCCCAAGATACAGTCCTACCGGATCACCCGCGTCGGCGCTCATGGCTTGTCGTTTAACCGTCCACCAGGCTTGGTTTGCCGGTAACCCGTTATCCAGACGTTGCCATTTCTTGCCGCCATCGTCCGTACCATAGACAGCTGGCTTGCCGTCCGGGCTGGTGCGCGGCCATACCGTGCGGCCGTCCATCGGAAACACCCATGCACTATGCGCATCACGCGGATGCACCACCATGGGGAAACCGATATCACCGACCATTTTCGGCATCTTGTTGCCGATCCGTACCCATTCCGTGTCGGGCCGATCGAGCCGATAGATACCGCAGTGATTTTGCTGATACAAACGGTCGGGATTGCTTGGACACATACGCACGCAGTGGGGGTCATGCATGGTGACATCATTGACGTCGAAGCCCTGCACCACGTCCATGCCTTTTACCAGAGGCGCAAACGTCTTGCCGCCGTCCCAGGTCTCGTGCACACCACCGCCACTCATGGCGAAATACAGATGCAACGGCTCCCGTGGATCGATGATGATTGAATGCAACTTCGGCCCATCGGGTGTACCGTCCTGCGGGCTGCCCATCCAGCCTCGGTATTGCGCATCATCGTTGATCACGGAAAAGGGTCGCCAGGTATTGCCACCATCCTCTGAACGGAACAAGCCTTGCGGCGAAGTGCCGGCATACCAGGCTTTCGGTTCGTTGGCGTGGCAGGGGGTGAGCCAAAAAGTGTGATCTACCGTGCGCCCTTGTTCGCCTTCGGGCGCTCGGGCAAACGCTGGTGGTTGGGCGGCCTCCTTCCAAGTGCGACCCACATTGGTGGAACGGTAAATCGTCGGACCGAGATGACCGGCTTTCACTGCGGCGACAATGGTGCGACCGTCACGCGGATCAAGCACCATATGGTGGACGGTTTGTCCGAGAAAATGCGGGCCGTCCACCCGCCACGCCTTGCGTTGCGCATCGCCATGCAGTATCCAAGCGCCTTTACGTGTACCAACAAGTAAGACAACGCGGCGCGGCACCGAGCGCCTACTATGCTTCTTGGAAACTTTTTTTAGGGATGCTTGCTTTTTGGTGGCGCGTACCATGGCAGTTACACTCCTTTGCGATAAACGGGACATCTTGGGTCACGGAAAGTGTAGCCTCCCGGTGGGTATTTGTCATGGCAGCCGCACCGTGCAAATTTTCCCTTGCGGGAAGCCACAAAGAACCGATGTGAATGTCCACCCCGCCGTTCAAGGTTCCCATTCGCAGATTGCTGTTCTATCATTAGCAGTCTTCCCTACCCAGGTGACCGCATGTTCAATACCCTGATTTCCACCGATGACCTGCACACGCGCCTGTCACATCCTGACTGGTTGATCTTAGACTGCCGTTTCACGCTTAGCGACAAGAGTGCGGGACGCAGCGCCTACGACAAGGGCCATATCACAGGCGCCCGTTATGTGGATCTGGAACAAGATATGTCCGGCGTCATTAGCGCGGACTCGGGCCGTCATCCGTTACCGCCGATCGCAACGCTTGCGGAGAAGTTCGGCCAGTGGGGCATCGGCGCCGACACCCAAATCGTGGTGTACGACGATATTTTCGGCGCCATCGCCGGACGCCTGTGGTGGATATTGAAATGGCTGGGACATGACCGGGTGGCATTGCTGGATGGCGGCTATCCCAAGTGGCTGCGCGAAGGCAAACCGGTCGACGACACGGCGCCAAAAGCAGTGAACCCCAAAGTATTCACCCCCAAACCAAGAAATGAAATGTTGGTCGATACGGCCACGGTTGCCCAATGCCACGCCGATGATGCGTACCTTATTATCGATGCCCGGGCGGAAGAACGCTTTTTGGGTGAAGTCGAACCTCTGGACAAGGTCGCGGGTCATATTCCGCATTCGGTGAACCGTCCCTATGACGACAACCTGGAGCTGGGTGGCACGTTCCTGCAACGGGAGGAACTGCAGGCGGAATATCGTAACCTGCTCGGCAAGCGCGCGCCGGATCACGTCATCCTGTCCTGCGGCTCCGGCGTCACCGCCTGCCATAACATGATCGCCATGGAACATGCGGGACTCAAGGGAGCAAAAGTCTATATCGGTTCCTGGAGCGCCTGGATCACCGACCCGAAGCGCCCGATCGAGACTGGCGCATAAACCGGATGCCGGTGGTGTTTACGTAAAACACCGTGATTTCCATACATACCTGGCGCAATGAACAAATTCGGCAGGGTGCGAGACTGTGTAAAATGCGCCCCTGCGAATCATGCCAGGGCAGTGATTGTATGGTGGGTATTTCGCACCGGTTTTTGAGCACGAGAACGATGAACCCTTCTTAGGTGGCTCCGTTACGGATTTCCCGCCAGCTTTATGTGTCGCCGCTGCTTATGCGGTCAACCGGCGGTCCAGTTCCTGCAAGCGGGCGGGGGTACCGATATCCATCCACATCCCTTCATAGAGTTCGCCGGTTAATTGCCGCGCATCCGCCGCACGCCGTAATAATTGCGCGAGCGGAAATATCCCGTGCTTGCAGTTGGCGAAGAATTCCGGCCGGTAGACGCTGATGCCGCTGAAGGTATACATCTGCGCACCCGTATTTTGTACTTGACCGTCGGCAAGCGCGAAATCACCCTGGGCGTGGTGCGGCGGATTGGGGATCAACACCAGGTGCGCCTGGGCCTGAGGCTGATGCTGCAGGGTCGCCAGGGGAAACTCGGTAAAGATATCTCCATTGATGACCACAAACGGTTGCGCGCCCAGCAACGGCAAGGCGTTGACAATGCCGCCACCCGTCTCCAGCGCCTGATCGCCTTCCCGTGAATATTGAATCGACGCGCCATAGCGCGCGCCATCGCCCAGGGCGGATTCGATTTGCGCGCCCAACCAGGCGTGGTTGATTACGATTTCGGTGATGCCCGCCGCCACCAAGCCTTCGATATGGTATTCGATCAGGTGCCTGCCGCCGGCTTGCAACAGAGGCTTGGGCGTGGCATCGGTCAACGGCCGCATGCGTTCGCCGCGGCCGGCGGCCAGAATCATGGCTCTCATGCCGCCGCCTCCGCGAACGCCGGCAACACCCGGCCCGCTAGAAAACCCGCGAACACGGCGAATTCCGGATACGCCTTGGATACCTGCATGACATAGCCCAGGGTACGGGG
This sequence comes from Gammaproteobacteria bacterium, assembly GCA_024641505.1. Lineage (GTDB taxonomy): Bacteria > Pseudomonadota > Gammaproteobacteria > SG8-11 > SG8-11 > UBA6920. The sequence goes on from JAHECY010000045.1 coordinate 18,212, forward strand.
AATATCCTTGATATAGCCGTCCTTGCCGTCACGTTGTTGCAGGCGCGTGAAAATGCCCGCCGCTTTCAAATGCCGCTGCATACCCATGAGATCGAACCACTTGCGGAACACTTCCCATGACACATCGACCCGATGCGCCTCATGCAGACGCTGCCAGTAAGCGCGCGCCCACTGTTCTACCCGCGCCGGCGGCCAGACAACATAGCAGTCCCGCAGCAGCGATGCCAGATCATAAGTCACCGGTCCAATCACCGCATCCTGAAAATCAAGAATACCCGGATTACCTTGGGGCAACACCATCAGATTTCGGGAATGATAATCCCGATGCACAAACACCCGTGGCTGCGCCAGCGCATTATCGATCAATGCCCGGCACAGTTGCTGGAACATGTCCTCCTGATTTTGGGTAAGGGTCATGCCCAGGTATTTTTCCAGCAACCACTCGCGAAAAATCCCCAGCTCCCGGACCAACAGCGCTTCGTCATAGGGAGGCAGATCTTGATAACTGCCGGCATCGGCGCCCTGCATACGGAACAATGCGTTCAAGGCATCCCCATACAGGGCATCGACATTCTGTTCATCCAGTTGGTGGGCATACTGAGTATTGCCCAGATCGGTCAACAGCAGAAATCCCCGGGCTGCATCCTGCGCCAGGATCCGGGGCGCGCTCACGCCCATGGCCTGCAGCAGGGTGGCGACCCGCACGAACGGCGCGGTGGTCTCGCGTTCCGGCGGCGCATCCATCAGGATGCGGCTGGACTCACCGCGCACCAGTACTCGGAAATAACGCCGGAAACTGGCGTCAGCGCTCGCTGGCTCCAGAGTGTATGGCGTCGCTCCCAGGATCTGGCCTAACCACCCGTATATTTGTGTCATTCGATCTGACATGATGTTATCCAATTGATTCGGCTAGGTACTTTTTCGGCAGTAATTGCCTTGACTGAAATACTATAATTTCTATTACCACTGTGCACCTAAAGGAATGCCGTTCTCATGACGCCACCACGTGAAAAAACAGAGACCCGGCCCACTATCCATATTAAAAAAATGGCTATTGACACCTACCGTGAAAACGTGGCCTATCTGCACCGGGAGTGCCCGCTGTATCGCGCGGAAGGCTTTCAGGCCCTCTCTAAAATCATCATCCGGGCCAACGGCCACCATATCTATGCTGTGCTCAATGTGGTCGATGATGCCAACATTGTGTCGCCCGAGGAATTGGGGTTGGCAGCCCAGGCTTTCCACCAGCTTGATCTCCCGCCGGGCAGCGATGTTACCGTAGAACATGCCGGCACCCCACCCTCCATGGATGCGGTGCGTCGTAAAATAGCCGGTGAGCGCCTGAATCCGGAAGACTTCCGTCATATCAGCAGGGACATCGCCGAAAACCGCTATTCACGCATGGAAATCGCGGCTTATCTAGTGGCCTCGGGCCAGACCGGACTGGACCGCGACGAAATTCTGCACCTGACCCGCGCCATGACCGAGTCCGGCGAACGCTTGAATTGGCAGGAACCCATGGTGGTGGACAAACATTGCATCGGCGGCTTGCCCGGCAACCGCACCTCGATGATCGTGGTACCGATAGTCGCCGCCCATGGCATGGTCATGCCCAAGACCTCGAGTCGCGCCATCACCTCCCCTGCGGGTACCGCGGACACCATGGAGGTGCTGTCCCAGGTCGAACTGAGCCCGGAGGAACTCTACCGCATCGTGCGCCAGGAGCGAGGATGCCTGGCCTGGGGTGGCAAAGCGCACCTGGCACCGGTGGACGATATCCTGATCTCGGTGGAGCGTCCCCTGGGTATCGACTCCGCCGGTCAATTGGTGGCCTCGATTCTGTCGAAAAAACTCGCCGCCGGCTCCACCCATCTGCTGATCGACATCCCTGTGGGTCCCACCGCCAAAGTGCGTCATATGCAAGAAGCACTGCAATTGCGCAAATTATTCGAATATTGCGGTGATCGCCTGGGCATTCATCTTGAAGTCGTAATCACCGACGGCAGCCAACCGGTCGGCTGCGGCATTGGTCCGGTACTGGAAGCCCGGGACGTCATGCAAGTGCTGGAGAATCTTGAATCCGCGCCCCATGATTTGCGCCAGAAATCCTTGCGCCTCGCCGGCCGGGTACTGGAATTCGATCCCGATGTGCGCGGCGGCTATGGCTATGGCATTGCCCGGGACATACTGGATTCCGGGCGTGCCTTGGAGAAAATGCGGGCCATCATCGACGCCCAGGGCAAGCCGCTTGCACCCTTCACGTTAGGCACGTTGACCTATGACGTTTGCGCGCAGGAAGCCGGTTGCGTGACCATGCTCGACAACTTCCACCTGGCCCGTGTCGCACGCCTGGCAGGCGCACCGATCGATAAAGGCGCGGGCGTCGACGTGTTCAAGAAATTGGGTGATCCCGTCAACATTGGCGATCCGTTGTACCGAATCTACGCGGAATTCACCGCCAGTTTCAATTTCGCCCGTACCCTGGTGGAACACGCCACGGGGTACCAGATCGGCGCCCGGGATGCGGTGCAGCGCCAATATGTGGAATTCTGACGATGATCCTGGCCTTCTCCGAATCCCTGGAGCCGGCGCAAGCCCTGGCGCGAACATTGAATCTTGGCTGTCACCTGATCGACCTGCACACCTTCCCTGACGGCGAAATCAAGGTGCGCCTGCCATTGCCGCTGCCATCCCGGGTCATCATTTTCTGCAGCTTGCATCACCCCAACGAAAAACTCATCGCCCTGTTGCTGGTCAGCCGTACCGCGCGCGCGCATCACGTACAGGAACTGACATTGATCGCGCCCTATTTGTGCTACATGCGCCAGGACCGGGCGTTCACTCCCGGCGAAGCCATCAGTCAGGTGCACATCGGGCGCTTGCTGGCGGAGTTGTTTGATCGGGTCGTCACTGTCGATCCCCATCTGCACCGCATCGAGTCCCTGGCACAAGTGGTGCCCGCCCGAGAGGTATTAACCTTGAGCGCCGCCCCTTTGATCGCCGATTATCTGCACGGCAAACTCCACCGGCCGTTGATTCTGGGCCCGGATGCCGAATCCCGGCAATGGGCGGCGCAGGTCGCCCACCCCCACGGTAACGACTATGACGTGTGCGCGAAAGTGCGCCAAAGCGACACCGAGGTTAGCGTCGCGCTGCCGCCGGTGGATGTCGCCGGTCGCGATGTGGCACTCGTCGATGACATTATCAGCACCGGCAAAACATTACTGCGCGCGGCCATTAAATTGCGGGCAGCCGGTGTCCGTTCCGTATCCTGCTTCGCCACCCATGCGCTGATCTCAAGCCCCGACCTGGACCATCTGCGCAATGTCGGTATCGAAAACATTTGGAGTACCGATGCTGTCCCCCACCCCACCAACGTCGTCACCCTGACCCCCATCCTGCAGGCCGCGTTGTCAGGCACGTTGATGCGTTGAATAACGTACGCGCCTTTTCTTGCAACGCCTGCACTTGACTAAAATCCGCAGGACAAATCTTTGAATTGCACAGCGCAGCCAAAAACTGTGAATAATCCAACTTTTTTCTGCGCATTGAGATAGCGCGCAACTCTCCAGATCTGGCGCTTAATGGCACCTGTGCTCCACCACCGAGCAAGCCGTAGCCCGAACCCCGACAGGAGAAAACAACATGAAAATCACTTCAATATATACTTTCGCCTTGAATATCAGTGTAGTGGCCCTGATGGCGAGCCTCAGCGCCCACGCCTGCGACGAAGGAACATCAGACGAGGAATATGTGGATGAATTTTTTGTCTCCACAGCACGTCCGATCGCCTGGCCTGATGCTGCCTACCTGAACCTGCTTGCCACAAGCCTGAATACGCCGCATTCCTACAGCGATAGCGACTATCTCACGGATTTGGCCAATGCCGTCGCCCGGGTCAATGCCAAAGGCGAAGCTCTGCGTTACACCCAGCGCCAATATGAGCGTGATCTGGTGCGAATTTTTAAAGCGCCTCAGGAGGGCTGAACCGTAGGGACAGCCGCCAACGGTTACAAGCTGTTACGGGCCGGCATTTTTCAGCCGGCCCAGCCTGCAGCGCTCGGGAACCCGCATGGTGCGGTGAGCCCCCACCCCTTTAAAACGGACATTCAAGTCAACAGGCGTCATGATTCCGTATTCCATGGCACCCCCGGCTTGCAAGCACCAAATCGTCTTGGTGTCCTGTCGAGAGTGACGTATGGCAAGGGATGCTCACTACAATGCCGGATGCCAGGCAAACAGGTCTTTCTTGAAATGATACTTAATGTTTAGCTGCAACGACTGCAGATGCGTACGTTGCACATATTCCAGTTGCAAGGTGTAACGTTGCGACCAGTCGTAAGCCGCGCCCACGCCGGACAGCATGCCGGCATCGTTTCCGAAATCGCCGCCGACCCGCGCGGTGGCGTGCACATCGGGCACGATTAACATGTTCCCCGCGATAGCGAGCCAAAAGCCATGGGCTTCGGTGGCGCCGCCATTGGCTTGCTCCGCCTGCAATGTGCCGGTGCCTGCATAACCCGCTTCCAATGCCACACCGTAGCCGCCATCGGCGACCGGCAGTTCAGCGCCCCCGAACAGTTGCCAGCCGCCGCCCCAACCATAGTCCCGCAATGTATTAGCGCTGACACCCGCGCCGAAATAGGTCCGACCTTTTCCCCAAGCCACCGGCGACGCATCAGCCTCGGGGAGGGAGAAAAACCGATAGTCCATACCCAGCGTAAAAAGATTACCGTCCATGGACCCCGTCCGCTTTTGCACGCCAATACCCTGATAGTAGTCCCACAGCAGGCGCACTCCCAAAACGTCGTTAACGCGATAACGCATACCCAATCCCAGATGCGGACTGTTACCCCGATACTTGTGCTGCCCGGAACCGGTGACAAATTCGGCGCATTGGGTATTCGCCGGATTGTTGTGGGTGCACCGGCGTTCGGTCTTTTCCCGCAGCCGCCAACGGGCAAACCCCACCTTGCCGATCACCTCGATATTGTCGGTCACTGGCAAAGCAGCGGTGGCGGACAGTGACAGCAGCGTGGTCGAAAGAATTTCCTTCTGATATTGCGACATGCTGCCGAAGATATTATCAATATTCGCCGTATAAAGGCTGCGCACGTCGCCAAGATCGGCATACCCCACCTCCAAACCCCAGGGCGCATCGAATCGATAGCCGATATTGGCGTTGGCGCCCGGATCGATACGATCGATGCTGTAGTCCCCGGAACCGCTTTGACTTTCGGCCGCTTGCACCAGAGTATCCAGATCTGATTCCAGGTCCGGGGTTACCATGTAGGAACCACCCGCGCCCAAGTCCAGATAAACTCCACCGGCATCGGCAGCGGGCGCAACCCACAATAAAATCCAGAAAAAACTCAGACTGCGTATCGGCATGCGCGATATCCTCAGTTAATATTCATCCTCAGAGGTCAATTCAGTAGTATAGTCATTCCCCGCAAGAAACGAGCCATAGGCCATGAACGAAAGCAATAAATCCCGCGCCATCCTGATCACCGGTTGTTCCAGTGGTATTGGCGCCGCCATGGCTTTGGGATTGCAGCAACGCGGTTACCGGGTGTTTGCCTCCGCACGCAGGTTTGACGACCTGGCAAGCCTGGCGGCACAAGGTCTGGAAGTTTTAAGACTGGATCTCACTGATTCCCTGTCCATCAAAAATGCGGTGCGTGAAGTACTCAACGCCACGGGTGGCACCCTCTACGGGCTCTTTAACAATGCCGGCTACGGCCAACCGGGCGCCGTCGAAGATCTGACACGGGAGGTGTTACGCGAGGTGTTCGAAACTAACTTGTTCGGCACCCATGAGCTGACATGCGCCGTGCTGCCGGTGATGCGACAACAGGGCTATGGACGTATCGTCCAGAACAGCTCCCTGCTGGGATATGCGGCATTACCCTATCGTGGCGCCTACAATGCCAGCAAGTTTGCGTTGGAAGGATTGACGGATACCCTGCGCCTGGAACTGGCGCAGACCAACATTCACATTGCATTGCTGGAACCTGGCCCGATAATCAGCAAGTTTCGTCAAAATGCCTATGCCATGTTCCTAAAAAATATTAACCGGCAAAAAAGCGCGCATCGTGAAACTTATGATGCCATGGAGTGGCGCTTTAACCGCCCCGGCCCGGTGGCGCCGTTTACACTGCCGGCGGAAGCGGTACTGCCTAAGCTGATCCATGCGTTGGAGGCAAAGCGCCCCAAATCCCGTTATCGGATCACCAAGCCGGCGTATTTCTTTGCCCTGACCCGGCGTCTGCTCACTACACGCATGCAGGACTACATCGCACAACTGGTTTCGCGGAGTGAACGCGTGCGTTAATGCGAGCGGGATCATCAAGGCCGGCCGCATCGGCGTTGTTTTTCGCGTCGTGATTGCGCATCACGAGGGCGTTATCTTGCTCCGGATCGCCTCGATATGCGAGGTCAATCCAAGATTAGCGGCGCGATCACAGTATTCCAGCAGCGGCAGAATGCGCTGCAAAATACCCATAACATGGGGATGCAGGCGCTGGTGATCGCCCTTCTCCAGAACTCTTGCTACCGCGTCCAGACTGACCGCCGGCGTGGACCCGGTGCTGGCAGTGGGTCGCGCTTCGGAAACGACACGATCGCCACCCGCGTGGTGCGCGTGAACCATGCGTTCTTCCGCCAATTGCAGATACGCCTCGATGGTTGCCAGCTCCAACTCATGCAGGAACACCTGGCCAATGCTCAAGGTGAGCGGCATGCCCAGATGAAAATCTTTTGCCACGGCTTGGATACGAATACGCTTGCAAATCGAGTCCGCGTCCTGCGGCCCGGCTGTTGGGGCCAGGATACCGAACTGGCTCGGGCCCAGACGCGCCACGGTGTCTTCCTTGCGCACGCTCTTTTTGATGATTTCCGCGAGCGTACCTAAAATTGCATCACCGGCCTCCTTACCCTGCTGCTCAAGCATGTGATCAAAACCGTCAATGCTCAGGCTGATCACGGTAAGGTCGTTCTCATGCCGCTTGGCGAACGCCAGATCCTGTTCGCCGCGGCCGATGAAGTAGCGCTTGCTGGCGACACCGGTGACGCTGTCTTCAGCGGCGAGTTCTTCCAGCGCTTCCGTGGTTTCCGCCAACGCCCGGGTGGTCCGGTCCAGGCGCGCATGGGCGCGCACACGCGCCAGTAATTCGGACTTGTCGAATGGTTTCAATATAAAATCGGTTGCGCCGGCGTCCAGCGCACGATCCCGGGCCGCACCGTCTTCCGCCGCAGTCACCATGATAATCGGCACTTGCCGGATACGTTCATCCTGGTGCGTACGCACGCACGCGATTAATTCATAACCGTCCATATTGGGCATACCCGCATCCGTGACCACCACTTGGATGCGCTGATCCGCGCACAGAGTCTTGAACGCTTCATTGCCGTCGGCGGCATCGAGCAAGTCAAATTCGGCTTCCAGCACCTTACGCAGTGATACACGAATCATTCTAGAATCATCGACAATGAGCACCACTGGCCGGGATGGAACATTTTCGTTAACCATTGAATATTCCTGCGCTAATTATACTGATAATATTTCAGTGCTATTACTGAGCGTTAACGGCGGCTGGAGAAAAATATTTATAGTTCGGAGAGTTTTATGGTTATCAATAAACGCGGCAAATCCGGCTCATAAAGCCGGCCTACGGACGATACGAAAGGTCTTTTGAATCAGCTAGATATCGCCTCGACCGGCGATTGTAACGCGGTTTCTTGCTAGTCACGGAAATTGGTAAACTGCAACGGCACCTCTAACTTCACCTCTCTAAGCATGGCAATAACCTGTTGCAGGTCATCACGTTTCTTGCCGGAAACCCGTACCTGGTCGCCCTGAATGGCCGCCTGGACTTTCAATTTAGAATCTTTCACGGCTTTGACGATCTTTCTGGCGATTTCCGTTTCGATCCCTTCTTTTACTAAAATTTCCTGCGTGGCGGTCTTGCCGCTGATCACCGGTTCCTTGGTTTCCAGGCAGCGGATATCCACCCCACGCTTGGTGAGCTTGCCCTGCAGGATATCCAACATTTGCTGCAATTGAAATTCCGTGCCGGAGCGCAGCACGATTTTCAGCTTATCCTGATCGTAACGGGAGTCCGACCCCTTGAAATCGAAACGGGTGGTGACTTCTCTATTGGCTTGATCCACAGCATTGGTCACTTCATGCTGGTCAATTTCAGACACGACATCCATCGAGGGCATATTCTTATCCTGCGTGAAACCAGGACAGGAGTTTATAAGAAGAATGGCATGGGATGCTATCCCTCGATCGCATAATAGCGCCGGCGTTAACCGGGGGTCATGCGAGGTAGATATCCTCCAGACCCTCAAAATCCGCCAACTGCTCAAGACTGTCGTCGTTAGCATCAAAATAGCTCAATGCCATATTGATATCACCGTAATCGGTGCTCATCCAGGTGCGATATGCCGCGCTTTCCCGGTCCCAGGCCGCCGATAGATTTTCATCCAACGGGTCTTCTTCCGGAGTTACCGCACCTTCCCAAAGATCCCGGCTGTCCAGATCATTGTAGTACCAGTCGCCTGACATTGTGTTCTCTCCCAAGGTCGTTATTAATCCCATAAGGTCAGCCTTCCTGCCGCGTAATCGTCACCCTGACCATGACTTTAATGTACGCGCGCCTGACGACCAAAACTGTGAAATGGTCCAGCTAATCAGCGGTACTTTGCACCCGTCGCGCCAGCGGTAGCGGTGATGGCGCCACTGGCAGAAATCCATGCACATCCCGTCCACACGACACAGCTTGGATATCGGACCGCTGATCCCGCCCCTTCTTCCGGCATATCACTCACAGAACATACGGAACCATGCAGGCCGACCGGCACAACAATCCCTCACCAATAATCACTTTACTATCAATCGCTTATAAATATTTTTTATCATCTATACTTATTATGTAAAATTATAACTTCCCTTAATCAGCAAATACTGCTTCAATTGATCGCCAAAGGGGTGCAATCCATGAATGCAAGAACATCAAAACAAAACCGGGTTTCATTGAACCGGATATTCCATACCGTCAATCAAGGCTGGTTCGTGGAGGCGCGGGAAGGTCGGCTCGGCCCCTATCTGAATTATCTTGAGGCCAGTCGCGCCATGCGTTTATATGTGCAGGACTCGCTGCTCAAGCGTCAACGTTTGCTGACCGCGGAATTCCCCCCCAAGATACCGTCGCCGGCCAAATCGTCCCTGAAGGCACATGTGTCAGCGTTCGAATCCTGAGACGCCATGCTCACGATAAACCCCACAAGCCGTTGATCACCGACCCCATCGCCTGACGTCTTAATGCCAGGCCTTCTGCTCATTCGTGCTAACATTCGCGTTAATCAGCACATCCCTTTAACGCAATTTTCAGCGGCACCCATGGCAATTGATATCAACACCATAAAAATCAGTTACGGCCGATGCCTGGTTAGCGGCGGCAAGAGAAAGTTTTTCGACCGATTTTATGACCTGTTACTGTCAAGTCATCCGGATATTGCAGGGAAATTTGCCCACACCGATTTCGATAAACAAAAAGAAGCACTGCAACATGCCATCAGCATGGCCATCCTTTACGTAGAAAAAAAAGACACAATCGCGGAACAGATCTTGCGTAATATCCGCATCTATCACTCGCCAAAATACATGAACATCACCGCCGAACACTATGCCTTGTGGGCAAAAACCTTGCTGCAGGTGGTAAAAGAATATGACGCCAAATGTGACGACAATATCGCTAGAAACTGGCGGGAACTGACTGAAGAAACGATACGGTACATGCTGAGCTAGTCTCCCCGGCGCGTAAAAAAACCTGATGGCACCCGCAACTGCGGCAATTTTGGTCGTGCCACGTCCTTGTCTGCAGACGGGTCCCGCCCATGGGCCTCAAGATACACCCCCAGGATCAGGTAATTTGGTAGTGGCCTCCCAATGACAAACCGCGTCAATCCAAGACTGATGACAGGCATTCAATGGCAATGCGCCAAGCCATTTACATATCCCATGCAACTTTCCAATGGTTTTATCCATGGTGTTATTGCCGGGGCTTTGTTAGACTTTTTCTCACAGATCTGCACCGAATCCGCAATGCCCACCAAGATCGCATCCATGGAAAGCAATCAAACGTCCGAGCACTTGCTGCTGCAAAAACTCCAGGCCGGGGATCATGCGGCGTTCCGTGAATGTTATGATCGGTATTTCGGCTTGATTCTGTATGTGGCACGCCGTACCGGCGTCGATAGCATGGAAGCCGAAGATATCGTTCAGGAAACCTTCCTGAAACTAATGCGTCATGCCAATAGCGTCCGTGACGCGGGCGCCATCAAGAGCTGGCTGATCACCAGCGCCCGCAACAGTGCGCTGGACATATTGCGGCGCAAACAATCGCATCAGGTCAAAGCCGAACACATACGGCACGATCCAGCCAATCAGACGGCGGAATTAATACCGGACAGCTATGTGCGGGAGCTGGAAGTCACACTCATTGGCGATTTAATCAGAGATATCGCCGACAAGACCGGTGATGACATTCTGGTGCAATTTTACATCGACGGCCTCAGCGCCCAGGAAATCGCCGCACACCACGCCGTGCCGATCAGCACCATCACCAATCGATTGTCGCGGGCACGCAAGCGTTTTCGCGAGTTCCTGGCCGGTCATATCCAGAACCTGCGAGACTCCTTGAGCTAAACGCGAGGCCACACCATGACGACTCCAGACCAACAAGAAACACCGCCCGGGTCACTGCTGGATGACGCGGAATTCGCCACGCTTATGGACGCCGAGTACCGCGCCGGTAATCAACCCGTTGACGACATCGTCAAAGAGCGTCTCTGGCAACGGATTAGAAAACGGCAAACCTCGACCCGGCGGCGCTGGCAAAAATGGGCGCCCCTGGCGGCGGCCGCGGCGCTGGTGTTGATAGTGGCGCCGGTATTGCTGCACCAGGAAACCGAAATGCCCGCGCAACGTGCCAAGGGCAACGCGGCCGGCGACATTGTGGTATTGCTCGAAGCCTTTATCGTGGATGCCGAGGGACAGCTGCACAGCTACCAACAGGCCGTCCCACCGGGCACAACCTTGGTATTCAAAACCAAAGCTTCGCGCCCCGGATATCTGGCGCTGGCCATGGCGCGACCGGATACCGCGCCGGCGGTGCGTTTTTCCACTCGGGTGCGCCGTCCCGGCATCGCCGAATTGCTGGAACGAGATGGCCGGTCCTATGGTTATCAATTTGAAGCGAGCGACCGAGACTTGCGGTTCTGTGTGGTCGGCACCCAGACCGAGCAGGATTTACAAGCACGCACCGAGACACTGCAGGACGATTGGCAATATTTGATCGGGCACGCCTGCGTTGTGGTCGGGGTCGCCGGCGATTGAACGGGATCGAAACACCTGGCCATGGACGCTAACCCGCAAGCTGCAACACCGAAACGATGGCACCGCGGCGGCGCGTGCGTGTCGTATATCTGGCTCATCTACCTGAGCACTTGCGTTACGTCTTACGGTGCCGAGGTACTTGTCCCCAGTAACTCCCTGCAGCTTGAAGACAGCGCCGACTATTTTGTCATCAGCGTCGGCGTCAATGTGTACCAGGATAAATTCTGGCCCGCGCTGAAATGGCCGGCCAGCGACGCCGGCAAGATCACGGCGCATTTGGGCCGTGACACCGAGCATGCGGTACACAAATTCCTGCTGGTGGACGAACAAGCCACGCTGGACAACATCTACGCGACATTGAATGACGTGGCGCAACAAGCCACCAGCGCCGACACCGTGATTCTTTATATTTCTTCCCATGGCACATTGGCGCCGGATTCTGCCGGCGCCCTGGAACGGATCACCGTGGTCAACGACACCGATCACACCCGATTGCATGCCACCGGACTGCTGCACCACACGCTACAGGACTGGCTCGACCGTTTACCAGCACGAAAAAAGCTGTTGATTTTTGCGACCTGCCATTCCGGGGAAGGTAAATCACAACTACCGCAATCCGTGCTGAAGCTGGTGCAGAGCCGCAAAGGGAAACTGGCACCCCTGGCGGAAGCGTCGGAAGGTTCCCTGATACTGGCGGCTGCCGCCCAAGGCGAAGCGGCGCGTGAGGATGACGGCTTACAAGGCGATATCTATACCTATTTTCTCGTGGAAGCGCTTGCCACCTATGACCGCAACCGGGACGGTGTCGTTTCCGCTCTGGAAGCGCACGACTACGCCAAAGAGAAAACCTGGGCGTTTACCCAGGGACGGCAACGTCCCACCGCCCATGCCCGCTTCATTGGTGATGCCGACATCAACCTGGTGGGCCGCAAGGAACGCACCGGTTTACCGGTACTTGAAGCCTACGATGAGCGCCTGGCGGGTTTCCAGGTACTGGTAGACGGCAACGCCAAGGGCGTTCTGCCTTTCGCCTTTCCCTTGAATGCCCAGGGCAGCCGCATCAGCCTGTTCGCGCCGGATGCTCGGGAACCACTGGCAAGCTACTTCGTTACAGCCGCCCCAGGCGATATTCTGACACTGGAACAAGTCATGACCGAACGGCCGCTGGCGTTCAGCATGAACCACCGGCGCTACTTGTGGCAGAACCAGGCGTGGCGCAGGCTCACCGGTAATCGTTACAGCACTGCCAGCGAGCTGGGCGCGGGTTATGCCGCGGGCCGGGTGACGGCGGGCATCGCCAGTGAATACATTGCGCCCGCCGGCAACAACATCGCGCCGCTAATTCGATCGGACGCGGCATTATGGTCAACGCTGTTCCAGGTCAGCTACCGTCTGCCGATATCTCGTTTCGCCGTCACCGGCGCACTGGAAGCCGGCAGCGAACACATCGATGTCAAACTTCGGGATCGCAGCAACGGAGATGCGCTGCGTTTCCAGGATGACGCGTGGTCCAGTGGCGTGACGTTGGCCGCCAGCTATGAGTTGGGATATGACTTGTCACTGGTGCTGAATACCGGCATGAAAAAAACCGCCTGGCGACTCAACACCCTTGGCACGGTCAATGGTGACCGGCACTGGCTGGGTCTGGGCCTGGAATACCGATTTGGCTGGCGCGCGCGGAGTCTGCAATGAATACTCACCTTCCAATGTCTTTCATAATTGTTTGCTGCGCTCTGGCGTTACAGGCGTGCGGCAGTGAGGGGGATACGAAGACAAATCAGGATACCCTGTCACCGGACCTGGGCACCCTCAATCCTGTCGCCAAGATCGCCTTCACTGGCGGTATTTTACACACCAGCTCCAGAATGATCAGTTACAGCAAACAGGCCGGTCGTTTGAGTATCATCGATCCCGTCACGCCGGCCGAACTGTGGGGCGCCTACCTGCCGGGATTTGAATTCGCCGTGGCGCATCCCGATTTCCAGGGCGCCAGCTTATTTGCCGCACAATCGATTACCGTACTTGCCGGCACGGCGCGCCGTGATTTCCCGCTGCACGGCAGCTACGCCCACGCGGCCAGCGCCGACAACCACGTCGCGTACAGTGTGGCGGCGCCCGACGGCCGCAGCTTCGAGGTGGTACGCGCGTTGGGCAACAACCTGTGGCAGCAGGAAGTGATGACCGTTCCCTGGGCGGATACCTTGCCCGTCGCCGGCGTGTCCGCCGACAGTCAACCGGTGTTGCTGGCCACCCTGTTCAATGCCGACGCCACCCTGCTGATCGCTTTGGCGCCAAGCGATGGCCGTTACACGGTTTACAACGCGGCCAGCGGCAGCGCCCGCCTCGTCGGTTCC